>JBLJBB010000067.1:0-31216 GCA_047638115.1 Bacteroidales bacterium | reverse complement strand
TTCTTGTGATTACATAAGATCCTGTACATGTAGCAACTGTATCATCTTCAAAAGTTACTTCAGGTACTGCTGTACAATTGTCTGATACGATTGGTTGAACGGTTGGGGTTGCATCATATGTACATGTTGCAGTAGTATAAATGGTTACATCTGCTGGAGCTGTAATCGTTGGAAGTACATTATCTCTAATAGTGATAACTTGTGTATCTTCAGCATAATTATTACAATCATCGGTTGCTCTCCATGTTCTTGTGATTACATAAGATCCTGTACATGTAGCAACTGTATCATCTTCAAAAGTCACAACCACACTATTTGAACAATTATCATTAACAATAGGTTGAACTGAAGGGGTGGCATCATATGTACATGTTGGAGTTGTAAAAATAGTTACATCTGCAGGAGCAGCTATTGAAGGAGGTAGATTATCTCTTACATATACCATTTGAACATCTTCCACTAAGTTTTCACAATTATCTGTTGCTCTCCAAGTTCTAGTGATATCAAATGAACCTGAACAAGTTGCAAGTGTATCATCTTTAAATGTAATTACAGGTGATTGTGTACAATTATCCGAAGCTACTGGCAATACGGTTGGATTTGCATTGTAAGAACATGCACTGTTTGTATAAACAGTTATATCTGGAAGGGAACTAATTGTTGGAGCTATAACATCTCTCACAATAATAGTTTGATTGTGAGTAGTAGCATTTCCACAATGGTCAGTTACCGTCCAAGTTCTGGTGATTGTATAATTATCTACACAAGTTCCAAGAGTTAATACATCATTACGAGTAATCACAAAATTTAGATCATCACAATTATCAGAAATATCATAAGGTTCTCCCGTAGTTGTAGGATCGATATCTAAAGCACAACCAACGCCTTTATAAGCAGTAAATGTTGCAGGGGCATAGAAAGTTGGCGCTTCAGTATCAACTAAAGTGAAAGATTCAGATGCAGTAGCTGTACAACCAGATACGTCATCAGTAATCAATACTGAATATGTATATGTGGCATTACAAGCATTAGTAACTGGAACATTTGCATATATTGTACCATTGGAAATAGAGGTTTGAGTTGCACCAGTCCAATTCACAGTTAAGTCAAAACCTGTTAGAGCTGGGATTGCAGGGATATCTTCTGGTCCGTATGGAATTTCTGTATCGTACGCATTAGTAACGACAGCCATAACCGTTTTTGTTCCAGCATCTGGGCAAAAATCATCTTCAAAAGTTAAAGTAACAATAGGTTGTTTGAAAGCTTTAGCAGTAACTTCTTGAGGAAGACCCTCGCAGCCACTCACGATAGAAGCAGTAACCCAATAAGAGATCTCTTCATCTTCTGCAAGAACAGGTGTTGTAAATGTGTTTCCTGTATGAACTAAGTTCGCAGGAGAGATCACTGAACTATTATACCAGTTATAAGTAAAAGCATATGTACCTTCTAAAGCATGAGAAGCTGTAAAAATAAGGGTACCTTCACCACAACGGGTTTGATCTTGAACGATAGGAGCAGAAGGAGCAGGAGCCCATGTTAAAGTATATTCTACCATTTGGTCAATATAATCAACACAATTCCAATCTTGATTATAGAACGGAACATTAACAATCATTTCAGCGACTGGAGAAGGAGTTGTTGGAGACATTACATAAGAGTATTGATGTCCATTTGGATCCATACCTACTAAAATAGGTACTCCTGAGCAAGCGCTTATTGAATCTTTTAAGTAAGTTTGTTCTTCTAAAGTGAAAGAGGCCAATTCAGCACCTCTTGTTGCAAGTTTACCACCAATACATAAATTTTGATCAGAATTATAATGATCTCCATCATACTTTGTACCATTAATTCTTTCAATTAATTTGAATTTTATAGAATAAGTCAAAAAACTTTTTCTTTTAATTTTTAATCGAATTAAATCGTTATCAGATGCATATTGAAGAAAATGAACATAAAAATAATTATACAAATTATTAGCACCCAAACCAAAATAGCTGAACATAGGTGTATTTTGACAATATGTATTATTATATGGTCCACCTAGGCCACCTGGATAATCAGTTTTATTAGGACACCCAAATTCTAAAGAACTAAAACCTTGTCCAGATTTTAATTGACCACTTGGAACATAATAATTTGGATAATTTGGATGTTTAGTCTCTATCTCAATCTCTAATTGACCTAAAGTAATGGCATCCAAAGGTTGACCATTAACTGTAATTTGCCAATCAATGGAAATCATACTATCTGGATCAAGACAGCCATTATTGTCGAATCTGAAGTAGTAATATTGTACTTCATTAGCACTTGAATCCATGGCATTGAGACTGTAGAGATCAGCAGGTCTATCGGGTTGAGCATTCTCAAGCCAGAAGCAGCAACCTGAACCAGGGCTTTGGGCGTTTGAAACGTATGTCATTGACATAAAAACGCTTAGCAAACAAAAGAGTAGTAACTTTTTCATAAGAATTTGTATTTGTTTAAATTTTATTATGTTTCATATATGGCATCTTAAATAGATGATTTATCTGAACAGACCCTTTACGGCCTAATTCAGATACTAATTGCAAAAATACACAATTTTTTTATCCATTTAACAAAAATTGATTTTTTTTTTTAATTTTTAAATTTTTTGTAACATTTTTAGTTATCATGCTGATTTTCAATTAAATAAAATTTTAACATCCTATAATTTTTTTTTGGACATATTTTTCCATTATTTGTGGTTTTTACGATATAAAAATGGTTTTGTTACATGATTGAAATGGTCCCATTTTTTGCCACAAAAAATGAAACTATTTTTTTGTTCATTTTCCAAATAAATATACTATTATTATATTTTATTATTCTTTTTATTGTTTTTTTACATTTTTTTTATTGTTTTTATACTAATAGCCCTGCACTAAAGTACAGGGCTATTGAAAAAAATGCAAATTGATCACTTTTATCTTTCTTTAATCTTTCTTTTTGCTTGATCAAAAAGAAACAAAAAATCAAGGCCACAAAAAGTCCTCCCGCTCAGTCTGACCGATTAACGACCTCTACCCGCGCTTCAAAAACCGCGGGTATTTTTGTTTGATATTTTACAGATTCTAGTGCGGTTTTTCGAATCATCTCCCCGCAAGAGGTCGTAAATCGTTCTAGACTTTCACGCTATTCTGCTTCTTTTGTGGCCATTGCTTACCCGCAGTGACTAATAGGAAGTTCTTTTTTATATTTCTTTTGTTTCTTTTGTTTTATTTGTTTTATGGATAATTGCTTATTAATCTCTTTTGCTTAATTTTGATTGATGGACAATAGCCCTGCACTAAAGTACAGGGTTATTGAATATTTTTTTATTGATCTTTAATAGCCCTGCACTAAAGTACAGGGCTATTGAAAAAAATGCAAATTGATCACTTTTATCTTTCTTTAATCTTTCTTTTTGCTTGATCAAAAAGAAACAAAAAATCAAGGCCACAAAAAGTCCTCCCGCTCAGTCTGACCGATTAACGACCTCTACCCGCGCTTCAAAAACCGCGGGTATTTTTGTTTGATATTTTACAGATTCTAGTGCGGTTTTTCGAATCATCTCCCCGCAAGAGGTCGTAAATCGTTCTAGACTTTCACGCTATTCTGCTTCTTTTGTGGCCATTGCTTACCCGCAGTGACTAATAGGAAGTTCTTTTTTATATTTCTTTTGTTTCTTTTGTTTTATTTGTTTTATGGATAATTGCTTATTAATCTCTTTTGCTTAATTTTGATTGATGGACAATAGCCCTGCACTAAAGTACAGGGCTATTGAAAAAAATACAAATTGATCACTTTTATCTTTCTTTAATCTTTCTTTAATCTTTCTTTGATCTTTCTTTTTGCTTGATCAAAAAGAAACAAAAAATCTTTTCTTACCGGCAGTGCGCCGAAAGATTTTTTTATGTTTGATTCTTCTGAATGAATTTAATATTCCTCCACCCTACTAAGCAATTATTGTTAAATGAATCTCTAGTACGTTGTGAGGGAAGTTTGTTAAAGCAATCGGCACGAACCCTTGCATTTGGCCGGAGACCGACGGTTTTAGAGACGCAAGCATTGCGCTTCTAAAACCGGAATGTCCAAAAAAAAAGGGCGCCGAAGCTGCCCTTTTTAAGATTATAAATGGAGTGATTTACTATTTTTGAATGATCAATTTTTTAGTAAGAACTGCATTGTTATTTACTACTTGGATGAAGTATATACCAGGAGCTAAATCTAAGCTATTAATTTCAAATTGTTTTTTGGTTGAATTAACAATTGTTTCATAGGTATATAATTTCTTACCATTAAGAGTTACAATGTTGATGGTAGTTTTTCCTTCAATATTTTTGAAATTCATAGTAATATTTTCACCAGAAGTTGGGTTAGGATAAACATTAACATCCATTGTATTTGTATTAATAGCCACTGGTTCAAGAACTGGTTCATCTGGAATTGCGTTTCCACCAACATTGATAGTCATAACATTTGAAGCCATTACTGTAGTATTATTACAGAATTGGAAACCGCTACCACCATAAGAGAAACCAGGAACATAATTGGTTGAGTTATCTGTAATATTACAGCTTGCATCAGCACCTACTAAATCATAAGTGATTGTATAAACGCCAGGTTGAGAGAATGCATTGATATCTACAGTGATGAATCTATCTTTAAAGAAATGCATATAGAACCAGTTGTAAGCATTTGTAGTTAAACTTACATAGAATCCATTGAATGGAGGATATTGTGCAGTATTAGCAAATGGGAATGTTCCATTAGCAATTGGGTTATTGTAACCATTGTTAGGGTTAGGATTTGTAATACCATTTTGAGCTGTGAAATAGCTAACGCTTAAGTATTGATCAGTTAAATATTGACCAAGATCTGTAAGAGCAACACCATCTTTATACACTTGGAATTGGATTTGAGCACGACGGGTTAAGTCAGCACAAGCTTCAACTTTGATGTAGAATTTAGCATCTTGACCAGTGTTAACACTTAGAACATTGTTAGGAGCAGCAGCTTGATCAGTGTATAATCTTAATCTTGGAGCATCTGTTACGATAGTTGTAGTTGTTGTATGATTATATGAACATCCATTTTCATCAGTGAATACTAATTGGAAATAAGTATCAGCAATTACTGGAGCAGAAGTATGAACTAAAGCACCAACAACATCATTATAAGTAGTTGTTGTATTTGTAGAACCAGAGAACATTTGAACACTCCAATCACCGTTAACTAACATTTGATTAGCATAAGTAGCTTCAGCATTTAATGTGATTGCTTCACCAATACAAATTTGATCATTTACAGTAGATGTAATTGTTGGAATTTCGAATTGGGTAACTGTAATTTCTGCAAAATTAGAACATCCGTTAGCAATTGTACCCACAACAGAATAAGTACCAGCTTCAGTTACTTCAATAGAAGCAGTTTCAGCAGTTGTATTCCAAACGTATTGAGTAGCACCAACACCGGTTAGTGTTATGGTTGTATTTGCACAGATTGTATTTGGACCAGTGATTGTAACCGTTGGACGGTGAAGAACAGCAATGGTTTGCGTTGCAGTTGTTGCATTTCCAACAGCATCAGTTACAGTCCAAGTTCTGGTAATGAAACCATCTGTATTAGCATCACCAATATTGGATAAATTATCAGAATAAGTAACGGTTGGGTTGGTAGTACAATTATCTTGACCTAAAGCAACACCCATAAGTTCAGTTGTTACTAAGTTAGCGTAAGTACCATCATAATTTCTACAAACTGATTGATTAGCAGGAACGAAAGTAAATGTAGGAGGAGTATTATCAGTAACTGTGATCACTTGAGTAGCTGTAACAAAGTTTCCAGTAACATCTTGAGCTCTCCAAGTTCTGGTAATTGTCCATTGACCAGCATTAGCACCTTCAACAACTGCATCAGTATATGTAACAGCTGGGAAGTAGCAATTATCAGTAGCTGTGGCAGTACCAGTAACAGAAGGATTATGATTATAAGAACAATTTGCAGCTGTATAAATGGTAACATTTCCTGGAACAAATGTGAAAACAGGATTAGTAACATCTTGAACAGTTACAGTTTGTACTACAGGAGTAGCAGGATTTCCACTAGCATCAACTGCATTCCAAGTTCTTGTAATTGTATAGTTATAATAAGAAGCTGCTGCAATGTTAGAACCACGGGTTGTGTTTGTAGTAAGCACTACAGAAGGTGTTAAGTCGCAATTATCTGTAAATAGAACAGAAGGAGCAGGCGTAATTGTTTCATGACAATTGAATGTAAGATTTGCAGGAACGGTAGCTTCAACAACAACTGGAGCAACGATATCTTGAACGGTAATTATTTGAGTAACCGTTGGAGATTCGTGACCAGAAGCATCTGTTGCGAACCAAGTTCTAGTGATTTCATAGTTATAGTATGAAGATAGCTCTTGATTCTCTCCTTGAGTAGATTCCTCATCAAAAGTAACCAGTGGAGTAGCATCGCAAGCATCGGTAAATAAAACAGTTGCTGGATCTGGAACATCACTACAAGAAACAGTTACATTAGCTGGAACAGAAGCAAGAACAACTGTTGGAGCTTCGGTATCTACGATAGTAATTACTTGAGTGATAGTATCAGAAATATTACCTGATGCATCAACAGCAAACCAAGTTCTAGTGATTACATAGTTATAATAATTTTGATTTTCAGGATTATTCACGAAAGTAGACACAGCATGTGATGTTACAGCAGGTGTTGAACAATTATCAGTGAATAATACGTTTGCCATATTAGGAACAGTATCGTAACATGTCAAAAGTAGATTTTGAGGTACTGAACTTTGAACTACAACAGGTTTTGTAATATCTTGAACTGTTATTGTTTGAGTAATTGTATCAGATTTATTACCACTTGCATCGATTGTTGACCATTTTCTAGTGATTGTATAATTATCATAAGCAAATGTATTTTGAGTAGTACCTTTTGTAGATACTTCATCTAAAGTAACTATAAGATTAGCATCGCAACCATCAGTAAATAGAACTGTAGCAGGAGCGGGAATTGCATCTTGACAATTTAAAGTAACATTTGCAGGGATTGTGTTTTCAACAACGGTTGGAACTGTGTTATCTACAACGGTGATAACTTCAGTAACTGTTGGAGAAACTAAACCTGTAGCATCAGTTGCGAACCAAGTTCTGGTAATAGTGTAATTATAGAAAGTAGGAAGATTTTCATCATCACCTTGAGTAGAAACTTGATTGTAGGTGATCTCTAAATCTTGATCACAATTATCAGAGAACATTACATTAGCAACGCTAGGAATTGCTTGAGAGCAATTGATGGTAGTGTTTGCAGGAACTGTATTTTCAACAAAAACAGGAGCAATTAAGTCTTGAACTGTAATTAGTTGTGTTGTAGTTGGAGTTGTATTTCCAGCAGCATCAGCAGCAATCCAAGTTCTGGTAATTGTATAGTTATAATATGTTGAATCATTTGGATTAGCACTTTTTGTTGAAACTTCATTAAAAGTAATTGTTACTATACCAACACAATTATCAACATATACAAGTGTTGCAGGAGCAGGAATAAGATCACTACAAGTAAGTGTTAAATTTTGAGGAAGAATAGTTTCAGGATCTAATACTGGAGCAACTTCGTCAGTAACGGTGATGGTTTGTCTTTTTGGTAGAGAAACATTTCCACATTCGTCAGTAGCAACCCAATCTCTATATATAAAATATGTATTAGCGATTGCAGTTGGTGCAGTAGATTGAGTGTAAGAGAAAGTAATGTTTGCAGTTGAAGAGCAAACATCAATAGCAGTTAGAGCTGTATCTGTAATAGAACCATCAGTAACATTTTCGCAAGAAACTGCAAAATCAGCAGGAACTGTGTTTAGAGTTGGTGCATCTTCATCCACTACATGGATCAATTGCATAATAGTATCTCTATTTCCACAACCGTCTTGAGCTCTCCATCTTCTTTCGATATCATAAGTATTTGCACAAGCACCAGGAATAACAACTTCAGGAAGCATTGAAATTATGATTGCTGTAGGAGCAGTACAATTATCAGAAACATTAACATCTTGTGTACGTTGTGTAGGAATTGACATACAATCTACGGTTAATTCTTGACTAATTGTACCTTCGAATACGATTGTAGGAGGAGTTACATCATTAATTAGAATTGTAGCAGAGCTATTTGCAGTACAACCTTTAGAGTCGATAACACCAAGATTTACAACATTTGATGAACCACATATAATATTATTTAGAATAACTGTAGAAAGTTCGGCATCAACGGTTACATTACCAGACCAAGAAAGTGCATATGGAGCAGTACCACCTGTAACAAGTGCAGAAACAGGATTCATAACATTAGGGCAATCGAACTCAGCTGTAATAGATTCAATAACTGGAAGTGGATTAACAACAACTGTTACAGAAGCTGTAGCTGTACAACCATGATCGGTAGTAATCACAACATTATATATATTTTCACCCACTAATTCTGGAGTAACATCTAGAGTATTCACTAAAGTTGGTTCATTTTGTCCAAAAGTATAAGTAAAGTCAGTCATCATTGGAGTAGCTGTTAGTGTAACAGTTTCACCAAGGCAGATTTCTGAATCGTTAACCGTTAAGATTGGATCAACTGGTAGAGGATAAATATTAACAACTTGAGTTGCAATTGCAGATACACAACCTGTGATTGGGTTTGTAGTTGTTGTTGTAAACGTATATGTTCCAGCAGTTGTAAATGTATAAGAAGCTAGTCCTTCGATATTTTCTAAAGTTTCGCCGTTTACAGAAATTACAAATGTAGCATCTTCTTGAGAAGAAGTTGCGGTAATTGCAACAGTAATAGGTTCATATAAACAATGTTCAGTAATTTCAGACACTTCGATTGAAGCCACTGGAAGTACAGGTACATTTAGGATAGTTATTGGGGAAGCAGAAGAAGTACATAGTGTAATTGGGTTTTGAGCAGTAATTACGTAAGTACCAGGAGCTAAACCATCATAAGGTAGAGTGATTTGAGTAGTACCTACAAAATAGTTATAAGTTTCATCATTAGGTAATATATCGATTGCACCGTTAGTACCTACGCAGAAAGTATTGTCAGCTGTTTTCACAGCAGTAAAAGCTGGTAATTCATTAACAGTAACTGTTACTGATTTTACATCAGAACAACCGAATGGGCTAGTAACTGTAACAGTATAAGTTGTAGTAACAGAAGGGTTAACCGTAATAGAGGCAGTTGTAGCGCCAGTAGACCATTGGTAAGTAGGAATTGGATCGTAAGGAATTTCTCCATCATTACCACCATCACCATCGCCTTCACCAGGGGTAACATCATAAGTAGCCATTAATGTAGTTGATTCACCTAAGCAAATATCTACATCTTCAGAAACTGTAAATGCTGGTAAACCATGAACAGTCACAGTAACTGTATTTATAGAAGTACAGTTGTTAGCATCCATAACTGTAACAGAATATGTAAAATCTTGATCTACATTGATATCTGTAAGAACTGGGGTAACAGTAACTTCATCACCTTCAAGTTGAGTATCACTCCAAGTGAAAGAAACTGGTTCAACACCATTCATTGTAGCCACTGTGAAAGTGAAAGATGAGCCAGTACAAGCTTCAAGAGTTGAAGGTACGGTAGTTAATGTAGAAGATAATAAAGCAGGAACGGTAACAGTAGCAGTAGCAATAGTTGCATTTTCGCAAGCATCAGTAAATGTAACAGTTACAGTTGTAGTAGTTGTAATTAATTCATTAGGTTCAACAGAGAAAGTTGTAGTAACATCAGAGCAATTATCTACTGGAGCAAAATCTTCAAGGATTTGATCTAAAATATCTTGAGAGATTGAGAAAGTACAATTAGGACCAGGAATTGCGGTATAGATGTTTGTATTTGCAGTATACGTAGGAGCAACATCATCAACAACGTTATATTCCATATAGAACTCAGCGCTTTCATTTCCGCAATAATCATATAATATATAATACCTTTTTAATGTACTAGTGCAACCTAATTCGATTTCATCTCTAGAAGTAACGGTAAAGTTAGTTCCATTAGATGGATCTGTGCAATTATCTGTAAAGATAAAACCAGCAGAGATAAGTCCGTTTACATCTAGTGCAGCAGGAACGTTATCTAAATTACAGCCAGTAGTCGTTGGCATAATCATTGACATAGGAGAAACCATTGGAGCTGTTTCATCAACAGCAACGATTTGACCAGCAATTGTATTATTACAACCTTTTTCATCTGTAACAGAAACTGAGAAAGGATATTCTGAACCACAATCCGCAGCAATATTTACGATTGCATTGTCAGTTGTGCCAGTTGCACCAGTCCAAACATAAGTTAAAGCACCAGTAAATGAACCTGGAAGAGCAGTAACTCCAACGTTTTCAGTGTGGATATATGGGCAAGTGGTTTCATTATAAGCAATAAGTGATAATTCTGGGATTGGGTTTGAAGTAACGGTAACCATAGTTGGGAGACTATTACAGAAAGGAGAGTAAGCCACCACATAATAGTTATAAACGGTTGTTACGTTAGAAGGATTAAGAATAGAAACAGTAGCAGTGTTTCCTTCTGCGATCATATTGGTAAGAGCTGCATCGCTATACCATCTATAAGTAACAGGTAGATTTTGAATAATAGGGTTTGAAGCTGTTAGTGTCACTTCACCTTCTCCACAAAGTTCTTGACTACTTGCTGAAGGCATTGGAGGGTTAGGATTCACTGTTAAGCGAAGGGTATCGATTCTAGCAACTGTGGGGCCTTGGCAAGGTTGAGGTTGTGTATAAGAAGGAACGATGTATTGAGTAGTAACAGCGGTAGGCCAAGTTGCAGTATTAGCAAAATATGTATATGGGGTTCCATCAGGTTTTACTCCGAAAGAGTAAGAATCCCCAGCGCAGATTGCATCATCGTGAGCACCTCTAGGCATTGGGTCAAGTGTAAAACGAGAAATAACGCCAGAAACGTTAGATTGATGACCTCCAACATATGCATGTTGATTATTAGGGTTGTATGGATATTGTATTTCAGTACCGCATGATCTGCTGTACAATGTGAATTTGATTTCATAGTTTCCAAATTGTTTCCAATCCACTTTCATTCTCATTCCATTAGTTCTAGAAGCGTGTTGAAGGAAGTGAAGGTTGAAATAATTATAATTTTGGAAATTTGGTATACCTAAATAGCCAGCTCCATTAGGTCCAATATTTGGAATAGCACCTGGGAAGTCAGTAAAAGTAGGAATATTTAAATTATCTAAGGCATATTGATCCCCAAGTCCAGAACGAACTTGATTTCCAAACCAATCTAAATCTCCAGTTTTAATTTGAAAGGTAACTTCAGCATACTTAGATAGTTTTGTAAGTTCTGTACCATTATCCAAAAGTTGACCATCACGGTAAATTTCCCAACCGATGGAAACTTTTGTGTTCATGGAGTCTAATCCACAGTTGTTTACAAAGTGGATGTTGTAGTAATCCTGTTGGAAAACTCCACCTCCAAGATGAACTGGTGTAGTAAGAGAATAGACTTCCTCTGGGATAACAACATTGTTTTTTTCTACCCAAAAGCAACAATCTTGAGCGAATGTTGTGCTATTTAACATTGCTACGATGCTAAGAAAGCATAAGAGTACAAGTTTTTTCATAAGAATTTGTATTTATTTGATTATTATTAATTTGTTCAAATTTTTGTCTTTTGTTGGATTATGTAAGTGTTTTTATTTATTTACAAAATTGAAATAGTTCTGGATTTCCAATTCCATTACTATTCAACGTGCAAAGATACATTATTTTTTTATATATTATACGCATGTATGATTTTTTTTACTTTTTTTTTTACACCAGATTATTGATTGAATGGGGAAAAACAAACTTTTCACATTCAATTCTCGAATACGAATTATAAGTGATTAAGTTACAAAAAATTATAATAAAGATAAAAAAAAATTGTAGAACATAAAAGAGGATAAAAAATAGGAAATATGTAGTAAAAAAGGATCAATTTTGAACAATTTTTTCAAGAAGTAAAAAAAAATTGTATTTTTGCGCACTAAAAAAAATAAAAAAAGGTATGAAAATAGCAGTAGTTGGCACAGGATATGTAGGTTTAGTAACCGGTGCATGTTTAGCAGACGTAGGTTTTGAAGTTATATGTGTAGACATTGACGTTGAAAAAATTACGCAATTAAAGCAGGGGATATCGCCCATATTTGAACCAGGTTTAGAGGATGTTTTAGAGCGTACGATTCAGAAGGGTCGATTAACGTTTACCACTGACTTAGTTCCTGTTTTAAAAGATGTTCAAGTTATATTTTCTGCGGTTGGAACACCACCGGATGATGATGGGAGTGCAGATTTGCAATATGTTGTTGAGGTAGCCAAAACTGTTGGGAAACACATGCAAGATTATGTTTTGGTGATCACAAAAAGTACAGTTCCCGTTGGCACAGCTAATTTGGTAAAAGAGACAATTCAGCAGGAGTTGAATAAACGATCTGTTTCTATAGATTTTGATGTGGCATCTAATCCAGAGTTTTTGAAAGAGGGTGATGCGATTAGTGATTTTATGAAACCAGATCGCATTGTGGTTGGGGTTGAGTCTGAGAGAGCGCAACAGATATTTGAAAAAATGTATAAACCGTTTGTATTGAATGGACATCCTGTAATTTTCACGGATATTCCTTCTGCGGAGATGATTAAATATGCAGCGAATGCGATGTTAGCTACACGAATCAGTTTCATGAATGATATTGCCAATTTATGTGAGATCGTTGGAGCGGATGTGAATATGGTTCGTAAAGGGATTGGCAGTGACACACGGATCGGGAGCAAGTTCTTATATGCAGGAATTGGATATGGTGGATCTTGTTTTCCAAAGGATGTTAAAGCATTGATCAAAACGGGAGATCAAAAGGGGTATTCCTTAGATGTTTTGAAAGCGGTTGAAGAGGTTAATGACAGACAAAAATTTGTATTGTTTAACAAGCTTCAGCAACATTATCAAGGAGATTTAAAAGGGAAAAAGATTGGGATGTTAGGTTTATCCTTTAAGCCAAACACTGATGATATGAGAGAAGCGCCATCGTTGGTATTAATTCAGAGTTTACTTGAGAGTGGATGTGAGGTTAAAGCGTATGATCCAGCAGCGATGCATGAGACAAAGCGTAAAATTGGAAATGTGATCACATATTGTAATTCGATAGAAGAGACGATTGAGGGGACAGATGCACTATTTTTAGTAACGGAGTGGGCGGAATTTAGAGTGTTAGATCCCAAAAGGATTGTATCCTTGATGAAAACACCTTTGGTTTTTGATGGAAGAAACATATACGACCCAAGAGAGATGCGTGAAGGTGGAGTAACTTACTTTAGCATTGGGAGAAACTAATTTAGTTTTTAATCCCATGAAGCGAATACTTATAACAGGATCTGAGGGTCAATTAGGTAAAACATTTAGAAAAATATCTTCAAAAAGAAGTTTAGGTTATGAATTTATCTTTACGGATTTATTTGAATTAGATATCACTGATATTGAAAGTATTAGAACCTATTGTAAATCGAAATCGATAGATTTTTTAATAAACTGTGCAGCTTATACTGCCGTTGATCAGGCAGAAGAGGATCCAGAGAATGCTTATTTAATAAACAGCACTGGAGTTTCCAATTTAGCTACCGTTTGCGTGGAGTTAGATATTTTTATGGTTCATATATCCACAGATTATGTTTTTGATGGAGATTTTGACATTCCTATAGAGGATAGTGTACCTCATCCCCAATCAGTATATGGTGCTTCGAAGCTCTCTGGAGAAGAGAAGATGAAAGCAAGTGGAGTACACGGAATTATAATTCGCACATCTTGGTTATATTCTGAATTTGGGAATAACTTTGTATTTACGATACTCCGTTTAGCACGAGAGCGTGAAAAGATAAATGTTGTAGATGACCAGATTGGGAGTCCAACTAACAGTACAGATTTAGCGGAAGTAATTTTACAATTTTTAGAAAAGAGTGAAAAGATCGTAGGATGTGAAATATTTCATTATTCGAACATGGGTAGATGTAGTTGGTATGAATTTGCGAAGTATATTGTAAAGAAAAAAGGGTTAACATGTGTGATAGAAGCGATCTCAACAGAAGAGTATCCTCAAAAAGCAAAACGGCCACATAACTCTGTATTACACAAATCAAAGATGATCAATTTTTTGGAAACTGTTCCACCAAATTGGGAAGATAGTTTAGACAAAGTGTTATCTGTTATTGATTAACCCTTTGAATAACAATTAAATATGATTTTTTGATTTTTTTTACATAAAAGGGAAAAGATGTAAAAAAAAAGTGTATCTTTGCAGACTCAAAAAAATAGATTTTTGAGATGTTCTTTGTATGTAAAAAATAAGCCGTTGTAGCTCAGTGGTAGAGTACTTCCTTGGTAAGGAAGGGGTCACGAGTTCAACTCTCGTCAATGGCTCAAGTATAGAAACTTAATCATAAAAATATAAACGGTAAGAAAAAATTAACAACCCTTAATCAATAAAACAATGGCAAAAGAAAAATTTGATCGTTCGAAACCTCACGTTAATGTGGGAACAATTGGTCACATTGACCACGGTAAAACAACCTTAACAGCAGCAATCACTACAGTATTAGCATCAAAAGGTTTATCAGAAGTTAGAAGCTTTGACTCAATTGACAATGCTCCAGAAGAAAAAGAGCGTGGTATTACGATTAACACATCTCACGTTGAGTATCAAACTGCCAATCGTCACTATGCACACGTTGACTGTCCTGGTCACGCTGACTACATTAAAAACATGGTAACAGGTGCTGCACAGATGGATGGTGCAATATTAGTTGTAGCTGCAACTGATGGTCCTATGCCACAAACAAGAGAACACATCCTTTTAGCTCGCCAAGTAGGTGTGCCTAAATTGGTAGTTTTCATGAACAAAGTTGACATGGTAGATGACGAAGAGTTATTAGAATTAGTTGAGATGGAAATTCGTGATTTATTAACATTCTACGGATTTGACGGTGACAACACTCCAGTTATTCAAGGATCTGCATTAGGTGGATTGAACAACGAGCCAAAATGGGTTGACAAAATCATGGAATTAATGGATTCAGTTGACACATATATTCCACTTCCAAAACGTGATTCTGAAAAAGAATTCCTAATGCCAGTTGAAGACGTATTTTCAATTACAGGTCGTGGTACAGTAGCAACAGGTAGAATTGAAACAGGTATCATCAACTCTGGTGATCCAGTAGAAATTTTAGGTATGGGTGCTGAAAAACTTAAATCTGTTGTTACAGGTGTTGAGATGTTCCGTAAAATTTTGGACAGAGGAGAAGCTGGTGACAACGTAGGTTTATTATTACGTGGTATTGACAAAGAAGCTATCCGTCGTGGTATGGTTATTGCAAAACCAGGTTCAATCAAACCTCACAAAGAGTTTGAAGCTGAAGTAGTTATCTTGAAAAAAGAGGAAGGTGGACGTCACACTCCATTCCACAATAGATATCGTCCACAATTCTATTTCCGTACGACAGACGTAACTGGTGAAGTATTTTTACCAGCTGGAGTAGAGATGGTAATGCCAGGGGATAACTTAACAATCACAGTTAAATTATTATCTGAGATCGCTATCAACCTTAACTTACGTTTCGCTATCCGTGAAGGTGGAAGAACAGTAGGTGCTGGACAGGTAACAAAAATTTTAGATTAATATCTAATTAGATCTATTGCAGGTTTTTCGGAATCTGCAATACAAAGGGGAATAGTTTAAGGGTAGAACAGTAGTCTCCAAAACTATCGGTGGGAGTTCGAATCTCTCTTCCCCTGCAAAAGAGGTACGCCAAGCGTACCTCTTTTTTTTTCGAGAAGTTATTAACAGAAAAACCCAGACATAATTCAAATGCCGTTACAATAAAGAAAATAAAATTATTTCCTTTTCAAAAAAGTAGCCATAGGGACGTTTTCAACATACATTGAAAAAAGGGCATTATTTGGAGGCCAGGTTCCACTTTTAAGAACTTGAGGAGTTTGTTGATCTGCAAACGAAATAAAGTAGTCTCCATTTCCATTAAGAAATTGTTCTAATGTTCCATTTTGAACTTTCACAAAAGGATACTCAGCAAAATAGTTCTCACAATTTATAGAGCAATCGGTATAAACCTGTATCGTTTTAGAATCTTTTAAGCCGCGGATTTCGAAATTATAGATAAATTTCATAAGTATTTTGGAAGCCATTTTAGGGTGGTGTGAATTTAAATCGAGAGAATATTTACCAAAGGAAGAGGAAATACTTCCAGAAAACTCATTAAAATAGCTTGAAGTAGCTGGTGCAGTAACTGTTAGATGGCGTAAGGGTGGAAGAAGAAGAAGAAATAGGACAAAAACGATCACAGAATTTACATATCTATCATCAATTGTTCTAAGAATATACTCTACACCCATAACAGAAAGGATTATTATTAATGGGACTGACATATAATAAATTGACCAATAGGCATTTGCGGTCATATTACTGAAATAAGAGAATATCAAAGGGAACAAAAGTGTGCCTAAAATAACATAGATTAAAAGGGGATTTTGTTCTTTTCTTTTCATATAAATAAAAACGAAAAAGAGAAATACTCCAATTAAAATTACAAGAGGCGTTGTAATAAACAGGTATTTTAAGAGGTAATAATTTGGCAAATCGGAATGCATCCAGAGTTTGGAGTCAAAAATCTGATAATCCATATTTGCAAAATCGTTAAACATATTTAGAGCCACTAAAGGATGATTAATTGGAATTTTGTAAATATATTTTGATACCAATACAGAAACGAGAAAAACTAAAAGTGCGAGTGAAGTGATTATAGTTATCAATTTAAAAACGGCTTGTTTTTTATCAGCAATAAAATGCCATTTCACATTAATTTTAAGGATTAAAGCAATGATGGGAAAAACCAAGATATAGATAATCAGGATAGAGCCAGCAGGGTGAATACAGGTTGTAAAGAGGGCACTTAAGGTTAAAGAGATAACTCTTTTTAGTTTGTATCTAGGCAATTCGCGAACGAAAGCGTAAATTAAAGTTATGGTAAGAATATACGCAAATGCAAAAGGGATATCAATAAGATTAAGGAGAGATGCGCCAATAAATCTAGGGGAAAGGAAGAGCAAAATAGCACCAAAAAGTGCAGCTCTCCATCCTAATAATAGTTTAATGAATCTGGTAACAATGAAGATTGTTAACCAAATAAAAAGGGCATTGATCCATTGAGCACCGTGAACTTTTTGTACAATATTTAAGTTCAAAAAAGATGCTATTTTATTATAAATTAAAGCAATAGTACCATTTCCGGTAGTAGGAACATCATTAATAAAGAGCGGCATCAGAAAGAATAGCAGTGTAAGAAAAGTGAGCGTAGCTAATCTAAACCATTGATTTTTATTCATTTTCAAAAATATTAGAAACAATAAAACTACCTGAATTTGGGCCTTGATTACATATTAAATCGATAATTGAAAGAAAGGGAATAAAACCAAACTTTTCTTCAAAAACCTGATTGTAGTTATTTTTAAAGTTGAATTTATATATATGAGATTGGATATTTTTGGGATGGATAACGTTTCTATAATCTTCAGCAGGATCTATTTGGGAAGAGAAAGAGGAAGTAAAAGAGAGGTTGGTATCCCATTTTAAAATTTTGAGAATTTGAGCAATCAATTCCAGATTAAAATCGAACAAATATTTAGTTTTTTTAGAATAGAAAGATTCAAAAAAGTCTTGATAATAGAGGAAAAAGGGACTATTATTGTACGCAGTTGTGATAGATCTCCAATGATTTTTTTGCCAATCTGTTTTATACTCAATTTGCACATCAGTGATTAGAGTCTTTTTGGTTCTTATGACAGGAATAATCAAACTTTGAGGACCATTTGGGGCAAAAATAATAGTTCTATTTCTGTAGGATTGTTTTTGATAGTGTTCAAATTTTTCGATTTGGGCATTATGTGTAGCTAAGGAATAAAAGTATTCGATAGAAGGTAAATATGCGATAGACAAGAGCAAATTTTTTTCCATAAAGAGAAAATTGCAATAATGCGCGAAAAAAGAGTATAGGATGAGTGTAGGACCTATTTAACAATCATCAATTTAGATCTATAAGTTTGGTTATCAGATTGAATTTCGATAAAATACAACCCATTATTTAATGTTGGCAGATTAAAATTAAGTTGTTGATCTGTGGTTATAGAAGCTTTATAATGAAGTTTTCCTAGGGCATCATATACGAAGATTGTACCTGTGTTATTCAATTGAATATCTGACAATGAGAAAGATCCATTAGAAGGATTTGGGACAACTTTAAACGTTTTTGACACTTCATTTTCGGAAACAGAAACGGAGTTGTTCCAGTATCTACCTGCAAGAGCAACATGCCCTAAGTTATCTGGATCTAACCAAGGTTGAAGTTTTCTAGAATTAAGAGAAGTATTATTATTTGTCCATGAATAAGATAATTTACCATAATTATCATAACCATTTGGACCAACATTATATTGGTCAATGTAGAAACAACTAGAGGTTCCACAACAAAGTGAACCAACTACGTAACCAGCGGCACTAAATAGAGGAGAACCAGAAGATCCAGGTTCAGTAGTTCCTTTATTTGTAGCTTCAGGGAGCCAACCCACAGTCCAGAATTTGTTATAAGAACCATTACCATTAGTAACAACTCTGGGTTTGCTAAATTTTTTATAGTCTCCACCAGGATGATGAATCGCTGCACCCACTGTAGGAACAGATCCACTTCTATCCCACCCTGCTAGGAAAATATTAGGTTTATAGTTCTCATTAATAGGACCTGTAATTTGGAGTAGCATAAAATCAGAAGCATCGTCTTTAGCAACTACATTAGCTCCATTTGCATATTTATTATAAGACCCAGTGGTACCGTCGCAAGCATTGGTTTGGTATTCAAAAACGAATCTCCAAGCGGTAACATTAGGGTCGTAGCAATGTTCGGCAGTAAATACATAAGGTGTATTATCTTGGCGAGTATTATTCAGCATAGCACCAGAGCAAACGAAGACATCAGTACCAGCCGTAATTCTAATAAGGACAACAGAATTAGCTTGGTCTCTCCAAGGATCCACTTCTTCGCAAACAACGTTGATATGGCAGTCACCCACAGCATCTCCATGGTATCCTTTAAATTGTTTATTTGAACGATACATATGGCCCACTTGATAGATAGAGATATCCGGTTTTCCCGTTACGGAAGATGGTTGAAAATATTCGAGAATTAACTGATCACCGGGAATATCTGGAGAGTAGAAATTTCCATTTTCGAGTGTTGATCTGGAATCGTATTTACCAGCCACATCTTGATGATCTGGAGTATAGAGAAACACTTCAGCTCCTTGAGGGATTTGGAATTTATCCATATTAAGGTGTAGGGAGGTCGCATCTTGAGATTTGAGAGCCAATCTCCAAAATCTATCACCATTAGGAAGAATATCCCAGCGACCAGAGTTGTTCATATTTAGGTTTACATTATGGTTAACACCGACTCTAAGGGGATTACCTTTATCTTGGTTTAATAAATCTTCATTTATTAATTTATCGTTATCGATTGATGGCAAATCATAGGATGGAACATTAAAAGTGATCCCGTCAGTGCTGAAAGATTGTGGTGTTCCTTGGAAGCTTAACTGTGCTAAAGCAGAGAAGAAAAAGCATCCAAAAAACGAGCTAAATAGGAGAAATTTTTTCATTATTTTTGTATTAAAATTCGGTTACAAAGATACAAAAAAGTATGGATTTTTTTTTGTACTTTTGCATAAAGAAAAAAAAAAGAGATGGCAAGACCAAAAAAAGAGAAACCCGTAGAGATTCCGTTTGAAGGAAATTTAGAAGATGTTATCATACAATCACTTTTAGAGAAAAAGGGTGTAGATATTATGCACATTGATTTAAAGAAAATCAATCATGTTTTTTTTGACAGTTTCATTATATGTAGTGGGACATCAAAAACTCATGTAGAAACGCTCAGTGAATATGTTCAAGAAAATGTAAAAAAGACCACAAAAATACGACCTTCATTTGTTGAAGGAAAGGGGAATGGTGAATGGATATTAGTTGATTATTTTAATATCATTGTACATATTTTTCAAGAAGATATTCGCACATATTATGACATTGAAAAACTCTGGAGTGATGCTCCAGTAAAACAATTCTAACAAAACAACCATGGCACAAAATCCGCAAAAAAAAACACCTCCCCAAAAGGGGAAATCTATATTAGACAAAAAGCCAAAATTTAGCTTTACTTGGATCTATTTTTCTATAGTAATTGTTTTGTTTTTATTTTGGCAATTTGGAACTACTCCAGTAAAAGTTGAAGAGATTTACGACATCAAATTAAATGAAATCATTGTAAAGAAAGATATTCAATCTTTACAATATATCCGCAAAGATGATCGTGTCAATGTATTCTTAAAAGAGAGTTCTATAATGAGTGATACGAGTTACAGTAAATTTCGTGAGAAAAATTTAAAAGGGCCTCAATATTTCATCATTGTATCTGATTTTAAAGCATTTAATGACAATTTAAATCTTTCCAAGGAGAAAGCTGTTTTGGCTGAATTGGCCAAAGATAGCACTTTAAACAGGGGAGAAGTTGAGAAAACATACAATTTTGACATTAAGCAGGACACGAGTAAAGGGTGGAGTATGGAGATCATATGGATATTGTTTACTATTGGGATTTTCGTATTTTTCATTATTTCAATGCGTTCTATGCGAGGAGGTGCTGGCGGTGGCGGTGGAATTTTCAGTATAGGAAAATCTAAAGCGCAATTATTTGATGGTAAAACACAGCAAACTTTTTCATTTAAAGATGTTGCTGGATTAGAGGGTGCAAAATATGAAGTTGAAGAGATTGTAGATTTTTTAAAGAATCCCAAAAAGTACACCGTTTTAGGGGGAAAAATCCCAAAAGGTGCCTTATTAATTGGCCCTCCTGGTACTGGTAAAACATTATTAGCCAAAGCGGTAGCAGGAGAAGCAAAAGTTCCATTCTTTTCATTATCTGGTTCAGATTTTGTGGAGATGTTTGTAGGTGTTGGAGCTTCCAGGGTTCGAGATTTATTTAAAACAGCAAAGGAGAAAGCTCCCTGTATTATTTTTATAGATGAGATAGATGCAATTGGGCGTGCAAGGGGTAGAAATACCATGTCTGGGGGTAATGATGAAAGAGAGAACACTTTGAATCAGTTATTGACAGAGATGGATGGATTTTCGACTAATACTGGTATCATTATCTTAGCTGCCACGAATCGTGCAGATATTTTAGATAGGGCATTATTGAGAGCTGGTCGATTTGACAGGCAGATCCATATTGAATTACCGAATCAGAATGAGCGTAAAGAGATTTTTGAAGTACATATTCGTAATTTGAAATTAGGAGAAGATGTTGATATAGAATTCTTTTCCAAACAAACTCCTGGATTTTCAGGGGCTGATATAGCCAATTTGTGTAATGAGGCGGCACTAATTTCCGCCCGTAAAGACAAAAAATGTATAGAGAAAGAGGATTTTTTATCAGCTATTGATAGAATAGTTGGTGGATTAGAGAAGAGAGGACATTTAATTTCTCCTGAAGAGAAGAGAGTAATATCATACCATGAGTCTGGTCATGCAGCGGTTAGTTGGTTATTAGAACATGCATCACCATTAGTGAAAGTTACGATCGTACCTAGGGGAAGATCTTTAGGAGCAGCTTGGTATTTACCTGAGGAGCGTCATTTAACAACAACAGAACAAATGTTAGACGAGATGGCTGCTGTTTTAGGGGGAAGAGCATCAGAAGATCTATTTTTTGGGAAAATATCCACAGGTGCGCTCAGCGATTTAGAACGAGTTACAAAACAAGCGTATTCAATGATTGTATATTATGGCTTGAATGATAAAATTGGCAATGTTAGTTATTACGATTCAACTGGGCAATCAGAATACTCTTTAACAAAACCTTATAGTGAAAAAACTGCTCAAGAGATAGATGAAGAGATTCGCAAATTGATTGCATCTGCCTACGATAGGGCAAAAAATGTACTTTTGACGAACAAAGAGAAAGTGATTGAACTCGCTGAGTATCTATTAGAGAAAGAGGTTGTTTTTGCTGAAGATTTAGAAAGAATTTTTGGAGCAAGGCCAAACAATAATCAAAAAGAGGAGAACAAAGATGCAGTAAATGAATAAGTAGAAAAAAATTGAAATATGTCGCCTAAATCATTGGATCCCAATATCATTGCTTCTAAGGAGCAGATTAGAAAGAACATTAGGAATTCTTTAATCAATAAGAAGAGTAGTTCTCCTGTAAAAATTGACACAACTACACCCCTATTTACAAAGAATGACGACATCATAAGGCAATTTGTTTCAAATTTTCGAAATGCTGGTGGCATATTTATTCCATGTACCAAAGAGAATTTCAGTGAACGTTTAGTATATTTATTGAATGGAAAAAAATACAATTTTATATTAAACTCTAACAAATCACTAAACAAAATTTTAGAGGGTGCCCGTATTTCATATTCAGATTTTATAGAAACTGACAAGCCCGTTGATGCGGCGATAATATATTCTGACTTACTTATTGCACGTTCTGGAAGTATTGGTTTTTCACAGAAATATTCATTATACCCTTCCGTTTTAAATTTAGGGAAAGATATCATTGTCATTGCATTTATTGATCATGTAGTTGAAGATATTGGTTCAGCTTTTCAAGAGATAGAAAAGAATATTGAACAAAAAACAGGTGTATTCACCGAACTGATCACACCTACTAAAGTGCGTGAAGATCAAGAATATTCACCAGAAAACCCTCAAATAATTCTATTTTTTATTCAAAATTCATGAAAAACTTTATCAATAGAACTTTAACAGGACTAGCATTTGTTATCATTGTTTTAGCAAGTTTTATTCTACCGATAGAATATATGTTTTGTTTAACATTAGTGATTTCATTGTTAGGAATTAGGGAGTTTTTTAAAATTGCAAAGCGAAGTGGTGGATCACCTCAGGTAGGAATTTCAACGGGGATGACATTTCTTTTATATATCTCACTTTATCTTATTTACAGAGATGTTTTTCAAATTGAGAATATCACATCGTTATTATTGGTTGTTTCTTTAATCATAATCTTACCCATTATATTGTCACCAATTATTGAACTATATCGCAATAAAAAACGAGGTTTATTAAATGTTGCTTTAACATATATCCCATTTTTTTGGATTGTAATACCCTTTGCATTAGGCACTATGTGGGTTGTTTACGATGCACCTGTAGTTTTATCAGTATTTATTATTGTTTGGGCAAGTGACACTTTTGCCTATCTTTCAGGCGTCACGTTTGGAAAACACAGATTATTTGAAAGAATATCTCCAAAAAAATCTTGGGAAGGTTGTATTATATCATTAATTATCACAGTATTAGGATCATCTTTATTTGCAAAAATTCCTTATTTCCAAGGAGATGTTTTTGAAACCCCTTATGAGTGGATTGGGTTTGCATTTATAGTTGTGGTTTTTGGGACCTACGGAGATTTAGTACAATCTATGTATAAGAGAGCTGCAAATGTAAAAGACAGTGGAAAATTGTTGCCTGGACATGGAGGAATTTTAGATCGTTTTGATTCTTTCTTTTTTGCTCTACCGGCTGGTTTTATTTACTGGCTTATTTTCAACTTTTGACCTTCATAAATCTTATCCGATTTCAAATTATTCAGTTTTTGAATTTTTGAAACAGGAATATTGTACTTTCTACTAATTGCTGAGAGTGTATCCCCTCTTTTAACTTTATAGTACTTATTAGAGTTATCTTTTACAATTTTACTATTTTGAGGAGTTGTCTGTGGAGCAGATTCGGTGTTTCTGAATTCAAATGTGTTTATTTGAGAATAATTTGTTGAATTTTCACAATCAATAATTCTTCTAGCACCTACAAAAGAATTGGCATAAGCATGTTTTGAGGAGTAATCTAATCTTACACCATATTTTGGAGAAGAAGAGTGAACAAAAGTGAAGTTTTTATTTGAATCAACGGAAACAACCATGCCAACATGGCCTATGTATTTTCTTGACTTTTTCCCTCTATAAAAGAAAACCAGATCACCAGGTCGGATTTCATTTATAGGAACTTTAACACCCTCTTTGAATTGATCTCTAGAACTTCTGCCAATATTGATATTAAATGTATTAAATGTATGGTACATTAATCCTGAGCAATCAAAAGTATTTGGACCAAAGGTTGCAAATTTATATGGTTTTCCTGTTTGAGACAGTGCATAATGAATAATTGAATCTAGTTTTGGACACTCGGTTGATTTGTAAATAAAATTATCTGAGATTTGGATTGAGTCTGACGATTCAACCATTTCATCTAATTCATCTAATTGAGAAAATGCAGTAAATGTGATGGAGAAGCATGTAAAAAGAAGTACATATTTGCGTAAAAAAAGTGCCATAATTTCAAAAATAAGAGAACAATAATTGAGTTTGCAAAAGTAAAGAAAAAAAATAAATATGTATTTATTTGATTTTCTGTTGTTTATAAAAATATGAATTATTTAAAATAAACTATTAAAAATTGAGAAAATTGTTGTATATTTGCAACTCAATAGTGCGGGATAGAGCAGTGGTAGCTCGTCGGGCTCATAACCCGGAGGTCGTAGGTTCGAGTCCTGCTCCCGCTACCAAGTGTAAAAGTCGGTTTTTAACCGACTTTTTTTTTTGTACTTAAAAAAACACTATTTTTGCAAGTTGTAATAAAACTTTAAATTTTAATATATTTTTAACTTCTTCACTGAAAAAATATGAATCGTAAAAACATCTCATCTTTGAGTAAAAATGAGCTTCTGGAAGAAAACTTAAAATTGAAACAGATTATCCAAACCATGGATAAATCTCTAGAAGGTAATATTTCGGCTATTATTGAGAACACATTGGATAATATATGGGCCATTGATCCTGAGTACACACTAATATATCTCAATAACAATCTAAAAGAGGAATTTATTCATGTTTTTGATGTTGAGTTAAAAATTGGAGACAACATATTAGAAAAAATTCCGCAAGAGATTAGAGAAATGTGGAAAGATAGATATGACAGGGCACTGCAAGGTTCAAGATTAAACTATGAGGATCCGATCCATTCAAAACATGGAATATGTCATATTGCCAGTTTATTAAATCCCATTGTTATAGATGGGAAGATCATCGGAGTTTCTTGTTTAACTAGAGATATAACGAATACCAGAAATGTAGAACAAAAAATATTAGATGCAAAAATCAGGGCTGAAAGTAGTGAGGAGAAATTGAGACTCATGATTAAAAATTCGATAGATTCATTTGTGTTAGTTAATGAAAAAGGGGAGCAGTTCTATGTAAGTGATGTTGCAGTTAAAGATACAGGTTATTCCATTGAAGAACTTCTTGGACCTATTCAAAATGTTGTACATCCTGATGATGCTGAGCGGGTTTCTCAAGTTTTTACAGAAGCAATATTGAACCCTGGCACCGTTGGAAAAGTGCAATATCGTCACAAACACAAAAATGGAGGTTATGTTTGGTTTGAGGCCGTTGGACAAAGTTTCCTACAAAATCCTTTAATTAATGCAGTTATTGTTAATGCAAGAAACATTTCAACGATCAAAGAGTATGAAGCTGAGCTTATTAAAGCCAAAGAGAAAGCTGAAGAGAGTGATCGATTAAAATCTGCATTTTTGGCCAATATGAGTCATGAGATTAGAACACCTATGAATGGAATACTTGGTTTTGCGAGTTTATTAAAGAGTAGAGATTTAGACTTACATAAACAACTAGAATATGTAAATATTATTGAAAAGAGTGGACATAGGATGTTAAATATCATCAATGACATCATTGATATATCAAGAATTGAGTCTAATTTAATGGATCTCTTTTATACTGAATCAAATATCAATGAACAGATGGATTATATTTACACTTTTTTTCTTCCAGAGGTGAAAAAAAAGGGATTAAAATTTAATTATCACTGTGAATTAAAATTTGAAGAAGCCACGTATAATACAGATCGAGAAAAGGTGTATGCTATACTCACAAATCTGGTAAAAAATGCGATTAAATACACCCATAAGGGGAGTATAGAATTTGGTTATTCATTAAAAAAAGATTTTATCCAGTTTTATGTCAAAGATAGTGGGATCGGAATTGCAAAGGAGGAACAGGAGTCTATTTTTAAAAGGTTTATCCAAGCAGATTTGAAGGACAGACCGCTATATCAAGGCGCAGGATTAGGTTTATCCATTGCAAAAGCGTATGTAAAAATGTTAGGTGGGGAAATTTGGGTTGAAAGTGAGATTGGTGAAGGTTCTGTTTTTTACTTTACAATTCCATATCAAGCCACTCATACTTTTACCAAGGAAAAAGCGCCAAATATAAGTAATATTCAAACTAACAATCATTTGAAATTAAAAATATTGATAGCAGATGACGATGTTGTTTCTCAACACATTCTATCTTTAATGGTTCAAGATATTAGTTCTGAAAATATTTTAGCTTCTAATGGTTTAGAAGCGATTGAATTACATAAAAAGCATTCAAATTTTGATTTGATTTTAATGGACTCTCAGATGCCAAAATTGAGTGGAATTGATGCCATCAAAAAGATTCGAAAAATTGATAAAAATGTTGTCATTATTGGACAATCTGCATTTGTTTTAAAAGAGGAGATTGCAAAAATAAAAGAAGCAGGTTGCAATGATTATATTTCAAAACCGATTAACAAAGATGAATTGATTGGGCTCATTTCAAAACATTTCCAAGTTTAGATTCAAAAAAATTTGAAATAAAAAGAACATTAAAAATTTCAAGTTCATTTTTATAACGTTTTTAATACACTTAAAAAATAAAATTGTTAAAAAGTCGTTTATTTATATTCACTTCATTAATAACCAAAAAATATAAGTTGTATGAAAAAGATGATGAAAAAATTGGTGTTGGCCTCATTTATTGTGCTTATTTACAGCGGTTTGCAAGCTCAGCAATTTGGTATTGATTTCACAAAAGCAGCAGAACACTCCGTAAATGCTGTAGTTCATATTCAGTGTGAATACGAGCAACAGACTTCCTTTTATAGTGATTTCTTTCTATTTTTAGCACCTGGTGGGCCAAATAGAAAAATTCAAACTTCTGGTTCCGGTGTGATTATCACATCTGATGGATATATTATCACGAACAACCACGTTGTACAAGATGCTGAATCTATTCAAGTAATTTTAAACGACAGAAGGACGTACACTGCTGAGTTTATAGGTAGTGATCCGAGTGCAGATTTAGCCGTTATTAAAATATCAGAAACTGATCTTCCCACATTGGAATATGGAAATAGTGATGATACAAAAATTGGACAATGGGTTTTAGCGGTTGGAAATCCTTTCAACTTAACTTCCACTGTAACAGCAGGTATTATTAGTGCAAAAGCTAGGAATTTGAATATTTTAGGGAAAAACATGACTGAGAATCCACTTGAATTTTACATTCAAACAGATGCGGCTGTAAACCGCGGGAATAGTGGCGGAGCATTAGTAGATTTAGATGGTAAACTAATCGGGATTAACAGTGCCATCGCGTCAAATACGGGCTCCTATTCTGGGTACTCCTTTGCAATTCCCTCCAATATTGTAAAAAAAATCACGAATGATTTGATCAATTACGGGATGACCCAAAAAGCGTACTTGGGTGTAAACATTGCAGAAGTTGATGCAAAATTAGCTGATAATATTGGCATCAAGAAAATTAAGGGTATATATATTGCTTCTGTTGTTAAAGATGGAGCTTCATTCAAAGCTGGTCTCCAAGAGGGAGATATAATAATTAGTGTTAATGGAAAGTTTATCAACACTTTACCAGAGCTTAACGAGATTATGGCTCAATCTTCTCCGAACGATAAATTAAAACTTGTTTACGAAAGGGAGGGGAAAACGAATGAAGTTATGGTAACCTTGTTAAATGAAAACGGGAATACAAACATTATTAAACCTGAAGTAAAACAACTTATCTCTGTTATCAATGCTCAATTTAGAGAACTCACTGACAAAGAGAAAAAAACCTATGGTGTTAATGCTGGTTTTGTAGTTGAAAAGATCGCAGGATCACCATTAGTTCGCGCAAGGATCAGGCCTGGTTTTATTATCACCAGTATTGGTGGTGAAGAGGATATCCAATTGGAGGAACTATTAAACTTGAATCAAGTGAAAGGGAGAGTAATTTTAGAGGGATTTTATCCTACAGACACTAGACTCTCTTACTATATTGTTATTTTATAATTAAATAATATTTTGGGCATTCCCCCTCGCTACGCTCGGGGTCGGGCTTGTTCCGGGGTCCGCTTCGCTCCCGTACTCGCTACGCTCGCACCGGCTTCGCCGCCCTCCACATCCCTAATGCAGTGAGCTGTCAGCTATCAGGTTTCAGCTATCAGTTTTTGGAATTTGTTGATTTATTGGCTGTTATCTGAAGTCTGTGGTCTGTAGTCAAATTATTCTTTGTGCGCTTTGTGGTTAAAAAAATTTGTATCTTTGCACCACCATTCATTGAAAACCATGGCCCTAACGAGAAATACATACCAACGCAACACCTCTTGGAACGCTCCTTACACCTTCTCTGGCAAAGAGAAAGATTCTGAAACAGGGTATGGCTACTTCGGTGCAAGGTATTACGATTCCGGTTTGAGCATCTGGCTCTCTATTGACCCGATGAGCGATAAGTACCCTAGCATGTCGCCGTATAACTATTGTGCGAATAATCCGGTTATTTTGGTTGATCCGGATGGGAGGGAGGTTTGGCTTCTTGGTTCTTTAGCGAATGAAGCTTTTTTAAAATTACAAGATGCTTGTCCAAATATGTCTTTGTCAATGGATAAAGACGGAAAACTAATTGTTAACGGAACCTGTGGTGAATTGACTGAAGATGAAAGTAAATTATTTGTTTCTATTGTAAATCCCGAAGTTGAAGCAAAAGTATATGTTGATGAGAAAAATAATTATACCCATGAAGGAACAACTTATGGCACTCAATTTGGAGGAATGTTTTTAGGAAATAAGACACTTACTAGTGAAAATGGCAAAATCAAAACTGTTGAAGCAACTAATTTCATTAGTATGAGAAGAATGAGAGAATGTTTTGAACCAGAAAATATTGGGAAAATGATTATGCATGAAGTTACAGAGGCATACATGGGTGGAATTATTTCAATTGATTTAAATCAAGAAGCACCAACTACTTCGCGATATAATGATAAAACAATTTTTCTACAAGCTCATGGATTAGCTACTCCTCAGCCAAAAAGTAAAGATCCAAGAACAATACCACCTGCACGTCCATAAATTACGTTATGAAAAAAGTTATTCTTTTGTTTATTCAATTAATCATTTTAATACTACTTATTCACAAGTGAATAATAAAATAGATTATGAACCTTTAAAATTGGATTATAAAATTTTGAATATTCAGACTATTGAAAATTGTTATTTAATTACTGTTAAAGATAGTGCCGATAATATATACACAATAATTTCATTATTTACAAATATTGTAAATGGAACAAAAGTTGAAATTGATAAAACATTTAGTTTCCAATTGTATAGTTTAAAAAATCCTCCTTGTGATGGATATGAAAGATATATTTTTGGAGGGAAATATGATTATGATTTAATAATAGATGGAGTTAATATCAAATTTAAAGGTGGTATAGAAACAGGTATTTTAGTTACGACTCCGAATTTAAAAGGGTTGTATTTTAATGAAAATTAATGTACAAGTGTGATAAAAAAACTTTGAAATTGTTTAAGCCCATGAAAATTCAGACTTATTGATAAAAACAAAATTTAGCAGTTTAGAGAGCTCCCAGAGCTCTCTTTTTATAGCATCAATTTCTTTATTTTGGCTTTATTGATAAAGGCATCGATCAGCTAAACTTGCCTGTTTATATTGCATAATTTTGTTTGGCTTTAAAATCACGGATGTAGACGGTAACAACTTTAAGGAGTGTTTCTTTTCAAATAGATAACAATCAGTTACAAAAAAACTATTCTAATAAAAGAGGGGTAACCAAAAAAATGAAAATGTTATAAAATGCAATGTGTTAACTAAGTGTACACTTGAATGAAATCAACAAAAATGCAAAATGTACAAATTGCTAAATATCTTATACTTACAAAATATAACACCACGTTTTTATTAGAATAGAAAGTAAGTTTGAAATCAAAAAATGAATCACTACAATGTCGTAAGAAAACAAGTCGAGGAATCGTTTTGCTACAAATATAACGCTGCGCTGATTTGGACAACAGTCTACGGACTTCGGACTAACACAAATTCATTTTTTATTTTTCATTTTTTTCGGCGCAAGTGCGGTGGCAAGGCCACAAACGGTGCGGAATTTTTGTGGCCTTGATTTTTTGTTTCTTTTTGATCAAGCAAAAAGAAAGTAAAAAGAAAAATATATATGCAACCCCATCCGGGGTTGTAGATTTTGATCCGATTCATTCATCCGTAAGCTGCGCTTCGCTTGCATACGGTTATTCAGATGAAACCTCTTCGAGGTAAATAATTTATCTACAAATATAACGCTCCTAAGGAGCGAAGAATCATTGCTGGTTTTCATTTGCTACAAATATAACGCTGCGCTGCAGCGAAATAACTCTTCACTCTTATCTCTTAACTCTTATCTTTAAAAAACCCCCCGCCTTCGGCACCCCTCCAAATGGAGGGGAATGTGCAACTATCTTATTTACTGACAAATAAGATAACACTAAACGACCAAACTCCTTTGTGCACTTTGTGTTTAAAACTTTGTGATCTTTGTGGTTAAAATAATTTTTTAAATAAAAAAAACTGATAGCTGAAACCTGATAGCTGACAGCTCCTTGCATTAGGGCGGAGCTGAAAAGCCCGCAAGCGAGAAAGCCGATGTGATGCAGGGAGTAAAAGAGCGACCAACGGAAGCTCCTTTTACGACCATGCAGTCACACGGCTGGCGAGCGCGGACTTGGAAGCGGAGACCGACCCCGAGCGTAGCGAGGGGGAATGCCCAAATAAAAAAGGGTACCGAAGTACCCTAATCATTAATTTTGACGAACACCATCAA
>JBLJBB010000066.1:0-2610 GCA_047638115.1 Bacteroidales bacterium | reverse complement strand
GAATTATACAAACACTTAACTGTTAAAAGATTGTCCTCTTAACTTAATGACATTGGGGTCGGGCTTGTTCCGGGGTTCGCTTCGCTCCCGTACTTCATTCCGCTGCGCTCCATTCCGTACCGGCTTCGCCGCCCTCCACATCCCTAATGCAAGTCAGGCGAAAGGCCAAGGGCTAATGGCTAAGGGATTAATTAATAATAATTTAGGTATATTTTTGTGTATTGTTAAAAATTTGTCAAAATCATTCCAAAAAAATATTTTTCTATCCATTTGTTTGAGCTTAAAAACAATAAAATGGATTAAAAGTTAATCCAAAATCACAATTATCGACATAGATTTATCGTTCATATATTATTGACATACTGCTTTATACACATTTTTTTTTGGGGGGGGAGGTAAGTAACTATTATTAAAAATAATTTGTGTATTTGAAATAATTGTTGTATTATTGCAAAGTATTTACAAACAGAAAATAGTAATCAAAAACACAAAATTATGGAGAAGCATTATTTGAAACTATTAATGGTAATTGTTCTATTTCTTTTTGCCACAAATGAAGGGTTCTCTCAAGAAACCCAAAACCCATCCATTGAATGGCAAAAATGTTTTGGTGGGAGTTTTGCTGATTATGGAATTAATATAATTCAAACTTCAGACGGAGGGTATATTGCAGTTGGGGAGACTCAATCGGTTGATTTTGATGCTGTAAATAATCATTCTCAGTATGGTGATGCTTTTATTGTAAAATTATCAATGAATTTCACGACAGAATGGATTAAATGTTTAGGTGGTAGCACCGATGACTATGCCAGTACAGTAATCCAAACAAATGATAACGGCTATATTTTATCAGATTCCACGGATTCAAATGATGGTGATGTTTCAGGTCATTACAACAGCGCTCCATACTTGTTCTCAAGTGATGGATGGATTGTTAAATTGGATAGTTTTGGAGAAATTGTATGGCAAAAATGCTACGGTGGAACAGGTGAAGATATCTTTAACAAAATTATTCAAACCAATGATGGTGGTTTTATATGTGCTGGATATAGTAATTCAAATGATGGAGACGTGGTTAATCCAGAAATGTTTATTAAGGGTTGGGTCTTAAAAATTGATAGTCTAGGGAGTGTTGAATGGAGTAAATGTTATGGTGATAGTTTAGAAAATAAATTCTATGATATTATTCAAACCAATGATGGAGGTTATATGCTTACTGGAAAAAAATATTATAATGATTTCAATGTACCCAATATTATGTTGAAAATTAACAACAATGGAAACATATATTGGCAGTTAGAGTACGGATCATCATTTGAAAAAATTTATTCTATAAAACAACTTTCTGACGGAACATATATTGGGGTAGGTCAAACTGTTGATTCGATAACTACATTTTTTATCGGATTAGTTTTAAAAATATCAAATGAAGGAGAAATAGAATGGATTCAAAACGGGGATAATTATTTGGGATGCTATTCTTCAGTTCAAGTAGTTTCAGACAGTTGTTTTGTGATAGGTGGTTATGGTAAAAATGATTCACATAATTCTACGGATTTTTTATTACTAAAAATGTCTAATGAAGGGAATATTATGTGGAAACAATATTACGGTGGAATACATACTGAAAAATTATATTCATTTCAACAAACATCTGACCAAGGTTATGTATTAACGGGTATTACATCATCCGAATGGGCTGGATATTACGGAGATTATGATATGTGGATTGTGAAACTTTCCGCTGAAACAGGTATTTCAGAAAATGATCCAATCATAAATTTTCAAATTTATCCAAACCCAACACAAGATATCCTTACTATTCAAGTTGATCCAACATTATTAAACATCCCCTATAAAATATATTCAATAACCGGACAACTAGTTTTATCTGGCAATATAACTTCAGAAACCATAATACTTAATTTAGGATCTTTTTCAGAAGGAATCTACTTTTTACAAATTGGTAATCAAACTAAAAAGATATTGAAAATAAAATAACATAAAATTTAAAAAAGGAGAAAAAATTAACATTTTAAAATGAATTAATGTTTGTAGAACAAATAAATCTTTGGTCATCTGTTTAATCTGTGTCATCTGTGTGCTATTGAGCTATCAGCTTTCAGGTTTCATTTTACTGCAACCCGCTTCGGGGTTGTGGATACTCTTAGGGCATCGTTCATCCGCAGGTAGCTTCGCAACCTACGGTTACTAATCTGTAACCTCTTCGAGGTTAATTTGGCTGTTAGCTATGTGTAAATTCTTCTTTGAGATCTTTGCGTAAAAAACTTAGTGTCCTTAGTGGTTAGGTTTTTGGGTATTTGTTAGTAAGAAATGATCACAGAGTACCACAGGGTTAAAAGGTGTTCCACAGTGTTGTGAAATGTAAAAATTTGTACACATTAACACTGTGATACATCGTTTAAACACTGTGAAACACTGTGATTAATTCATTTTTTTTAACTGAAACCTGATAGCTGACAGCTCGCTACATTAGGGCGGAGCCGAGAATTATAAAAAACATCAAAATCCTTCCAATAAACACTTTTTCCATTCATTTGTTTGAGCTTAAAAACAATAAAATGGATTAAAAGTTAATCCAAAATCACA
>JBLJBB010000065.1:0-12708 GCA_047638115.1 Bacteroidales bacterium | reverse complement strand
ACTCCCTGCATCCCATCACTTTCCAGCTTTGCGGGCTTTCTCGGCTCCGCCCTAATGCAAGCCGGGCTCAAGTCTAATGGCCTAAAACCTAAAAAAACCGAAGGTTTTACGCGTGAGGGATTGTAGGTCGGGAAAGCCGGCACGCTTATTATCACATTAGCTTATTATCACATTAGCTTATTATCAAATTAGCTTATTATCACATTAGCTTATTAGCTTATTATTTCGTATTTTTGTAGTATTAATTTTTAACATCAATTGAAATGAAAAAATTTGCAGTAATCCTTTGTGGTTGTGGCTCTATGGATGGGTCGGAGATTCATGAAGCAGTGATGACTTTGTTGGCGATCGATAAAGCAGGATGCTCTTATACCGTATTTGCTCCTAATGAAAATCAATTTCATGTGATTAACCATGTTACTAAACATCCTGAAAATGAACAAAGAAACATGTTGTTTGAGGCAGCAAGAATTGCCAGAGGGGATATTCATGATATTTCAACTTATAAAGTTGACGATTATGATGCTTTAATCCTTCCAGGTGGATATGGTGCAGCGAAAAATTTGATGAATTATGCTTTTGAAGGTCAAAATTGCACAGTCAGACCAGATATTGAGAAAATTATTATGGATACTTACCTTGCTAAAAAACCGATTGGGGCACTTTGTATTGCTCCTGTTCTATTGGCTAAAGTATTGAAAAATATTAAAATAACGGTGGGTTCTGATGAGGGAACCATTCAGGATGTGGAATCTTTTGGTGCAACACATCAACTGACTTCCCAAACAGAAGTGTGTAGCGATATTCCTAATCTAATTTTTTCGACTCCATGTTATATGTTGCCGGCTACTATTAAAGATATTGCAGCAAGTGCCGAAAATTTGATTCAAGAAATTGTAAAAAATATCTCCTAATTCGGTGCATTCAAGAATTGTTCTTATTGGGTTTCCTGGTTCTGGTAAAACTACCATAGGTAAAAAATTGGCCAAATTTTTAGATTATGAATTTGTCGATTTGGATAAATGGTTTGAAATAAAATACCATATCTCAATTACAGACTTTTTTAACAAATATGGCGAAATTCCCTTTAGAGTATCTGAACATCAGCTATTAACAGAAGTGTTATTACTTGAAAATGTGGTTATTTCAACAGGTGGAGGAACCCCCTGTTTTCATGGAAATATGGATCTTATTGTGGCTCATGCCTGTTCGGTATATATCAAAATGGCTCCTGTTTCATTGTTTGATCGTTTAATACATTCTAAGAAAAAACGCCCTTTGATCTTAAACAAATCGGAGGATGAGGTGTTAGCGTATGTGCACGAAAAACTAGATGAGAGGGAAAAATATTACAATCAAGCTACCCATACTATCAAAGGGGAGTCGCTCTCTATGGATGATTTGGTTTTATTGGTAAAAAATGAGTAAAATTCCTATTTTTTTTGTACTTTTGACAAACTAATAATTGAATTATGGAAGATAGTTATCATGTTGAGGTTGGAAGTTATCAAACCTTTCACGATGGGGAAAGAATTTGTGGAGATGTTTTTATCTCTAAGAGAATTCCAGAGGAGAACCGCGTATTGGCGGTGCTTTCGGATGGGATGGGCTCCGGCGTTAAAGCGAATGTGTTGGCTACACTTACTGCTACGATTGCCTTAAATTTATCTCAAGAACATAAAAAAGCAAAAACGATTGCGGAGATCATCATGAAAGCGCTTCCCGTATGTAGCGAAAGAAATATTAGTTATGCGACATACACCATTGTGGATGTTTCTATCGATACCAACGAAGTGAGTATTTTGGAGTATGACAACCCACAAACCATCATCATGAGAGGGAATCGGGTTTTTGAACCCAATTGGAACCAGATAGAAGTGGATTCCAGATCCGATAAAAGGTTATTGGACTTGAAAGTGGCTACTTTTGAACCTCAATTGGAGGATAGAGTGATTTTTTGTTCAGATGGTATTACTCAATCTGGTTTAGGTACCGGGCTCTTAGGTGGGTGGGGTAGAAATAATCTTCGAGAAGAGTTAAAACATCTGATAACAGATACACCAAACATCTCTGCCAAAGATTTGTCTGAAAAAATTGTAAAAAAAGCATCTGCTAATGATCTTCATGTTCCTAAGGATGATCTCTCCTGCGTGGTAGTCTATTGTAGAGAGCCAAGAAGGACCATGATCTGTACCGGACCACCTATACAACCTGAAAAAGATGCCCAATTTGCAGAAAAATTAAGAAGTTTTGCAGGTAAAAAGATTGTAAGTGGGGCTACAACTACCGAAATTATCTCCAGAGAATTGAGAAGAACTGTGGTGGATGAACCCATTGTTGACCATACCCTTCCCCCAACATCCAAAATGGATGGAATTGATCTTATTACTGAAGGGATTTTAACTCTTAGTAAAGTTGTTTATCTATTAACCAATGTGATCAAACCTGGATATCTCTACGGAAAAGGTCCAGCAGATAGATTATGTGAGCTTTTATTAGAAAGTGATGAGATTCACATCCTGGTGGGAACCAAAATTAATGAACACAACATTGATCTCACCCAACCTGTTGAGTTTGAGATTCGTAAAAACTTAATCCAAAGACTTGCAAAAGTCTTAATGGATAAGTATTTAAAAGTGGTTTATATGGAATTTATGTAAGGATTTAGTTTTTCCCTACAATCTCTTTCAATTCAGCTATCGATTTTGGAATAGGTTTTCCCAAAACTCTATATCCATTTTCAGTGATTAACACATCATCTTCAATCCTGATCCCTCCAAAAGTTTTATACTCTTCAATTTTTTCAAAGTTGAGGAACTCACCAAATTTTCCTTCACTTTTCCAGATATCTATCAAATGAGGGATGAAGTAGATCCCAGGTTCAACAGTAATAACGTGACCAGGAACCAGTTTTTTAGCCATTCTTAATGATCTCCATCCAAAAATGGTGCTTCTTTCGATCGTTTCATCATATCCGATGTAGTTTTCTCCCAAATCTTCCATATCGTGTACATCTAAACCTAACTGGTGACCCAATCCATGAGGCATAAAAAGAGCATGTGCCCCAGCTTCTACAGATTTTTCAACATCACCCTTCATTAAACCCGCTTTTTGAAGTCCTTCAGTGATGATGGTAACGGCAAGTTTGTGAATCTCTTTGTTGTATATGCCTGGTCGACAAGCAGCAATGGCTTGCATGTTGGCTTGATAAACGATTTCGTAGATTTCTGCTTGTTTAGGAGTAAATTCGCCTGAAACAGGAAGCGCTCTGGTGTTGTCTGAACAATAGTTCATGTTGTTTTCTGCACCCATATCTACCAAAAGAATTCTTCCGTTCTCTAAGGTTAAATTGTGGTTATGATTGTGAAGTGTTTCTCCATGTTGAGATAGAATAACAGGAAAAGAAACGCCATTACCTTTACTTAAAGCAATCCCTTCAGCAAGTCCAGCTAATTCTTGTTCCGAAACACCTGCCTTACATTTTCTCATTACAGTAGTGAACATTTCGTGGCCAATAGCACACGCTTTTTCGATTTCAATAATCTCCTCTTCACTTTTTAATTCACGAATAGAAATGATAGCTTTAATCAATTCCACAGATGCATGTTTAACAACTTCCGTAGCAGGAATAGCTGTTAATTTTGATAATGCAATCATTTTTTCTCCACGGTAAGGAGGGGTGAAATGGAGTTTTCTATCTTTATTATCAGTAATATAAGCAGTTAAAGCACTATAAGGCATCACCTCTGTTACTCCAATTTGAGCGGCTAGCTCACTCATTTTTGGTTGGTCACCCATCCAGATGATATCCCCAATTTCAAAATCATCTCCAAAAAGGATCGTCCTTTTTTGGTCAAAATCGATAATGGCAGCAACACTAGGGATAGAGAGTCCGAAAAAGTATAAAAATGTACTATCTTGTCGATATTTATAAGTATTTGCAGGATAATTCATGGATGCATCTTCATTACTTAAGAATAGGGCAAAGCCATGTTGAATTTTATCTTGTAAAGCTACTCTTCTTTTATGGTAAACACTTGGTGCAAATAATGGGTTCATGGTATCTTATTTTTTTAAATAATACAAATTGAAAAATGGTTTATAAAGGGATCTTTTATCCACTTTATTGTAAAAAGTTGTATAATTTGTAGCAGACATGGCATACACTTGTACTTGTCCACTGCTAATGGTAGCTTTTAAAACATCACTGGAATATAGAGTGTTATAATACTCCATGGCCGTTTCTGAATTTTTAAAGCGTGAAATGGTAATCATTTGTTCCTCTTGATTGATATAGAAACTGTTCAGGTTAAATTTTTGTAATGCAAAGAAGTCTCTATTAAAATTGGAAAGATCATTTTTAATATCTGCAATAGAAACACTTGTAGCATTTGCGATAACTACTACATAATGTTGTTCAGTAGGTAAAAATGTGAATGGAGATTCAGAAAGTGCTTTCTCTTGATCCATTTTTAGAATCGTAAGCGAGTCACCCGCATTAGCCATCACTTCCCCAATATTTCCAAATGTGGAAAGATAAAAAGTGGCTAACTCACTCACTTTTGTATTTGGATATTTCATAATGATGGAAGCTAATCCAGATTTTAAACTATCTTGCCCTAATAATTGACCTCTTGATATGGTTCTGATATAATCAAATTTGGATTTAAGGGTTATATTATTATCACATAATGGAATCGACTCATCTGCAAGTTGAATAGTTCTTTGCCATAGTTTCTTTGTAAAAGCATCGTAAGCGCTACTATATTTTTTTTCAAGCTCATTTAATCGTTCTGTTATCTTTTTGTAATAATCGGGATCAAGAATCAATTTTGCATAATCAGTATCAGCATATTTAGTGAGAATAATATTTTTATATTGATCCCCTTTAGGGTTGTTTGATTTTTTATAATTGATGTACAATAAATAACATGAAGGTGCAATAAGTTCACTCTCTGGGAATCTTGTAATGAGTTGATCAAACATTTCGTTGGATCTTTTTTCATCTTTCAATAGGTCGTAATAAATGAGAGCTGCATTATACATTGCGTTAGCTATGAGAGTGTTAGAAGTGTCAATTGCTCCAGGTGTTAGGGGTAAATCTTGAGTATAAAAAGCTGGCTTTTTAGGGTCTGTTTCCCTTTTTATCACAAGATTGCCATCTTCGTCATACTCTTCTTCCTCACTGCTATCTCCTGCATTTTGGTTTCCCAACTCCTCAAAAGAGAGCTGTTGTTTGTTGCTGATCAACCAGTTATCTTCTAACTTTCGATTCCCAAATCTGCGGTAAAACTCTGTAGCCCCTGCAGAAACTGAACCAGGATTATAAAAATACCATTTTGAACTTCCACTGGTATTGACATTGGTGTTGGCAAATCCTTGAGTAGTTTGGAGAAGCATCATCCGTTCCGCCTCTTCTCTCTCTAATCTACGTTCCTCTTCAGTATAATTGTCAATCATCCTTTTTACCCATGAATTGCGTTCCCCTTCACCCATCTTAGCAATTCTTTGTAAACTATCTTGTAATGTTATCTGTTTTAAATTATTTACTAAGTCTTTCAGAAATGAAGCACGTTTTATAATATTCTCTCTATTAGGATAGTTACTTGGTAATGCCAATAAAGCAGTATCATAATATGCTTGCGCTTCTATAAATTTACTGTCTTCAAATAAAAGATCTGCTAAAGTTATGGAAGAAAAAGTTCTTTGGTAGTTATTGTTTACATATGCAGCTACAGACTTAGATAAATAATCCTGACGTTCACTGTTATTCCCATCAATTCTGGAAATCTCTGAAAAAGCATAGTAGATTTGATCTTTGAACTCATCGTTTTTAGATTCATTGAGCATCTTATTTAACTCTTTTATAATGGCCTCTTTGGATCCAGGAGTTCCATCATAATTTGAAGCAAGTTTCATTCGGGCACTAAACTCCATATCGTAGGAGGGAGTACTTTTTAGAACTGCTAAGAAATAGTTTTGAGCTTCTTTGTTATTCCCCTCTAATTCATAAAGTTGTCCTAAAATAAAATTAATACGAATTCTGACATCTTTTTTAGGTTTTAACTTTAACATTTCAATCAAAGAGCTAATAACAACCTCATTATCACCAGCAGGATTTGCCAGATTAAGCTCAGCCAAAGCTGCATAATATAAAAAATTTAGCTTTTTATTGTTTTGAGGATAAATGATTTGATATGCTTCTTCTAGTAATTGTTGAGAACGGGTAAATTGTTTTTGTCTGATTGCTGTTCTTGCGTTTAATATGATGGCCTCTTCAGCTAACCCCCAATCTTTGTATTGTTTAGCTATATAAGTGAATATCTTAGATGCTTGAACAAAATCTTGTTTATGAAAATACGCTTTTCCCATCATCATATAGGCATCATCCATGGTTTTTACGTACTCTTTTCCGCGTATTAACATAGAGTGTTTGTAAATAGACTTAGATGCTTTTTCGATTACTCTGTCCATTTTTGGATTGATAGCTCCTAAATCCTCTTTCAGTGGATAGTAATAAATTGGAAGAATCGCTGTGTAGTTTTCAGTTCTCTTTTTGTCAATCTCTAATTCCCCCTCTTTTAATGCCTCTTTTCCATTAAAATTAATATTGTATTTTGATGTAACCGTGTGATAAGCACGATTTTGAAAACTGTTTTTATTGTTGGCACAAGAGAAAAGAAAGAATAATAAAACTATTCCAAAAGTAAAAAATGATAAATGAGATTTAATTTTTTTCAAGCTCAAAGTATAAATATATTAATGTTTAACAGGGAGATAACGAAAAAAAAATGTTTTTATTTTTTTTGGTTCTCAAAATATTGCTCTAAAAGTTTTTGAACGTATTTTCCCAATACATCAAATTCAATATTGATGATCGTTCCCGGTTTGAAATTGTGAAAATTGGTAACATTTTGAGTGTAAGGAATTATAGCTACAGAAAAACGCCCTTTTTCTGAGTCAACAACCGTTAAACTTACCCCATTTACTGTGATCGATCCTTTTGGAACAGTGAAATTATTTGCTGCTGCATCATAGGTAAAATAGTATCTCCAACTGCCGTTTTCATCTACAACTCTCTCACATACTGCCGTTTGATCAACATGCCCTTGTACAATATGTCCATCAAAACGTCCATCAAAACGCATACTTCTTTCCAAATTCACTTCATAGCCAACACACCATGATTTGAGATTGGTTTTTAACATCGTTTCATCCATCGCGGTTACCACATATTGATTTTTCTCAAAATCTACCTTTACAATGGTTAAGCAGCAACCATCATGGGCCATGCTTTGATCTACTTTGAGTTCATTTACAAAATCCACCTCAATGGTGAAATGAAAATTGGTGTTTTCTTGCTCTATATGAACTATTTTTCCTGTTTTTTCTATAATTCCGGTAAACATATTCTATTTTTTTTAATTAAGATGCAAATATATATAATTCAATGTTATTATTTGTCGTTTTTAAATGCTTTTTCAATCTCTGGTACCAATTTATCGATATCGCCTGCACCAATGGTGAGCAGTAGTTCCGGTTTGTGTGCTTTGAGATAGGGGATAAGCTCCTCTTTTCCCAATACCCTTTTCTGGGAATGGGGAATCAAATCTAAAAGGTAAGCGGAGGTGATCCCTTCAATGGGGATCTCTCGTGCTGGATAGATCTCTAAGAGAATCACTTCATCCAAAAGGGCTAACGCTTCCCCAAATTCTTGGGCAAAATCTCTGGTTCTACTGAAAAGATGAGGTTGGAAAACTCCAGTCACTCTTTTCTGAGGATAAATGGTTTTGATGGCCCTCAAAAATGCTTTAATCTCTTCGGGATGGTGCGCATAATCATCAATATAGACGAAATCCTCTTGTACAATTCTAAAATCAAAACGACGTTTTACCCCTTTCCAGGAGCTGAATGCACTAAATATTTTGTTGCACTCTGCAATGTTTTCATGTACCATTCTCAAACGGAGCAGCTCTTTGACGGCTAAAAATGCAGCCAAACTGTTCAGTAGATTGTGAATCCCTGGGGCTTCTAACTGTAAATTTTGAAAACAAATTGGCGTTTCTGCTCCATTTTTTTTGCAAATGGAAAAATTGGTCTTATGGGGCTCCATTGTATTGATTTGCACAAAGAAATCTGCTGCATCATGCTCCCCATAAGTGATTTTATTTGGGTGATAGATCTGATCTGCAATCTTTTCTGCAATTATCAACGTACCATCTCTGTCAATTTGGTTCGCAAAGGCCTGAAAGGAGTCCACTAATTTTGATTTTTCTCCATAAATATCCAAATGATCTGCATCAACAGAAGTGATGATGCCCACTTTTGGATAAAGGGTCAAAAAGGAGCGATCAAACTCATCGGCTTCAACCACAACAGATTGAAAATTGTTAGTGTATAGAAAGTTACTATCTAAGTTTTTGGAAACACCCCCAATAAAAGCTAATGTGGGGTAATCTATCGATTTTAGAAAGTGGGTTACAATTGAGGTGGTCGTGGTTTTTCCATGTGTTCCTGCTACTGCAATGGTGGGAAATGAGTCACAAATCATCCCCAACACCTCGGATCTCTTTAAAATGGGTACATTTTTTTCTTGAAAATAGAGCCACTCTTGGTGTGTTTTGGGTATGGCAGGGGTGATGATCACCAAATCAATGTCATCAGGAATAACAGCAATGTTTTCATTGAAATGGATCACTGCCCCCATCTTTATCAAGTTGTGTGTTATTTCTGTAGGGGTGAGGTCATATCCAAAAACCTTTTTTCCATATTGAAGGAAGAACTGTGCCAATGCACTCATCCCAATACCCCCAATACCTAAGAAATAGACGCGATTTATATTTTCTAGTTTTAACATAGCTGAAGTATTAAAACTTCTCAGGAACCACTACATGGATATTTTGTAAAAACTGTTGTGAAGCATGCATCAACTTGTACATCAACACATCATTTTCTACAAATGGAACTACATGTCTGTAACTTGCTACAAACTCTTCAATAAAATCTGATGATTTTAGAGGTCTTCTGAACTCTAAGGCCTGCGCTGCATTAAACAACTCAATAGCAAGCACTTTCTCAGTATTGTTGATGATCGTGTAAGCTTTTGTAGCCGCATTTGCTCCCATACTTACATGATCCTCTTGTCCTTGTGAAGACTCGATTGAATCGGAAGAGGAGGGCATACATAATGTTTTACTTTGACTAACAATCGAAGCAGCCGTATATTGAGGAATCATAAATCCAGAATTTAGTCCAGGATTTTTTACCAAGAATGAAGGAAGATCCCTTTTTCCAGCGATTAACTGATACACTCTTCGTTCTGAAATGTTGGCTAACTCAGACATCGCCAAAGCTAAAAAGTCAAGAACCAAAGCGATAGGTTGCCCATGGAAATTTCCTGCTGAGATGATTAAATCCTCCTCTGGGAATATAGTTGGATTATCGGTCACTGAGTTGATTTCAGTTTCCACGACATTCATTACATGATTAATTGAATCTTTGGTAGCGCCATGCACCTGAGGAATACAACGGAACGAGTAAGGATCTTGAACATGTTTTTTCTCTCTGCATATGATCTCAGAACCCTCTAAGAGTTGATTGATATGGGTAGAGGTTAAAATTTGTCCAATATGGGGTCTTACCAAGTGCACAGAGATGTGGAAAGGTTCAATTCTTCCATCATAAGCATCAAGTGAAGTTGCGGCAATAATATCTGCTAACCAGGACAATTTTTTAGCTTTAAGTACCAGCCAGCTTCCATACGCACTCATAAATTGTGTGCCATTAAGAAGTGCTAAACCCTCTTTTGATTGAAGGGTGATCGGTTCCCAGCCAAATTTGGCATTGATCTCTTTAGATTCATATTTTTTACCTTTGTAGTAAACTTCTCCTAGGTTAATAAGTGGAAGTGAAAGATGAGCCAATGGTGCTAAATCACCAGATGCACCTAAAGAACCTTGTTGATACACAACAGGATACACGCCATTATTAAAAAAGTCGATCAAACGTTGAATCGTAGCAACCTGAACACCGGAGTTTCCATAAGAGAGTGATTGGATCTTAAGGAGGAGCATAATTTTCACAATCTCCTGAGGCACTTCATCTCCAAAACCGCAAGAATGGGAGATCACAAGATTGGTTTGTAACTGTGAAAGGTCTTTTAAAGGGATTGAAGTATTACACAAAGATCCAAAGCCAGTACTAATTCCATAAATAGGAACGGTACTATTTTTCATTTTTTCATCTAAGTAAGTTCTACAAGTTTGGACTGCCTGTTTTGATTCCTCAGAAAGAACAAGTTTTGCTTTAGATTTAATAATTTTATCCACTTTTTCTAAGCTCAAAAACTCAGTGGAAATGATGTGTTGTCTCATTTGAAAATATTTTTTATAAAATCGATACAAAACCAAGTTGTATCATGTTAATAATCAGTAACGATTTACATAAGTAATCTACACGCAAAAATACAAAAAAAAAGGAATCATAATTTTAATTATGAATGATGAGTTATGAATGATGATCTGGGCATTCCCCCTCGCTACGCTCGGGGTCGGTCTCCGCCTTCAAGTCCGCAGCTATAAAGTGTGGTCTGCATGGTCGTTAAAGGAGCTTCCGTTGGTCGCTCTTTAACTCCCTGCATCCCATCACTTTCCAGCTTTGCGGGCTTTCTCGGTTCCGCCCTAATGCAGCGAGCTGTCAGCTATCAGGTTTCAGCTTTCAGTTAAAAAAAAATGAATTAATCACAGTGTTTCACAGTGTTTAAACGATGTATCACAGTGTTAATATGTCACAAGTTTTCAATTTCAAACACTGTGGAACACCTTTTAACCCTGTGTTCCACTGTGATCATTTCTTATTTACAAATACCCAAAACCCTAACCGCAAAGTTCGCAAAGATTTTTCGCAAAGGATGCAAAGAATCTTCTGCCTTAGATGCAAGAGCAGAAACTAACAAAATAAAATAATTGGTTCTGTTTATATTTATTGAAAACCTATTTTGTTTTTACAATCTTTTTTGTTTGATCTCCAATTTTTAAAAGATATATCCCATCGGAAATTGAGCCCAATTGTATTTCCATGTTTTCAGAAGTTACTTCTCCAGATAGAACTAACTGTCCAGTAATAGAATATATTTGATAAGAATGATTTAATAATGATGGATCAACTTGAAGATTAAGATAATCTTGTAATGGATTGGGATATGTTCGAATGGATTCAACATTTTCAAAAAGTTCTGTAGAAACAGTTGGAGATAATTTTACAACCCACATGTCAGAGTAAAATGGATAAGATCCAGTTGTATGAGAACCAATTACATCATTGGATCTTGACTTTGTACTTCCAGCAAAAAGGTATCCATTATCATTCGTATGAATTAGTGAGTATAAAATATCAGAATTATTACCACCAAAACGTCTTTGCCACTCAATATTTCCACTACTTGAAAGTTTGACAATCCAACAATCTTCAAATCCATAATAAGGCAAAGGAATTTCCCCACTATATGATCTCACAGTTCCACCAACGATAAAACCACCATCTGTAGTTTCCAATATTGATGTAAGATAGTCATCTCGATCCCCACCAATATCTTTTTGCCATTCAATAGTTCCCATTGAAGATAATTTGACAATGAATCCATCTCGGTCATCTGCATACAAGGGATTTTTATCACAAGCAACAATATAACCACCATCAGAACATTGTTTTACATCTTTTGCTATATTAAAGTTATCTCTTCCAATACATTTATGCCATTGAATAATACCAAAACTATTCAGTTTGATTATCCAGGCACACTCAACCCAAATGTTCCCTTGTACATCTCCATCATTTGAGGTTGAGGATCCTGCAATAATATAACCATTATCTGAAGTAAGAGAAACGTTAAATAATTCATCATAACCAGTTCCACCAATTAGTTTTTGCCATACAATGTTTCCTATACTGTCAATTTTGACAATCCACCCAATATTATATGGAAAAAAATTTAGATTTTGCAAATCCCCATCATTTGAAGAGGTGTTTCCAACAAACAGATACCCTCGATCCGGAGTTTGAATCATAGAATTTAGCTTGTCAAAATCTGAGCCACCATAGTTTTTTTCCCATATAATATTTCCAATACTATCTAATTCAAGAACATACGCATTAAAATCTATTATGGAACTTACTTTGAGAGCTGAAACAGTGTAGCCACCTCTATTATTTTGAATTATTTTCGGCAATAAAACACTTCCTGTTCCTTCTATACATTTCTTCCATTCAATAGCTCCTCCATTAGATAGTTTAACAACGAAAAGAGTAGCTCCACCCTGATTTTCTATTAAATCAAAATCATTTGAGGTAGCTGTTCCAACTGTAATGTAACCTCCATCAGATGTTTGAATAATTGATGTTGCATAATCATCATCAGAACCACCAATACACTTTTGCCATTCAATGGATGGGTTTTGGGTTTCTTGAGAGAACCCTTCATTTGTGGCAAAAAGAAATAGAACAATTACCATTAATAGTTTCAAATAATGCTTCTCCATAATTTTGTGTTTTTGATTAGTATTTTCTGTTTGTAAATACTTTGCAATAATACTACAATTAATTCTAATTAGTATTCTAAGACTTTTTCAAGTGATTTTTATAAAAAAATGAAAAAATTTTAAAATTCATGAAATTAGTTAGTTAAGTGCAATATTTGCCCAAAAATTTAAT
>JBLJBB010000064.1:0-30562 GCA_047638115.1 Bacteroidales bacterium | reverse complement strand
ACAAAACGACCAATCCCTTCAAAGCTACACACTTTGGTTTCAAGAATCCACTCATTATCAGAAGTTTGAATCATCTCTTTTTCTGCTAAAGGATACTCCTCCATTAATAACATGGCTGCACGAATACTCATTTTAATTTTTACAAGATACAGTTTTTCGCTACTCATTCTGAAAAGATCCATAAAGCCCATTTTATGTTTACTTTTATATTGAAATGGGGTCTCTAATTGCTCCACTTTACCAATACGGGAAACTTTAAACAGCTTGTTTTTCCCTGATACTGGTTCAAATGCCCAAATTTGAACATAATTGGTTGTAAATGCAAATGGCTCTACAAGTCTATCACTGATATCGTTTGATTTTGCAGATTGGTATTGCTTCAATTTCACTTGTTTGGATGAATTAATGGCTTCAGTTAGGATATTGATATTATCGGCTATAATCCCTTTATGGGTGGTTTCTGCTAAAATTTTATAATCGTAAAGTGTTCCCAATTTTTTCTTTAAGTTTTGTTTATAGATATTTGTTTCTGCAATGGAATCGATTGCTTTTTGAAGAATATGGGATTCCTCTTCTGTAAAGTGGAGCAAATCACTGATATCTTTAAAATGGGGAGAGTCTTTATCTAATTTGAAAATATTTCCATTTTTCTTTACCACAAAACCTGCATCTTTGAAAGTTTCAATGTAGCGATAAACGGTTCTTTCGCTCATTTCTAAACGATCAGCAATTTCTGCTAAAGTGTATGACATGTTTCCAGTTAACATCTTCATGAGACGTAACAATCGGTCAATTTTGGCTTGTTCTATCATATTTTAGTGTTTGTTTTTCAATAGTATTTTTTTAAAATCATCTGCGGAAGGTAGTTTTCCTTTTAGCTCGTTTGGTAATTTTTTGCTCAGTGTGTATTCTGCAATACCTATAGGTTTTGAAGCGGTTCGGAGTGCATATTCAACTTCCAAATGGTCTTTATATGGAACAAGCAATATGCCTATGCTCGGTTTGTCGTCTGGCTGTTTAAGTTGCTCGTCAATAAGTTGCAAGTAGAAATCGAGTTTACCTACAAATTCGGGTTCAAATTCAGTTACCTTGAGTTCCACCGCTACGATGCATTTGATGATGCGGTGGTAAAAAAGTAAGTCGATAAAATACTCCTTTTCACCCAAGTTTATGCGATACTGATTGCCAATAAAGCAGAACCCATATCCTAATTCGAGCATAAATCGTTTCACATTTTCTACCATCGAACTCTCCAGTTCCCTTTCGGAAATCGGTTTGTTAATATCCAGAAAATCGAGAGAATAAACACTTTTAATACTCTCTTTGGTTTGTTCCATCAAATGTTCAGGTAAAGCTGTCGCAAAATTATGTTGTGAAGGATTTAGCAAATAATTGCTGTATGCATCAGTTTTGATTTGATGCAGTAATACCGAACGGCTATATCGATTTTTAATGGTAGATTGTAAATAAAAAATACGGGCTTTGGGATCTTTTACTTTTTGAAGAATTAAAATATTGTGTTGCCAAGGCACATTTACAACAAGTTGTTTTATTTTTTCTAATTCTGAATCAAGCTGATTCAGAATTGTATTTTTAAATTCTGAAACGGGCTGTTTCACTTTTATGTTTTCCAAAAGTGAATCAGCTTGGTTCACTTTTGAATACTCCTCTACCAACTGACGCATAAACCACAGGTTACGCGGTGACCAGCTAATGCCTTCTCCAACATGTATCTTTAAGTCTTTGCTCAATTGCTCGACAACTGACTTGCCCCAACCGTTTTCTTTTTGGCGTTTTATAATAAGTTTGCCTATTTCCCAGTACAATTGATTAGTATATGATTGAACTGCCTGTACGGCATGAATCCTATGCTGTTGAACAAGTTCAATTAGTTCTATTACAAATTGTTGGTATTCAGTTTCTGAATTGTTGGTAGTTATATCAGTCATTCGATTAAGGTGTTAATATCTCCAATTATGAAAAACAAAAATAGGAAAAACTTTTGGTAAAATGTCTGTTTACATTCATGTTTTAATTTTTTAATTTTGATTATGCAAATAAACTATCCCTTTTTGACAATTAGTGACAATTAACAATTTATTTTGTTTTTTTAATACTACTATTCACTATTCGTTATTCACTATTCACGACAAAACTGCAGGTTTTGGATGCATTAGGGCGGAGGCCAAATACCCCGCAAATGAGCAGGCTTAGCGGGACACCGAGCAGGCAGAGCGACAACGGAGCTCCTGCCTGCCGGATGACCCGCTTAGCCTGTGAATGCGGAGTATGGGCCGGAGACCGACGGCGGTGGGTGGGTTTGTGGGAAGGGATCGCCGGAATGCCCAAAAAAAGATAAGAGTTAAGAGATAAAAGTTAAGAGTTTGAAGTAACAAAAAAGCCCTGAATTGCTTCAGAGCTTTAGTGAGGTCTCTTCCAGATTCGAACTGGAGTAGACGGTTTTGCAGACCGGTGCCTAGCCGCTCGGCCAAGAGACCATTTAAGAGTGCAAAAATACAAAAAAATTACGAATTATGAAAACTATTCTGTAAAAAATCTGATTTTTGTAATCTTAAACCTATTTTTTTAGTACCTGTAATGGTCAGGTTTGTATGGTCCTTCAACTGGAACTCCAATATAATCAGCTTGTTCCTTAGATAAAACGGTTAATTTAACACCGATTTTTTCTAAGTGTAAACGAGCAACTTCTTCGTCTAAAATCTTAGGTAAATTGTAAACACCTACATGATAATCTTTAGTCCAAAGGTCTAATTGAGCCATCGTTTGGTTCGTAAATGAGTTACTCATTACAAATGATGGGTGCCCTGTCGCACAACCTAGATTTACCAATCTACCTTCAGCTAAGATAAAAATGGAGTGTCCATCTGGGAAAATATACTCATCAACTTGAGGTTTGATAGTTCTTTTGATAATGTTAGGAACAGCTTCAAATTGAGCTACTTGAATTTCATTATCGAAGTGGCCAATATTACAAACGATCGACTGATCTTTCATTTTTAGTAGGTGGTCAACAGTGATCACATCTTTATTTCCAGTAGTAGTAACATAAATATTTCCTTCATCTAATGCATCTTCGAGAGGTTTCACTTCAAAACCTTCCATAGCTGCCTGAAGCGCGCAAATAGGGTCAATTTCAGTAACGATAACGCGTGCTCCATAAGTTTGCATCGATTGTGCACACCCTTTACCCACATCACCATAACCACAAACAACGATCACTTTACCTGCTAACATCACATCGGTTGCCCTTTTGATTCCATCAGCTAAAGACTCACGACAACCATATTTGTTGTCAAATTTTGATTTTGTAACGGAGTCGTTTACATTGATAGCTGGGATCAATAGTTCCCCTTTTTCCATCATTTGGTATAATCTGTGAACTCCTGTTGTTGTCTCTTCAGAAACTCCTTTTAATTCAGCAATTGTATCGTGCCAACGGGTAGGATTTTCAGCTAATAAGGTTTTAAGTGTGCTTAAAATGATCTCCTCTTCTTGAGATTCTGCTTTTTTATTAAGAACAGTAGCATCATTCTCAGCTTTATATCCTAAATGAATTAATAAAGTAGCATCACCACCATCATCAACGATAAGATTTGGACCTTTTCCCCCTGGGAAAGCCAATGCTTGGTTTGTACACCACCAATACTCCTCTAAGGACTCCCCTTTCCATGCAAAAACAGGAATTCCTGCTGCTGCTATAGCTGCTGCTGCCTGATCTTGAGTAGAAAATATATTGCAACTACACCATCTAACCTCAGCTCCAAGGTGTACTAATGTTTCAATCAATACAGCAGTTTGAACTGTCATGTGCAATGAACCAGTAATGCGAGCCCCTTTTAATGGATTTGTTTTACCATATTTTTCTCTTATGGACATAAGGCCTGGCATCTCTTTTTCAGCGATTTCTATCTCTTTTCGTCCCCATTCTGCTAATGACATATCTGCCACTTTGTACTTTAATTCGTAATCAGTCATATATTTAATAATTAATTTATATATTTAAAAAAAGTTTGCAAAGATACGATTTTTTCACGTTTCAATTTTGATACACCATTTTTCCTTATTTTTGCACTCCAATAAATAAAGATTATGTCAATTGTAGTAAGTAATGTTACCAAGAAGTATGGCGATCAGCTCGCCCTTAACAAAGTGAGTTTTGAAGTCAAAAAAGGTGAAGTTGTGGGCTTTCTCGGGCCTAATGGTGCGGGCAAATCTACCATGATGAAAATTATCACTTGTTATATTCCACCTACTGAAGGTGATGTTTCTGTGTGTGATTTAGATATTTGGAACGATTCTTTGGAATTGAGAAAAAAGGTGGGATATTTATCTGAAACTAATCCTCTTTATCCAGAAATGTATGTGCGTGAATTTCTTGAATTTATTGCAGGGATTCATAAAATAAAAGATAAAAAGAAACGGATTGATGAAGTGATCACTATGACTCATCTTGAAGTTGAACAACACAAGAAAATTGGGGCACTTTCCAGAGGTTATAAACAAAGAGTTGGCCTTGCACAAGCATTGATTCACGATCCTGAAGTACTTATATTGGATGAACCAACAACAGGATTGGATCCTAACCAATTGGTTGAGATTCGTGAGTTAATCAAAAAATGTGGAAAAACAAAAACGGTGTTATTGTCAACTCACATTATGCAAGAGGTGGAAGCTATGTGTGATCGAGTGATCATCATCAATAGAGGAAATATTGTAGCTGATGCAAAAATTGATGAAATTCAATCTGTGGTTCAAAACCTACGCAAGAAAAAAGATAACAAAGAGCTTTCACTCGAAGAGATTTTCCACATAGTAACAAAATAAATGAGTATGAAAAATCTAAGCATGATTGCAGCAGTTGGCAACAATTATGAATTGGGATTAAACAACCAACTCTTATGCCATTTACCTGCTGATTTGAAATATTTTAAATCTACAACTCTTGGATCTCCTGTTATTATGGGAGATAAAACATGGGAATCTCTACCAAAGAAACCACTTCCAAATAGAAGAAATATTGTTGTAACCCTCAATACAAAAGCACAGTACGAAGGGTGTGAAATAGTTCATACTCTTGATGACGCCATGGCTTTGGTCAAAGATGAAAAGGAATCGTTCATTATTGGTGGAGCAACCATTTACTCCCTGTTTATCAATATTGTAGGCAAACTGTATCTTACTAGAATCCATTCCGATTTTGAAGCAGATGTATTTTTCCCAAAGATTGACCAAAATGAATGGATCCTTAAAGAGGAAACTTTTGCTCCTAAAGATGAAAATAATAAATATGACCTCACTTTTCAAACTTTTGTAAGAAAAGATAGTCTATAAAAAAAATCTCCGATATGAAAACTAAGTTTTTTTTAATCCTATTTGTTTTTGCAATAAGTGTTTTATATGGACAAAAAAAGGAGGATTATACTACTCCGGATTTACCGATTGACGAAACGACCAAATTGGTAACATACAAAGATGTTGTTAATGAAAAAGGGACTCCTCAAGAGCTTTACGACAGGGCTATGGAGTGGGTAAAAACACACTACAAAAACAGTGGAGAGATTATTATTTCTGCAGATAGAGAAAAGGGTGTTATTGAATTGCGACCTAGTGTGAAGATTCATAATATTATGAAAGATGGCACAAAAGTATACAAAAACGTTGTGTATTACAATTTTAAAATTGAGTGTCGCCAAGACAGATATCGTTATACTATAACAGATTTTAATGAAAAAGCGACTGCTGCTGCACCTATTGAGATCTGGTTTGACAAAAATCATGTCAGATGGCAACCTCATTGGTATAGCTATTTGAATGAGATTCATGAAAATACCCAAGCGCTCATTATTTCTCTTCAAGATGGGATGATGCCTAAACCTGTAGTTACAGATGATTGGTAGAAGCTACCATTTCAAATAAAACTGCTTTGTAAGCTCTTTATATTGAGAACTATATTCTGATGGAGTTTCTCTTATACATAAGTTTTGGACTTCAAAAGTAGCTGGTTTTTGTTTGCAAAACCCTTTTATTACTCTATGTATAGGTTTCCCTTGAATGGGATACACATTCATTTGATAACATGTGTATAGTCCTTTTTCTGAACAGATTACATCAAACAGAGCCATCTCCTGAACAGGTAAAATAAGGTAGAAAAATCCTTGCTCTGACAGTAGATTCATCACACTTAAAACGAGATCATCAAAACATAAATTCTCATCTCTATGTTTGCTTAGTTGTTTTCTTTCATGCGGAGACGCCAGAGAATTTCCAAAAAAAGGGGGATTAGATACAATAAGGTCATACTCCATATTCTCCCATGCAAACTCTTGAATTGAAGTTTGAATAAACCTAAAATATTGATTTCTATTTTTAGGGAAATTTGATTCATTATGTTTTGCTTCGAGGATAGAATCTCGGTCAATATCGACTCCCGTATAAAACTGAAGTTGTGTGTTTTGCGTTTTATTTCTTGATGCAATGCAGAATAGGATTACACCACATCCAGTTCCAATATCAAGTATGGTTGTAGGGTATTGAATAGGGATTGCACTGGCCAACAAAACACTATCTGTGCCTATTTTCAGTGCACTTTTTGAATGATATAATTGAAACTCCTTAAAATGAAAAGGTTTGTTATTCATGGAGATAAACATCAATCAACCCTTCTGGGGCATCAATATGGATCTCTCTCCTTTCTCTATCAACAGTTTTGAAAAACTTGTCTATTGCGGGGATCAAAATTTCAATTCCATTGAAGTCAACTTGCATAATGGGTTGTTGAAGAACATCAATAAAATCGACAATTTTTCCAATATTTCCTTTTTCTAAATCTATAACTGAGAAACCAACTACTTCATGAAAATAGAATTTATTTCCAGTAAGGGGTGGTAAAACACTTAATGGTAAGTAAATTTGAGTTTTCATTAAACTCTTAATCTCTTCTCCATCAACATCTTCAAATTTAATAACGGCTTGATTTGCACCTCTTAATTGAATATCTTCAATCATATATGGAAGCATTTCACCATCAATATTTAAGAAAACAGCATCAAGGTTGCTATATTTTTCTGGTTCATCAGTATCTAAATAAACATAAGCTTGACCTTTATAGCCAAACGGTTTTGTAATCAATCCCAAATAAAAAAAATCTTTCATTATTCCCAACACTATTAAGTTCAACTATAATTGAAAACGTTTCATAACATCTTCAGTATTTCCTTTAGACAACATTCTGAGGGCAGCTTCAGGAACATTATGACAATCCAGAAGAATAAAGACATCTAATGCATCATTAAAATCATGATCTACGTTAAATGATAAGACTTTGCCATTTAATTGTAAATATTTTTTAATCAAAACAGGTATAGATCGTTGTCCTTTTTCAAGATCATTTACAATTTTATCAAGCATTTCTATAGAGTGAATATCGGAAACTCTTTTATGAATACTAGAAATGGTAAACTTAGGTAATGGATTGAGTGGTTTAATCCATTTTGAAATTTTGGAATCAAAATGGTTTCTTTTCAAATAACATTCGATCAATTTTATTGAAGTTCTGGAGTATTCACTAGAGATTGATGCTGGTCCTAGCATATATCTGTAATTATTATTTGAAAGAAAAATTTGGAGAATCCCTTTCCAAAGGAATAGTAAACTTGTTGTACCTCTTTGAAAATCTTTAACAATAAATGAACGTCCTAATTCTAATGTCTCTTCAAGAATGGGATCCATTTTGTCAGACATTTTAAATAATGTATACGTATAAAAACCTTTTTTACCATACTGTTTCATTATATCAGCACCCATCCCCACTCTGTAGCCACCAACAATTCTTTTTGTTTCATCATCCCAAATGAATAGTTGACGGTAATAGGTATCATATTTATCGGTATCGATCTCCATATTAGTACCTTCTCCTACTTCCCTGAATGTAATTTCTCTGAGCCGTCCAATCTCGATGATGATGTTTTTGATATCTTTGGGTTCTGCAAAAAATACGTGCATAGGTCCTTGTTGGAACAAAAGACTGCTCTTTTTTAAATCTTCAATCTCTTCAATAATCAACGATTGATTTTTAGATTCCATTATTTTAATAGGAGGAGCAGAAATATTCTCTTTTGAAAGCTCTTTTTCCCAAGAAGTTGCTTTAAGTAAAAATAGATTCGTGCGAATGTAGTTCGTAAAGCAAGGATCAGAAAGATTATTTACTTTTACTGGATAAATCGGAGCACCTATAGAAATATCAACATTAGAGTTATCTTTTTTAATAAACTCACGCATTAGTAATGCTGTTCTAAGAATTGGATGAATTAAACCCAGTAGATGAAACATAAATGAGTTTTTACCACTTAGATGGACGGGAACAACAGGAGCTTTCGTTTTACGAATAAACTTCATAACAGATGGGATCCATTTATGATCAGTAATCCGAAAATTCTTTTGTATAGAAGCTACAGAACCAGCAGGATATATTACCAATGCTCCGCCATTTTGAACATGTAATAAAGATTGTTTAATTCCAGTTATATTTTGTTTGCTACTAGAATTAAAGGGATTCACTTCAATTAAAAAAGACTTAAGAGGTGTGATTCTATTCAAAAGGAAATTGCCCATAAACTTCACATCTGGGCGCACTTTGGAGATCATGTCTATCATGATAACCCCATCTAAAATACCCGTTGGATGATTTGATACAATAATCACTCCCCCTTTTTCAGGAATATTTTTTAATTGATTTGGATCTGTTGTATAGGTAATTTTATGTTTATGAAGATATGCTTTTGTTACCTCATTTCCTGATAATGATTCCACATCGGCATAAACTTTATTCATTTGGTCAAAACAGAGCACCCTCGAAGCTATTTTTAAAAAATATTTCGTTATCCTTTTTTTAGCAGGAACAAACTCTGTAATATCAACTAAATTTTTCAGGGGCATCTATTTTATTTTCGTTATTATTCTTTCCAAGTTTTATGGTATTGCAAAATTAACAAAATTTTTGAATCTTATGTTAAAAAAATATAAAATAATGAAAAATATATTTTATAATTTTGGTTCATAATTTTAAAGTATTTTTGCTATTCAATAATTAACACTAAATTGCGATGAAAAAAAACTCATTTTTATTCATACTTTCTGTTGTAATATTCATTATATCAGGATGTTCTGTAAATGAACGCGCCCAACAAAATAATGAAACCAAAACATCACAAAAACAACTTGAAAAACCAAAAGAGATGACAAAAGTAAATTTTGAAGTTGCCGTTGGCGACAAAACGGGTACCATTACCATTGAATTATATGATGAAACACCATTACACCGTGATAATTTTATCAAATTAGTGAATGATAAATTTTATGATGGTGTTTTATTTCATAGAATTATTAAAGGGTTTATGATTCAAGGTGGTGATACAGAATCAAAAAATGCAAAACCAGGACAACAATTAGGCAATGGTGGGGTTGGTTATACCATTCCGGCGGAATTTAATCCTTCGTTATACCACAAAAGGGGGGCATTGGCTGCGGCTCGATTAGGGGATGCTCAAAACCCACAAAAAGCGTCTTCTGGATGTCAGTTTTATATTGTAGATGGGAGAACTTTTACAACACAAGATATGCAAATGATGACCCAAAGAACAGGTTACCAATGGACTCCAGATCAAATTAACATGTATACTACTTTAGGTGGGGCACCCCATTTAGATGGAAGTTATACCGTTTTTGGTGAAGTTATTTCAGGAATGGAATTTGTTGATTTAATTGCATCACAACCAAAAAATTCAAGTGACCGTCCTTTAAAAGATATTAAAATCATTTCAGCAACTATTGTTAAATAATATACTTACATGTCTAAAATTCAACATATTAAAGAAGAACTTAATCTGTTTGTCGTTGAAAACAGTGAACATTTAGAACAATTCAGACTCCAATTTCTTAGTAAGAAAGCTGCCTTACAAGAACTTTTAGGTGAAATAAAAAATGTAGCACCAGAGTTACGAAAAGATTTTGGGCAACAGGTAAACGAACTCAAACAGTTTGCACAACAGATGTATGATGGATACAAAACTAAAATTGAAGATTCTGTTGTTTATACAAAATCTGATATTGATGTTACAAAACCAGTCTCTATTCAAGGAGTTGGATCGATGCATCCAGTTTCGATTGTATTAAACCAAGTGTGTGAAATTTTTGAGAAAGTGGGTTTTGTTACCGTATCTGGTCCTGATATTGAAGATGATTGGCATGTTTTTTCTGCTTTGAATTTTCCACCTGAACATCCTGCCAGGGATATGCAGGACACTTTTTTTATTGAAATTAATCCAGATATTTTACTTCGAACACATACTTCTTCGATTCAAGTAAGAACTATGGTGAAAAATCAACCTCCTATTCGAGTAATTTGTCCTGGAAGAGTTTTTAGAAATGAAACCATAACTGCACGTTCTCACTGTATTTTTCATCAAGTAGAAGGTTTATATATTGCTGAGAATGTTTCTTTTGCAGAGATGAAACAAATTTTACTCTATTTTGCCAAAGAGATGTTTGGTGAAGAAACAAAAATTAGATTAAGACCCTCTTTTTTCCCATTTACTGAACCCTCTGCTGAGATGGATATAGAGTGTAAAATATGTGGTGGAAAAGGGTGTAATGTTTGTAAATATTCTGGTTGGGTAGAGATTATGGGGTGTGGAATGGTTGACCCTAATGTTCTTGATAATTGTGGCATTGATAGCAAAAAATACTCTGGTTATGCTTTTGGAATAGGAATTGAAAGAATGACCATGTTGAAATATAAAACCAATGACATCAGACTCTATTTTGAGAATGATGTCAGATTTTTAGAACAGTTTATTCCTGCAACGAAGTAGAAGTATGGAATTAAAAATGTTTCTTTACAGTTAAGACAAACTCTTTTTCGAATTTATCCTTTAATTTACTGATTATTAAATAGTAAATAGCAGTGAATGCAAACGAAAGCCCAACACTGAGTAGTTCGTTTTTGGATATGGAATAGGTGATTAATAGAGCCAATACCATAACTAAAAATGGGAAGAAATACGCAATAAGAACCGCTTTTCGACCTAACGATTTTTTAAGTTCTACATTAACAAGTTCTCCAACTTTAAATTGTGTAGGATCTGAACAAGCAACTTTCAATTTTTCTTGTTTTTTATCTGCAGCACCACAAGCACCCTTCGCATGACAAGCAGCACAAGCTGAACTAATAGTCATCTCTACATATATGTGATTTTCTCGAATCTCTTTTACGATGGCTTGATTACAAACTGAATTTGAATCTGTTGACATTTTATTGTTATTTTTAGTTTGCAAAATTAATTAAAAATAATGAGATTTTAAGGTGATATTTTTATATTTGCAAAAACTGGAAGATGATCTGAAAATCCACCTTTGTATTTAGCCCCTTCAAAAGTTCTATAAGGTTTTATCCCACCAAACTTTTCATCTGGGATAGTAATCAGATCCGATTGAAAAATATTTTGTTCTTCAGGATTGATAATCATTTTGGAATTTGGATTAAAAAAAATGTTTGACACAATAATTTGATCCAAACAACCCCAAAACTCTTCATTTTTGTGAGTCCCAATATTTTTTATATTTTTATATTTAAGCATCAGATTTATGAGTATATGATTTTTCTCACTCCACTCTTTAGCTTTTAAAATTTGGTATAAACTTTCATCGGTAGGATAGTCGTTAAAATCACCCATAATAACAATGGCAGCATTGGGTTCAAGATTTAAAATTGAATCCACTTTTTGTTTTAAAATCTTGGCGTAAAAGTTTCTTTTTTGTATGGTTGCTCCATAACCACCAAATCGGGATGTCCAATGGTTTATAAAAAGATGGATAGAATCTTTTTGCAAAACTAGAACTTTCACATACAAAATATCTCTGTTTTTCGAAGTTGTATCGAAAGGGAAAATAATGGGAATAGGATGGCTTTCGAGAATGTTGACCCGATCCATTCGATAGATGAAAGCCACATCTATTCCGCGTAAATCTTTTGATTCAAAGTGAATATAATTGTATCTGTATTTCTTAAGTCCGGTTTGGGTACATAAATCTTTTAATATTTTCCCATTTTCAACTTCAGCAAGCCCCATCATATCTGGTGGTGACCAGCCATTTAGAGCTAAAATCACTTTTGCGATTTGGTTTCTTTTATGGATCATTTTAGAAAATGTCCATCGATTTAATCCTTGCGGAGTGAAGGAGTCATCGTTTTTTAAAGAATCTTTATTGGGATCAAAAAAGTTTTCGACATTATAAAAAGCAATACAGAAATTTGAGGAATCATTTTGAGTATATCCAATTGAGGTAAAAAATGTGATTATAAAGAGAGAAAATAGTTTCACAAGAGTTCAATTTAGAATGTAAAAATACGAAACAAAATTTTACAAACTTTTTGAATAAATCTGCGATAATTGCGAAAAAGTGCAAATTTCTGGCTAAAAATTGTATAATTTTAGAGAAAATGCACAATATTGGAGAATTTGTTAATTTTTGTTAAAAACTAACGGGTTTCATTTTCAGCACTTTTCAAAAGTTCCTGATACCAAATTTCGCCATATTTTCTAATAAGTGGTTCTTTTAAAAAGCTATATAGAGCCAGATTTAGCTCTTTTCCTTTGGAACAAGCAGTTTCACATACAATCCATCTGTGGTAATTTAAGGCCTCATAATCGGGCAATTGAACTACTCTGATGGGATATAAATGGCAAGAGATTGGTTTTTGAAAATCGATCTCTTTGTTTAAAAATGCTTTTTCGATAGCACATTTTGCGATTCCATCTTCATAATAAACATAAACACACGCTTCATTATCAAGAAGTGGCGTCACGAAAGCACCCTCTATGTCATAATCAAATGTGCCTTGTAGTTCAACTTTTTCAATTCCTTCTGGAGTCATGTATTTTTTAAAAATGGGATAATTATCCTCTAAGTCTCCAATTTCAAGAGGATCAACAGGGGCACCTACGTCACCTTCAATACAACACAACCCTTCACATTGTGATAAATCGCAACAAAACTTTGCATTTATTATATCATCTGATACTAAAACTCCATCAATAATTAACATATTTAACTCTTTTTGCAAAAGTACTAAAAATAGTGAATCGTGAAGAGTGAATCTTAAAGAATGAGAAAAAGGAGAATTGGTTATAGATGCTTATTTGCTTATTATTTTGTATTTTTGCAAAAAAAATATCCATTATGAAGAGATCCATTTTTCTTTTTATCGTATTATCCATTATGATAACCTCTTGCGAAAAAAAACAACCTCAAAACAGTACTGAGATCATCACTAAAGAGAACAGAAAAGTACCTGACTTTTCTAAAGGTGTTCTTAATGAAGAGATTTTGTGGTATTTAGGACGAATCACAGATCCCAAATTGTCTCCAGACGGGAAAACACTACTTTATGGTGTTAGATATTATGATTTCAGAAAAAACAAAGGGAATCTTGACTTATACACAATGCCTGTAAATGGAGGTACTCCTAAGCAAATTACAAACACTGAATTGAATGAAGCGGAAGCGATTTGGACACCTGATGGAAAAAAGATTGCGTATCTTGCTCCATTTGAAGGGAAAGTTCAAATTTGGGAAATGAACCCCGATGGAACAAACCCAGTCGTTGTCTCTAAAGCACCTTTAGATATCAATACTTTTTCATATTCACCTGATATGAAACATGTTGTGTATTCTATGAGGATTCAACTTGATCAAACTATTGTGGAGCGCCATCCAGATCTACCTCTAGCGAATGCCAAAATTTATGATGATTTAATGTATCGCCATTGGAACGATTGGACAGATGGAAAATATTCTCATCTATTTATTGCACCTTATCCTGATATGAGTAGCAGTATTGAGCTTTTGAAAGGTGAAAAATTTCATGCTCCAGTACCATCAAATGGTGGTATTGAACAGATTGTTTGGAGTCCAGACGGGCAAAAACTAGCATATTGTACGAAAAGATTATCAGGAAAAGCGTTTGCTGAAAGCACAAATACAGATGTATTTATTTATGATTTAAAATCAAAGACTACACAAAATTTAACGGAGAGTAACAAAGGTTACGATATGGATCCTGTTTTCTCACCTGATGGAACAAAACTTGTTTGGTGGAGTATGAAGACAGATGGATTTGAGTCTGAAAAACACAGATTGTTTATTCATGATTTCACTACACAAACATCCAAAGATTATAGTGAGAACTTTGATCAAGATGCGATGGGTTTTTACTGGAATAAAAACAGTCAATTTTTGTATTTTATCAGTTGTAAAGAGGCAACACATCAAATCTATTCTTTAGAGATAGGAACGGGGAAAATTGAACAAATTACGGATGGGGATCACGATTATCAAAATGTAATTATAGTTGGAAATCAATTAATTGGAACAAAAACAACACATGCTTTACCGGCTGAAATCTTCAGTTTTGATCTACAAACTAAGTCTGAAAAACAACTTACATTTATCAACAAAGATGTTTTGAGCAAAATTACTATGGGAAAAACGGAGAAGAGATGGGTGAAAACGACCGATGGAAAACAGATGTTAGTATGGGTTATTCTACCTCCAAATTTTGATCCACAGAAGAAATATCCAACCATATTGTATTGCCAAGGTGGTCCACAATCTTCAGTAAGTCAATTTTTCTCCTATAGATGGAATTTCCAAATGATGGCATCTAGAGGATATATTGTAGTAGCACCAAATAGAAGAGGATTGCCAGGTTTTGGAAGTGAATGGAACGATCAAATCAGTAAAGATTATGGCGGACAAAATATGAAAGATTATTTATCTGCGATAGATGATGTTTGTAAAGAGCCATACGTTGACAAAGAGAATTTAGGAGCAGTAGGAGCTAGTTATGGTGGTTTTTCAGTATATTGGTTAGCTGGAAATCATAACAAAAGATTTAAAACATTTATCGCACATTGTGGTATGTTTAACTTAGAGAGTTGGTATGGAACTACTGAAGAGCTATTTTTTGCAAATCATGATATTGAGGGTCCTTATTGGAAAAACTATAAGAGTTACAGCTACTCACCACATAAATTTGTAGGAAAATGGGATACTCCAATTTTGGTCATTCATGGTGGAAATGATTTTAGAATACCCTATACTGAGGGTATGCAAGCATTTAATGTTGCACAAATTCAAGGGATTCCGAGTAGATTTTTGTTTTTCCCTGATGAGGATCATTTTGTTACTAAACCTCAAAATGCTATGTTATGGCAACGTGAGTTTTTGGGTTGGTTAGATAAATGGTTAAAATAGGTTAAAGCAAATGAGATGCATTTTCGTAAAAATTTAGAATGGATAAAGCAAAAATCAGGTTGGAAAACACTTGATTCCTATGTTCTCAAGAAGTTTTTGAGTTCGTTTGTTTTTGCTATTACGATGTTGATGGCTATTATCGTTGTATTCGATTTTTCTGAGAATGTACACCGTTTTTTAGATAATAATATTCCGATGAAAGATATCATCACTAAATATTATCTAAATTTTATTCCCTATTTTATCAATTTATTTATTCCACTTTTTACTTTTATTAGTGTGATTTGGTTTACATCAAGAATGTCTAATCAAAATGAGATCATATCTATATTGAGTGGAGGTGTCAATTTTTACAGATTTCTAGTCCCCTTTTTAGTCGGTGCATTGATTATATCATCTCTTGCAGTAGTGATGTCGAATGAATTGGTTCCAAAAACGAATCAAAAGATGGAACAATTCAAAGATAATATGATGAAAAAAAGGAGTATTCCTAAAACTATAGTTCATGTCAGAAACTCTATTGATAGTTATATTTTTGTAGAACGCTGGGATCATAAAAAACAGCAGGGTTTCCATTTCACATATGAGGTGATGGGGAATCAGTTTATCAAGACAAAAATCAAAGCAAAGAGTATCACTTATGATGAAAAAACCAAACGATGGTCGTTGAAAAATTATTCAAGACGCACAATACATGCTGGGAAAGAGAGTGTTACAACAGGAGATGTATTGGATACAGTTTTCAATATTGTTCCTAACGATTTAGCACAAGATATTAAATTTAGCAGAACGATGTCGTATCGGGAACTAAATCAATTTATTAAAGCTGAAAAGATCAAAGGGACTGGAATGGCAAAATATTATATCATTGAAAAACAAACTCGATTGGCCAATTCTTTAGGAACATTTATCATGACAATTTTAGGGTTTTGTGTTTCATCACAAAAAACACGAAGGGGTGTAGGCGTTCATCTGTTTTTTGGAATTGGATTAGCATTTACGTTTGTTTTTTTTCAACAGATCTCCAATGTATTTTCAGTTTCAGGTTCCATCCCACCGGAATTGGGACCATGGATTCCGAATCTTTTTTTTATGATCGTTTGTGGATTTTTACTCAAATATACAACAAAATAGTCCTATGAAAAACATAACTCTCATAAGTGATTGGAAGTTAAGGGATCCATACGTATCCATTTTCAAAGGTGCCCTTATATCAAAAATATCTGATGTTCAGATATTTGATATCACACATGCTGTTGAGATGTTTATGATTGATCAAGCTGCATTTATCATAAGAACGAGTTATAATCATTTTCCAAAAGGGACACTTCACATCATTTTAGCAGGGAATAGTTTCTCAAAAACATCTAAACCCGTATTACTTCATTTTGATAACCATTGGTTTCTTGGGGAAGATAATGGCGTTTTTAACATTTTGGTAGGTGATCGTGTTGATTATTCTATTTACCAATATTCTGATGAGCAATTGATACCAAGTACAGAAAAGATGGCTCAAATGGCTCAATGGTATTTCAATGGTGAGATTGCACTCCACACTACTGAAATTTTCAATTTGAAGCCAGCAAGGGTAACTCTTCCCCTATATAGCGAAGAGGAGAAGCTGATTCGTGGAAAAATTGTATACATTGATTCCTATTGTAATGCCATTACAAATATTCCTAATGATATGTTTTTAGAAGCATATTCTGGTTCTTTTATAGCCACTGTTTCTTCAACAAAACATATTAGAATTACAAAAAAACATGATTTCTATAATCCTAATGAGGATGAAGTGTATCTTCTTCTCAATCGAATTGGTTATATTGAAATAACACTATTCCAATCACCTATAGCAATTTTAGGTGGGCTAAAAGTAAACGACAATATAGAAATACAATTTACGTAATACTATGAAATTAAATAAATTAACAGCAATATCTCCTATTGATGGAAGATATTTCAATCAAGTGGAATCATTAACAGAATATTTTTCTGAATTTGCTCTTATAAAAGCGAGAGTAATGGTTGAAGTAGAGTATTTTATTGCACTTTGTGAGCTTCCTCTACCCCAACTTACTTCTTGTGATCCTAATTGTTTTCAATCACTTAGAGATATTTATATTCAATTTAAGGAAGAGGATGCTGAGAAGATTAAAGAGATAGAAAAAATTACAAATCATGATGTTAAAGCTGTTGAGTATTTTCTGAAAGACCATTTTGAAAGATTGCAATTATCTGAATATAAAGAGTTTATTCATTTTGGACTCACATCACAGGATATTAATAATACTGCTACTCCCTATTTACTAAAGCAATTTCATCATCATGTATTGCTTCCTAAATTAAATGAAGTAAAAAACACAATTTTAGATCGTGCAAAGGAGTGGATCAATGTTCCTCTTTTAGCACACACACATGGTCAACCAGCATCCCCAACAACAATGGGAAAAGAGTGGTATGTATTTTATGAAAGGATTGAAAACCAAATAAAACTACTTAACCATATTGATTTTAATGGAAAGTTTGGTGGAGCAACGGGTAATTTTAATGCTCATTTTATTGCATATCCTCAGATTAATTGGGGTGAATTTGGAAATCAGTTTTTGTATGAAAAGCTAGGTATTGTAAGATTACAGACTACCACACAGATTGAGCATTATGATAATATGGGTGCCTATTTTGATACACTCAAACGAATCAATACCATTTTATTAGATTTTGACCGTGATTTATGGACATATATATCCATGGAATATTTCAAACAAAAAGTAAAGGAGAATGAAGTGGGATCCTCAGCAATGCCACATAAAGTGAACCCGATAGATTTTGAAAACTCTGAAGGTAATATTTGTATAGCGAATGCACTTTTTGAGAGTTTATCTGCCAAGTTACCTGTTTCTCGATTACAAAGAGATTTAACAGATAGTACAGTAACCCGAAACATTGGTGTTCCGATGGCTCATACCATAATTGCAATGAGCGCATTGCTAAAAGGGATCCATAAATTATTAATTAATGAGATTGCCATTGATGCTGATTTAGAGAAAAATTGGGCCGTTGTTGCAGAAGCAATTCAAACAATTCTTAGAAGAGAGTGTTATCCTTCTCCTTATGAAGCATTAAAATCATTAACCCGTGGGAAAACAAATATCACCAAAGAACTTATCCATGAGTTTATTGAATCCTTAGATGTTCGTCCAGAAATAAAAACGGAATTACTAAAGATAACTCCACAAAACTATCTTGGAATCACTCCAAAGATTGGATAATATTAAATTTTAAGGATGTACGGTTGTTTTTTTCTTAATCAAAGAGAGAAAGACTCCAACAAAGCATAGAAGTGTAAAAATCACGAAAACAACTTTTGTACTTGATATAAAATCGGGAACATTTTGGATGTTTATTTTAGCATTTCCCAAGAAGAGATGCATAGAGAGTGCGGCAATGGCCATACTGAACATCATCCCGGTGGAGCGCATAGTTGCCAAAATAGCGGAAGCAGTTCCGTATATCTTTTTATCTACAGAGCTCATAACAACATTGGTATTTGGAGAGGAGAAGAGACCAAACCCGAATCCCAAAACGATAAGCCCAAAAATGATATATCCGATACTTGTTTCTTGGCTAATAAAACTAAGGATAAAGAGTCCAATTGTACTGATTCCCATGCCTAATGCTGCCAAAATGCGTGGATTCATCTTGTCGGAGAGTCTTCCAGAGAATGAGGCCACAATGGCCATCAATGTAGGTTGGGCAATTAGGATCATGCCTGCTTCTCTGGCTTCCATCCCCTTGGCATACTGAAGATATAAGCTTAGCATGAATGAGATGGCAAAAGTGGCTGCATAATTGATCAAAGCAGAGAGATTAGATAATGCAAAGACTCTATTTTGAGAAAATAAGCGCATATTAAGCATAGGGGTTTCTGTTTTAAGTTGGGATCTCATAAAGAGAAGAAGCCCAAGAACACCTGCAATGGTTAATGTAATGGCATGAGGTGAGGGGAGTTTAGAGAAACCGTACATGAGGGCTGAGATTGACAGCATGTAAATGAGAGAACCCTTGAAGTCAAATCTCTCTTTTATAGGAATTGGGATCTCTTTTGGGATTTTCCAAATGATCAAAAAAGCAATACAAAGAGCTGCAATTCCATTTATGTAGAAGATTGAACGCCAGCCGAGGGCATCGGTTAGCAGTCCGCCAATAACAGGGGCAACAGAGGAGCCGACATACACAGAGGTTACATTTAGTCCAATAACCTTTCCACGCTTTTCAGGAGGGAATGCTGATATGATTAAGGCCATATTCGTGCTTATCATCATCGCTGAGCTGATTCCTTGGAGTAATCGGAAAATAATGAGGGAGGAAGCATCTGTAGAGAACCCACACAATAGTGTAGTAATGGCAAAAAAGAGCGTTCCAAATAAGAAAATTTTCCTTCGTCCAATCATATCTCCAATTTTCCCAAAAGGCACTAAAAAAACAGCCCCAGAAAGCAAATAGCTCATGGTTACCCAGCTTAATCCAACGGCAGACATAGAAAAATCGGTCCCAATCTGTTTTAAGGCCACATTGATTGCTGATCCCATAAATGGATTTAAAAAATGGGAACTCATCGTCACTAAAAGTAGAAATGAGCGATAGGAGTTTTTTTCTGGATTTATTTCTTGAATCTTCATCTTGCTCATAACAAGTTTATCCTTTTAGCTAAAAATCTGTACCAATAGAAATATGATAGATCCCTTTTTTGTTTACAAATCTGAACTCTTCCAGGCCCCACGCATAATCTAAACGTATAAAATAACTAAACAATGTTGCTCTAAGTCCTAACCCGATCCCAGCTACCCAGGGGTCAACTTGTCTTTTTACGATTGCAGTTATATTTCCGGAATTTATATATCGGATATACAAGCCATTATCTTCTGAATAAGGGGTTAAACCCGTCCATGCTGTACCCACATCTCCAAAAGCAACAACCTGCATAGAGTTAAAAAATTCACTCGTAAGTGTTTTGCCAACAATAAGTTGAACAAAAGGAACTCTAAGTTCAGTGCTTATCAAAGCAAATGAAGTTCCATTTCTAATGTTTTGATCAAAACCCCTCAAATTAGTTGCCAACGTTTGATAATGATACTCTTTAGATCTATCTACATAGATCTCTCCATTGAACTTAGGATTTATCCAATTATCTACCCCTCCCATATAGTAAACCAATCTTGAGGATCCAATATTTGTACTTGCTGCAAAACGTGATGCCCAGGTCATGTTGCGGTAAATTTTTACAGATTTTCTATAATCTACTCCAACAACTAACAAATTTTTACTCTCTTTACTAATTTTATAGTCATATTCCGCAAACAACTTTACTTTTGACCCTCTCCATAGGTTTGTATACAATTCTTTAGAGGAATCAAATACATATTCAACTTTTAAGCCAGTCCAATAGGAGGTTTCAAGGGGTAATTTTAGGGTTTGATCACTAAGAGCACCTTCAATATACATTTCATGCCTACCTTTTACGGAAAATCTGATACTGTTAAATTTATCAAATGGTAATTTGAGATTGAAAAAAACACTGTTTGTAAATTGTTTCACATAACGGTATCCAATAGATTGCTCCAGAGATTGTCTGTAAACAACAATTTGTTTATCAATTCTTTTAGAAAGATCTTCATAGCTCAACATAATTTCAGAACCCGAATAGAGTAATGGGAGTCTAAAACCAGCAGTAATTCTATAATTTTCAAACAGATCCTGAATTCCGACCATAATCAAAGTGTTCATACCTGAATTTAGATACACTGGGGTAGCAGCACCTGTAAATTGTTGATAGGAAGTATTTAAAAAACTAAAATCTGCTTGAGTAACAAGTTTGTTTATACTAAACTGAACATCATAATTTCTAGGGATGAGAGGTTCAAAAGGGAAACTTTTAACTCTCTCTTTAATCACTTCCTTAGTTTCGGTAGAATCGGTTACAATTTTTGTACTTGCATTAGGAGGTGTTAAGTCACTTTTACGTACTTGATGAAACCCTTTTCTTGTTGATGGTGACATTGAAAGGGCGTTCATTGTTTTTAAACTATCTCTTTTTTTCTCTTCATTCTGGATTGATTTAAAATGAAATGTTTTCTCCAGAGATTGCATTTTTTCAATTTGATTTAAAGTGGAAACAAAGATCCTTTTTACACCATTCATGAGTTGAATTTCAGCAATTTTCTTGTTTTTCGGATTATAATCATATTCCACAATTGAAAAACCATTGTCTGTAATTGGGGCTGATTTTGCAAAATAGGCGTAATGAACAATGGTATCAATTTTTGTTATAGCACTATCAAATTGAGCAAAATATCTGTTATAAATTCCATTTTCATCACTCAAATAGAGTATTTGACCATGGTTGATCACTCTCACCTCTTTTTCAGATGCTTGTGGTGTATAAGTAACTCTAAGGAGATATGGGTCTTTGGTAGCATAATGGTATACAAAAAGGTCATAATTTGACAAATTCTGAGTGTGAAAAAACTTATTCTCTGAATCTAACGAATCCACTGGACGATTTGATGAAAATATGATATCTTGTTGTTTATTCATAAATCTGGGTCCAAAATCATCATAAAAATCATTGGTGAGGTTTTGATAAGATCTGGCTTGAAAACTGTATATATAAATATCTGATTGCCCATTTCTAAAACCCGAAAAAAGCATCATTTTTCCATCATCCGAAAATACCCAATCTGAAATTTTTTCTACATCAACCAGGAATCTTTTCTCCCTTTTTTTCTCTGAAATGATATAGGGATAATAGTAACATCTTCCTTTCTCCTCGATGGTAAATCCAAGAAGATCACCGCTTGGATGCCATGCAATGAGTGGAAATGAGAGGTCTTGATTATCTTCCGTTTTTTTATCTCTTTTAAAGATTACTTTTGGTTTTTTAGCATCTTTCATTTGTAGCCAAATTTTCATTTGACCAGCTTCGTGGGTAACAAAAGCATAACTTTCACCATCTGGGGAGAGGGTAATCTGAGAATATTCGCGATTTTTATTTGGCTTTTTCAACACTCCATCGTTATCTGGAACTGTTCTTTTTATCTCTTTTTTGTAGAGAACAAAGTAATATCTATACCAATCCTCAATAAGCTCCTTATAGGTAACTCCTGTAACATAATAGATACTCTTTTCAATACTTCTGGAAGATCTTACAGAGTATAAAATGTTTGAAATTGAGGATGATCCATACCTATCAACGATAAATTTCCAGAATGAGTGTCCGGCATATGTGGCTTCAACTGGATTCAGGTCTTCCAAAACTGGGTATCTTTTGGTTAACATCCCATTTTTAATATAGATATCTAATTCTGGACTCCAACTTTCAGACAGGTATGAAGCCAAACCACTATAAAACCAGTTAGGTACAGATGACAAGTGCTCTGATGAAATATTGGCACCCATACTTTCACCTTCAACAATGTTTCGGGCGAAAATTGTGGCAATTCCACTCATGATCATTTTGTCAAAATGGTAGTGATTGCCATCAAAATACAAATACACTTTTGAACCATAAATATTGGTAACACCCCCTTGATTATAAAAATCTTCATCATCAAAACCGAAGTTAGACTCTCTAAAATCAGATTGTGTATTATAAACTATAAAATGGATTTTCTTCGTCAAGCTATAATTCAAAGTTTTCTCAAGTTGGGTAATCATTGAGGTAGCTTTGCCAAGAGTGTACTCTGCTAAAGGTTTAGATGTTGCGTAAAAATAAACATCATATTGATTTGATCTGAAAAACTGCCAGTTAAATTTTTGGTACTGCACTCTATTTTTACCAAAAGTGAGTTGAGATCCATTGTAAAATTGTGCCTGTAAATGGGTTACAAGTAATACAAAAAACAATAAATAAACACCCCTTTTAATCATTTTATGCCATTACACTACAGATAATACCTTTTTGAGTAAGTTCTTGTTTAATAATTTCAAGTTGTTCTTTTTGTTGTAAATTAACGGTAACAATAATAAGCACTTTCCCTACAGGAACAGATACAATCGATCTTTCATGAACAATATCTTGAATATTTACTTTTTGTTGTTCAAGAACAGATAACACTTTTTTAAGTTCCCCAGCTTGATCTGGAACTAAAAATTGAATATGTGTTCTTAATCCCTCTTGAGCCATCCCCTGATCAATAATTTGTTGAAAAAGACTCATATTTACATTCCCTCCACTAACTATGGGTACAACTTGTTTCCCCATGAGTGCCGACTTTTTAAAAATGGCTGCAGCAATCGCAGCAGTTCCTGATGGTTCAGCTAATAATTTACCTCTTTGAAGTAACAGATAGGTGGTGTGTGCCAATTCTTTATCTGACACTGTAATCAAATCATCTACTAACTCTTTTACAATATTAAAGGTGATATCTCCTGGTCTTTTTACAGCAATTCCATCAGCAATAGTATGACAATGAGGCAATGTTAATACACTTTGACTATTCTGAGAAGCCAACATAGAAGCCGCACCTTCCGCTTCAACCCCAATTATTTTTATGTTTGGATTGATCTCTTTGATGGCAATAGCAATCCCACTGATAAGTCCACCGCCTCCAATAGGAACTATTATTGTATCAACATTTGGTAACTGTCTGAAAACCTCCAAACCAACAACTCCTTGTCCGGCAATAATTTTTTCATCATTAAAAGGATGAATATAAGTGCCTTGATGCTCTTTACAATACTCTTGTGATGCAGCAAAGGCATCATCAAAAGTATCTCCTGTAAGTACCACTTCTGCACCATACCCTTTTGTAGCATTAACTTTTGAAGGAGGGGTAAAAGTGGGCATAAAGATGATGCTTTTTAATCCCAATTCTGAAGCTGAAAAAGCAACTCCTTGAGCATGATTTCCCGCTGATGCAGCAACTACAGGATATTTTTTCTCCTCATCAGACAGATGGATCAACTTGTTATATGCTCCCCTCACTTTAAAAGAGCCCGTTGTTTGGAGATTCTCTAATTTCATGTAAATTTCTGTCCCAGCCATTTTTGAAAACGTCTTTGAATGAATTAAAGAGGTTTCTTTAATAACATTGCGCATCACTTGTTGAGCAGAAATAATATCAGAATATTTAATATTGATCATTTTTTGATTCCGTTTATAAGATTGTAAAAGTATATAAAAAACTAATATTTAATTGTTCTTTAAAGTTGTTAGTTGTTGTTTTTCAATAATATTAACCACAATGATTATAGCAAAAGCGCCCCAAAATGGAAGAGATAGTTTATCTGTATCTAAGAAATTATTCAACACTCCATGGATGTAATACGTGATTAGAGCTAATGTGGCCGCCAAAGAAAGAATCCGATTTACAGGATTTTGAGCACGTAAATGGGTTTTAATACCCGTATAGATGATGATCAGCATTAATGCCAAAACAGAAACCAGTCCAACAAATCCAGTTTCGGCGCAAGGACCAATAAATTCACTATGAGCATTCCCTCCATCTCCAAAATTGGTGGTGATGATGGTTTTATATTTGTTTTTCTGAAATGGTGCATACACAAATTGGTAAGTTCCTGGTCCCCATCCTACTACAGGACGCTCTTCAATCATACCAAAAGCAGAAACCCATCGATTAAGACGCTCTACATTGGATGCATCCGTTTTGATATTTCCAATTGATCGGATATGTTCTGCAAAAGTAGCTGAGGAATCTTGTTTATTTTTCCCCATTTTATACAAAATGTCATTTGAGAAATTAAAAAAGATCCAACCTAATAAACTGGCTGCTAATATAAACCATGAAAATTTTATTCTCCATCGAATTAACAAATAGACTCCTAATGAGCCAATTACACTAAGCCAGGCAGCACGAGAAAACGAAAAATAGAGTCCAAATAGTAATATCAAAGTTATGACAACATAAAAGATTTTTCTCCATTTTGTATTGTGAGGCAAGAAAAAAAAGGAAACGGTAAACGGTATGAAAAAGGCAATCGCGGCACCATAAGCCGTGTGATCATTGTAAAATGGTTTTTGAATCCAATGCATCCCATGTTCGGCGAAGCCACTCATGGCCAGTTTAACGGAAACTATAATAACCACAACCGTTAAACTTATGGCATAAAGATTAAAATAGGTGATCGCTTTTTTAGTGTCCTCTTTTATAAGCTGAATCACAACAAAATAACATGCAATAATAAACCATAATTTGGAAGCTAAAAATTTGAATGATACCAAAGGAATCTCACTGGTAATACTCGTGATTAACAACCAAAACAAATAAAAAAATATGGCAATCGTTATCGGGTGCCGAATGATTCTCTTGTCTAACTTAACATCATATACTATTCGTGCCAGAAAAAGAATGGTCAGTGAGATCATGAACAACTCACTAGGCATGGAGATCCCTAGATTCACTTTATCATTTTCAAACATGATTGAAAATGGAGTTACAAAAGCCATCAGGTATACCAGCCAATCTATTTTAAAAATTAACAAATATAACAATAGGAGTCCTCCACTGAGAAAGGGGAGGTATAAAAACTCTTTCATCAGAGCAAAACAGTTGAGCAAAACAAATGCTCCACTGATCCCTAAAACAATGAGTTGTTTACGGTTCATTCGTTCGAAGCTTCTTCTTTGGATTTAGACTTACGAAAGGGATCTGTTTTGATATTTTCAACAATAATAAGCGTAAATAAAGCAACAATGAAAGCAGCCAAAGTTGATAAAACCATGATGATCAGCTTTTTGGGATACGCCTTTTTATCTGCAGGGATTGCCTTTTCTACAATAAACTTAACAGGCATACTGCTTTTCATATCCATCTCTGCATCCATCATTTTAGATTTGGCTAAAAATTGATACTTACTAAAGTTCAACTGTTCATTTTGTAAAGTTTGAACGGTTGGACCCCATTTAGCAAATTTTGCCAACTCTTTCTCTAATCTTTGTTGCGCTCCTACGTTTCCTTGAGCAATAGCAATCGCATACTGTTGCGTTAACCTTTCTGCTTGTCTGTCTAGTATTAAAACCCCTTTCTCTGCCAAAACTGTAAGAGAATCATCGATCCTTTTTAGTTCAATATTAATTTTTTCTAATTGTTCTTGAAGAAGAACATAAGCTGCTGTAGCTCTCTCTCTTTCGATTTTATTTTTGAAAGTATCTAACTGACATACCATCTCATTGGCTAACTGTGCAGCCAACTGACTATCCCAGTCTGATACGGTTACAGAAATGGCCCCATATTGGGTTCTTTTAATTGAAAACATATTCTCAATCGTTTCATACAATCTGGTTTGCCAATATTTCATGGTGGTATCTAATCCATAATGTGAAACCAGATTATATTTTTGAATCAGCACATCTTTTAACTCTCTGGAACTTAGAATTTGCATCATTTGTTCCGTTTCCTCCTCAACGGCGTAAGCTTTAATATCCAGACGCTCATTATAACTATGTTCACTCATTAAAATTTTTGCTAACGAGTTGGTTCTCGGAGCATAAATGATGGTAGTCGATTTGAATTGAGGCCTAATCAATAGTGAAGCTCCAAAAGATAAGATTGCAGCTGCTACACTTACAATAATCAATATTTTACGCCATTTCCAAATAAAACGGATCAGCCCAAAAGAATTAAATTCGTTGCTTTTTTCTTGCATGTCTATAGTATTACTCATTAATAATCAAAAATATGTAACGATAAAAGGATCTAAATAGTATCATTCTTAATTTGAATGTACAATTCATTCAATTGATCTAAACTTACGGTTGAAGGTGCATTGATCATCGTATCTCTAGCTGAATTGTTTTTAGGGAAAGCTATAAAATCTCGTATCGATTCTGTATCACTTAAAACAGAGCATAATCTGTCAAATCCGAAGGCAATGCCACCATGTGGAGGACAACCATACTGGAAAGCATTCAGTAAAAATCCAAACTGATGATTCGCTTCCTCTTCTGTGAATCCTAAAACAGAAAACATCTTGGATTGAAGCGCTCTGTTGTGAATTCTAATTGATCCACCACCTATCTCAGTTCCATTGATAACTAAATCGTAAGCATTCGCATTCACAGCTCCTGGATCGGTATCCAACAACGCTTCATGTTCCGGTTTTGGAGCAGTAAATGGGTGATGTTTCGCATAAAATCGTTGTGTATCTTCATCCCACTCTAAAAGAGGAAAATCAATAACCCACAACAACTTATAGACACCAGCAGGACGAAGTCCCAACTGTTTTCCCATCTCTAAACGAAGTTCACACATCTGTTTTTGTGTTTTTTCTCTTTTGCCGCTCAATATTAAAATAAGGTCACCCGCTTCAGCTTGTGCCGTTGCAGCTACCCGTTTTAAATCCTCTTGATCGTAAAATTTATCAACAGAAGATTTGAATGTACCATCTGCTTGACAAACTACATACACCATTCCTGCAGCGCCAATTTGTGGACGGCGAACAAAATCTGTCAAACCATCGAGTTGTTTTCTTGTATAAGATGCACACCCTTTAGCCACGATTCCCACAACCAATTCGGCTTCATTGAAGATTTTAAAATCTTTATGTTGGAGAATCCCTTGTAATTCAACAAATTTCATGTCAAAGCGAAGATCTGGTTTATCTGAACCATACCACCTCATCGCATCTGCGTAAGTGATTCTTTCAATAGGGTCAATATCAATATTTTTCACTTTTTTGAACACATGTTTCATTAAACCTTCAAAAGTGTTTAAAATATCCTCTTGTTCAACAAAAGACATTTCACAGTCAATCTGAGTAAATTCGGGTTGACGATCGGCACGTAAGTCTTCATCTCTGAAGCAGCGAACGATTTGAAAATAACGATCATAGCCAGACATCATCAGCAATTGTTTGAAAGTTTGTGGAGATTGAGGAAGCGCATAAAACTCCCCTGGGTTTACGCGAGAAGGAACAATAAAGTCACGTGCTCCTTCTGGTGTTGATTTGATTAAAAACGGTGTTTCGATCTCTAAGAAACCGATATTATTCATATAATTTCTCACTTCGATGCCAATATTATGGCGGAAAATGAGATTATTTTTAACAGGATTTCTCCGTAAGTCGAGGTAACGATATTTCATTCTCAGTTCATCGCCGCCATCCGACTCATCTTCGATCGTAAAAGGGGGCACTGCAGACTCATTAAGAACATCTATTTGATCTACAATAATTTCGATATCTCCTGTAGGGATATTTTTATTTTTATTAAAGCGTTCTGTCACGCAACCGGTAGCTTTTATAACCCATTCTCTACCAAACTTTTCCACTTTTTTAGCGAGTTCTTCATGTGTTTCACTATTAAAAACCAGTTGAGTAATTCCATAGCGATCGCGAAGATCAATAAAAGTCATTCCACCCAATTTTCTCAATTTTTGCACCCATCCGCAAAGGGTTACTGTTTCTCCAACATGTTCTAAATTCAGTTCTCCGCAAGTATTTGTCCGTAACATGGTTATATAAATTATATTAGTTATTGATTTGATTTTCAAATGAACCTGCAAAGATACAAAAAAAAATAGGCGCAAGGCTAAGGGCGAATGGCTAAAGGGCTATCAGGTATCAGCTTTTTCATTTTTCATTCTTCATTTTTCATTCTTTTTGGGCGTTCCCCCTCGCTACGCTCGGGGTCGGGCTTTTTCCGGGGTTCGCTTCGCTCCCGTACTTCGCTGCACTTCGCTTAACACAGCACCACCCAAACCAGCTCATACATCGCGGCGCTCGTTCCAGCTCGTACCGCCTTCGGCGCCCTCCAAATCCCTAACGCATTCAAAACCTGCGGTTTTGGTAGTGAATAGTGAATAATGAATAGTGAATAGTTTTGCTAATTAGTTGGAATTAAGTGAATTGAAAGTCTGTGGTCTGCAGTCCGGAGTCTGTGGTCTATGGTCCGTTGTCTGTGGTCCGTGGTCTGTGGTCCGTGGTCTGTGGTCCGTGGTCTGTGGTCCGTTGTCTGTGGTCTAGTGCAACTTTTCAAATCTCTCCGTGATGATGGTTTTATACCTTTCTTTAAAATCATCACTTATAAAACTATGATCAATAAAATCAAACCAGGTGGGTTTTGCTTTCTCCATTTTGTTAAAAATGTTTTCTTGCTGTTTTGGATCCAAATTTACAGTATCCATTGCCGCAACAAAATCTTGTTTTTTTAATCTCCTCTTTTTCCCGTTTAAATTTAGGGCCAGCTCTTCATCATCTGCTGGATTTACTAGTTTGGTGTTCACTAAATCGTGTGCTGGTGCTAATCTCATGCCTAGTCCTGGATGCTCCAATAGTGAAAAGTTCTTTAAATGCATATCGGCATTGCCTGTTAAAAAAGAGAACAAAACCACTTCAAATAGATTTACCACATCTAAACCTGAGGTAGTGGAATATTTTTGAATCGTTTTAGCAATCTGTTCGTAACTGCCTCGATATATATCTCATTTGTAGTTCTCTTTAGTAAAAGGAACAGCGCCCAATTCACACCCAAATAATTGGAGCACCTGATTCACTTTATCCATACGTAAAGTTGTTTTTCCTTGTTCTAATTCCCGAACAAAACGTAGCCCAACACCCGCCTTTACAGCAAGTTCCGGTTGGGTAAGGTTCACTAATTTCCGCTTCTCTTTAACAAAATTGGATAGATCCATTTTAACCATTTTTAAAGTGCAAATATAATAAAAAAAAATAATTTATACCCTCTTGGGTGTAATATTCTTAAATTGTTGTATTTTATACCCTATATGGTATAAATGTTTAAAGGGTTAAAGGTTAAGGGTTAAAAGGTTAAAAGGTTAAAAGGTTAAAGGGTTAAAGGGTTAAAGGGTTAAAAGGTTAAAGGGGTTTCAACTTTAAAGTCCGTAGTCTGTGGTCTTTTGAAAAACAGTTACACTTTGTTCCCCAAATTAATCTAAAATTCAAAAGAAAAATGCCACGAATTCACGAATTAAAAACGAATAATTTTTCCACCAAAAATTAGCACATTTGCTTATTATCACATTAGCTTATTACCATTCTGTGGTCATCTGTTTAATCTGTGTCATCTGTGTGCTATAGTAGGTTTTAGGTTTTGGGTTTTAGGTATTAGTAAAACTATCCTACAACTTTTTCATTCGAAAAATAGGACAGACTAACTCTGTGAAACTTCGTTTAACACTGTGAAACACTGTGTTACTTTCTTAAACAAATCACGATAAACAAACCATAAATATCCACAAATAGTTTCCCCGAT
>JBLJBB010000063.1:0-10043 GCA_047638115.1 Bacteroidales bacterium | reverse complement strand
GGATTGAAAAATTACCCCCTTACTTTATACCTTTTTTATCGGACAATAGTGAAAATGATTATTTATATGAAGATGGGGAAGAGGAAGATAACAGCGAAGAAAATCCCAAATCAAAAAGCAAGAAGAAAAAGGAAGATACTGAATTTTACTTATGTAAAACCTGCGGTGCAATAGTGGCAGATGACGAAGTTCACAATAGTTGGTGTATATGTGGAAACACTCAAAAAATAAAGATTTTTAAATTGCCTAAAGATGATTGTTTAAATTGTGGGGGAACTTTGAGACGTTTTAATTTGGGATATGATGCCGCAACAGGTGTTGTTGCAACTTCTCTATATGAACAAATCCCTGAATACACTTTTACTTTTGAGGAGAATGCAGAGAAACAAGCAACTAAAAATCCCATTTTTCAGAACACAGAACGAATGAAGACTAAATCAAGAACAGGAAGTCAATTTTTGGTTTTTTCTGACAGTCGTCAAGGTGCAGCAAAATTCGCATGCTATTTAAATGATTCATATAGAGAATTCTTACGTCGTCGTGGAATATGGGCAGTGGTGACGCAAGAAGAAAATAATTTTACAAATGGAATTAGGATTAGCGACTTTGTAACCCTGCTTGGCAATTATTATTCTAGTTTAAAATTGTTTCGCAAAAGCAATTCCGATACAGACCCCTCAACCATAGAAAATAGTCGCAATGCATGGGTTGCTGTTCTTAACGAATTGTATAGTTGTAATCGTGACACGTCATTAGTTTCAATGGGAAAAATTTCATTTGAGTATCTCGGAAATAGTGACGTGGTTATAGATTGGTTTCACAAAACGTATAATCTTTCAAAAGATGATGCAAAGAATTATTTAAACTATCTTGCATTTGAAATAGTGCGTTCAGCTGCAATCATTACAGATAAAAAAACAGACATAGGTCCAAGTGAGATTCAATACTTGTATCGTAGTGCAAACCAGCAGTTTATAACCAAATACAAAGACGACTCAGTCAAACCTTCTAAACCTTTTATGCCCACACCTCGTTTACTAAAAAGCGGAGAAAGGAAATACTATCCCTTGCCTAACAAATTAAAAATCACTAAAAGAATTCTAAATTTAGATGATGATAAGGCTGTTGAAATTTTAGAAAATTACTGGAAGTATGTGTTGGTTGAAACTCAGAATACATTTAAACTCCAAACAGAAGATGGCAAAGGATATATTATGCCTGCAAATAATTTCAAAATCAATTTAGGAAAAAATGCTGTTCTTTGGAGATGCAAAAAGTGTGGAAAAGTAACCCAATTTAATATTGGCGGTAATTGTATTCAACAATCAAATGGTTGTGAAGGAAATTTGGAAAGATTAAACTCCGAAGAATTATGCAAAGACAACCATTTTGCAATGCTTTATCAAAGCGATAAAATAACGCCTCTTTTTGTAAAAGAACATACCGCTCAACTTGCTAAAAAGGATGCATTAGATTATCAACAACAGTTTATTCGCAAAGAAATTAATGCTCTTTCTTGTTCTACAACTTTTGAAATGGGTGTTGATGTTGGAGACTTGGAAACAGTTTTTTTACGCAATATTCCACCACTTGCTTCAAATTATGCTCAAAGAGTTGGTCGTGCAGGTAGAAGTATAGATGCAGCCGCATTTGCATTGACATTTGCGCGATTAAGTTCTCACGACTTTACTTTCTTCGATAGTCCAAAAGAAATGATAAATGGTATGATTTATCCACCTAACTTTATTTTGGATAATGAGAGAATTTTAAAACGTCATATTTATGCTGTGGCTTTAAGCTTATTCTTAAAAACCAATCCAGATATGTATTCCGCTAATAATGCGAAATCATTTATTAATGAAAAGGGGTATCTGGATTTTATTGACTGGCTTAAATCTGAACCAATTGAATTATCCAATTTATTAAGAAATTCTTTTTCAATTGCAAATAAACAACTAAAAGACACATACATCAATAGTTTTGATTGGTTGGAAGATTTTATAGGAGAGCAAGGAACATTTTCAAAAATTATTAAAGAGTATGAGACAAATGTTGATTACTTACATAAGGAATTGAAAAAAGCAAAAAAAGAAGGTGATGGGAAAACAATTACTCTGTTTGAAAGAAAATTAGAGAGGTATCAAAAAAACGATTTGATTGATTTTCTTGTTAGAGGAAACATTCTTCCAAAATATGGATTCCCAATAGATTCAGTAGAATTAACACAAAACATTGCTGCACAAACTTTCAAATCATTAAACCTAAGTCGTGATTTATCTGTTGCCATTGCAGAATATGCACCTTCTTCAGAAGTAGTTGCCGATGGTGGGTTGTATACAAGTCGTTATATTAGAAAACCGATCGTGAATAAAAGCGAAATGATTGACTTCGAAACAGCATATATTTCACAATGTCTTGATTGTGGGAATATGAATTATTCTAAAATGCCAATAGGTTCAGATGGAAACCCTTGTGCGATTTGTGGTAAACAACTAAAGATTAGAGATTTCTATAAAAGTATTGAACCTAGAGCAGGTTTTATTGCCGAAGAGGAAATTAAAGATGTCCCTCTTAATTCACAAGAAAGAAAATATAAAACTGAAGCTATCTATATTGGTGACAAGACAGCGTATCCTATAAATAAATTTAGTTATGAATTTGAAAATATTAAAATAGAAGTCGAATCAACGGCAAATGATTCTCTAGTCGTTAAATCTACTGATTTCTTCTATGTGTGTTCAAAATGTGGATATTCAATTGCAAGTGATGAAGCAAGCAAATTGTCAGAATATGAAGATTATAAATGGGGTGTTACACATATTGAAAAAAATACAGTGGGTCATAAAAATCCTTTCGGAAAGGGAAAATGTGTAAACACTTCATTAACAAGATATAGTTTGCATCATGAATTTAAGACAGATGTGGCTAAAATTTCTTTTGGTTGTGATACTTCTGACCAAGCTAAAATGCTATCGGTAATGTACGCTCTGCTTAATTCATTTGCCCATGAACTCAACATTGAAAGACGAGATATAAAAGCATGTTTAACATATAAGAGAACAAGTGGAAAAATGGAACACAAAATTATAATATATGACTCCGTTCCAGGTGGTGCTGGTCATTCCAGACGACTTGTAACCCAAGATGGTCAAGTTTTGCTGGCAGTAATCAAAAGGGCAATAAAATTGTTAGAAACTTGCGAATGCGAGCCGTCTTGTTATCGATGTTTACGAAATTATGAAAACCAAAAAATACATGAAATTCTTAAGAGAGAAAATGCATTGAGTTTTTTAAAACAATTAGGATTACCTTAAAAAAATAAAGAAAATAACAGCTTAAGTTAGCGCACAGTCGTAAGCAGATTTGCAAATCAATTAGGCAAACACTCAAACCTGAATATCCCTTTCAAACTTATCCTTCAATTTACCCCAAACTGACCCGACTAATAAGGAATAGAAGCTGATTACTATATTAAAATAAATTGAAATAATCAATTAAATAACACAAACACTTAAATTATGATATATATTTTGCCAACAAAACACGGAATGGGTGTTGAATTATGGGGAACTTATGATGATTTAACCAATTTTTATGATTTTATTAGTAAGTTTTGGAATAATGACGACAAACTCAATATTAAAGGATATGAAAACCGTGACAAACTAATTAGCGGGTTTTCATACGAAATAAGAAAAGCTCACGAAGGAGTTAGATTAAAACGTCAAACAAGTCATTTTTCGCAGGAAGAATATATTTATTATGGTACAAAAATATCTTGGGTTCATTTTCTTTTTACACTGTCTGCATTGAAATATAATATGCTTTATGCAGAAACATCTAAATATGATATTTCTACTCTTCTCCTACTCGAATTTTGGATTGAAAATGCAATGAATAAATTTGACGAAGTTGGAGCAAAGAATTTGACTGAATTTATTGAGGATGGATTATATGCAGCAAATGAATATATCTATCATTATATGAGGATTATAAACCTTGATTATTATATGCTCGGAGGAGGTAAAAAAGCCTTTAGAAAACTTCCAGATTTGCTAAAAAAAGGAGTGTGTTTTACTGAAGAATATAATTCATTTCGATCATTTTTGGAAAAAGAAGCAAAAAGACTTGGTTGCGATGTAAATGATATTGACATTAATGACGACTTTTTCGACTATGATAAAATATTATGGTAAATTTAAAACTTTTTCATATTTGAGATAATTGCAACATTGCATAAAACAATATCCAAAGTGATTATTAGAATTGTGACTATTCCGCACCAAACTGAGCCACTCGTTTTGTAAAAAAATGAAAATTAGAAATGTGTTTTTTAAAATGTTCTAATATTAAAATCTGATCTTTTTTATTATCTTTGCATCCGGAAATAGTTTATATTATCGTAATTTGATTAATTTGCTGTTGGGGGTTAAAAGGTATCGTTTAAAAATAAAAAAAGTGAATTTAAAATGATCGATTTAAAGAGTATTTACCTTTATAGAATGACCCACATCGATAATATTTCTCATATTATCCGGAATGGAATTACTCATTCTAGTTCAAAAAAAGCGAATCCTAAATTTGTACCGATTGGAGATAGCACTTTAATTTCAAAACGAAAAGATTTCATTTTAAAAAATGGGAGGGCACTTAGTGATTACATTCCATTTTACTTTGGAGTAAGAATGCCAATGTTATATGTTATGCAAAATGGATATAACTGTGTGTCTCCTGTTCCGGCAGAAGATATTATCTATTGTGTATGTTCTGTCCAAAATATTATAGATTTAAATTTAGATTTTATTTTTACAGATGGTCATGCTGTTGATCGTTTTAGTAATCAATATTCAACTAGTGACATTGAAAACATTGATAAATTAATCGATAGGACTGCAATAAAAGCAAAATATTGGAAAGAAGAAAGAGATTTAGATTTAAAACGAAGAAAAGAAGCAGAATTTTTGGTTTTAGGCGATATTCCTCCTGAATTTATTTTAGGATATGTAACTTATAACGAGAGTGCTAAACAAAAGATTTTAACTGTTGGAGGAAAAGATTCGATAATACACATTAAACAAGAATATTATTTTTAAATTATGATACATTATAAAGTTGGAAATTTGTTAGATAGCGAAGCAGAAGCTTTAGTGAATACCGTAAACACTGTTGGGATTATGGGGAAAGGTATTGCATTACAGTTTAAAAATATGTTTCCCAATAATTTTAAATTATACTCAATTGCTTGCAAAAATCAAAATCTGAAAATAGGTAAACTTTTAGTTCATAAGGAAGAAACATTACTTTCAGGAAACAAATTGATAATTAATTTTCCAACGAAAACTGATTGGCGTTTACCTTCTGAATACGAATATATTGAGTTAGGATTAAAAGAATTAGTAAATGTAATCATAGAAAACAAAATAAAATCTATTGCGATTCCACCATTAGGATCAGGTAATGGAGGGTTAGATTGGCACAAAGTAAAACCAATTTTAGAGAAACACTTAAAAAATCTTGATTGTGATATTTACATATATGAGCCCAATAATTCAATTCAAGAAGCAATGAAAAAAGAAAGAGTTAAGTTAACCCCAGCAAGGGCAATGTTGCTCTCAATGTTATTCGAGTTAGTTCGTAATGGCGAATTTGTTTCAGAATTTTCATCAGAAAAAATTGCTTACTTTTTGCAAAGATTTGGGGCACAAGAAAATTTTAAATTAGAATTTCATCCTGATTTTTATGGACCCTATTCCGGAAAAGTAAAACATGTACTTTATTATTTAAATGGAAGTTATATTATGGGTTATAGTTCAAAAGATAAAAAACCTTTTGAAGAACTCTCCTTAGTTCCGGATACAGAAAATGATGTAATAGAATATTTGAATAGATCTGAAAATCAATCTTTAAATCAAATTCTCGAAAAAACAAAGTCATTTTTATCCGGCTTTTATTCACCTTTTGGATTGGAATTACTTTCAACCATTGATTTTATCATAACAGAAAAGAAAGTTAATACTATTGAATCCATCACCAAAGAATTAGAAAAATGGAGTGACAGAAAGAGAACGTTGTTCACAAATCCAAAATTTATTGAAATTGCCTTAACGAATATTCAAAATCATTTGTATTGATATTGAATAGTGCATTCAAAAACTCTTTAAAACCGCTTGCGGTTTTGCGCATTAGGGCGGAGGCCAAGTACCCCGCAAGTTGAGCTGCTTAGGGTATGACGGTCTGGGCAAAGCGACCAGAGGAAGCTTTGGTAGAGACGCCATGCATGGCGTCTCTATGTCCCAGCCGTTCAGACCCTTGCAGCAAAACGAGGAGTACAGGCCGGAGACCGACGGCGATGTGGGGACGAAAGGGCGGGCTCGCTGGAATGCCCTGATTAATAAGCTAATGTGATAATAAGCTAATGTGATAATAAGCTAATGTGATAATGAGATAATAAGCAAATTGAATGAATAATGAATAGTGAATAATGAATAATAAAAGTCTCTAGTCCGTTGTCCGTAGTCTGTTGTCAATAATTAGCTTATTAACTAATTTGCTTATTAGCTTATTATTTCGTATCTTTGCACTCGTTTTTAAAAACTACCTATCATTATGAAATACGCTGAATATAAGGGTCTTAAGCTTTCCGAACTGGGAAAGGAAATGAAGAATTATTGGGAAGAACATCAAATCTTTGAAAAAAGTATGCAACTTCGGGAAGGTCACGAAGAGTTTGTGTTCTATGAAGGACCACCCTCCGCTAATGGTACCCCTGGGATTCACCACGTGATGGGAAGAGCTATTAAAGACCTTTTCTGTAGATATCAAACCCTTAAAGGTAAGTATGTTAGCCGTAAAGGGGGCTGGGATACCCACGGACTTCCTGTAGAGTTGGGCGTGGAAAAAACTTTAGGAATTACCAAAGAGGATATCGGTAAGAAAATTACTGTTGACCAATACAACCAAGCATGTCGTAATGAAGTGATGAAATATAAAGATATGTGGGATGAGATCACGAAACAGATGGGCTACTGGGTGGATTTGGATGATCCTTATATCACTTTTGATAATAAATATATTGAGTCTGTTTGGTATCTGCTATCCCAATTGTATAAAAAAGATCTTTTGTATAAAGGATACACCATCCAACCTTACTCTCCTGCTGCCGGTACCGGTTTGAGCTCTCATGAACTGAACCTTCCCGGTTGCTACAAAGATGTGAAAGATACCACCGTAGTGGCTCAGTTTAAAGTGAAACAGGTTCAAAAAATGACCGAATGTCCATGGGGTTTCCCGGGAGGCGTTCATATTCCTGATAACTTGTACATCTTGGCGTGGACTACCACCCCCTGGACGTTGCCTTCCAATACCGCATTGGCTGTAGGTGAAAAAATTGAGTACGTATTAGTGGATACCTTTAATCCTTACTCAGGATCTCCTATCAAACTGATCTTGGCTAAAAATCTACTCTCTGTCTATTTCCCTGAAAAGAACAGCGAACTTGCCCTAGAAGATTACAAACCAGGCGATAAAAACGTGCCTTTTAAAGTGATTGCTCAAACAACGGGAAAAAAACTCGTTGGAATGGAGTACGAACAGCTGATCCCTTACGTAAATCCTGGTGAAGGTGCTTTCAGAGTGATTGCTGGGGATTACGTAACTACCAGCGATGGAACAGGTATCGTTCATATTGCACCTACTTTTGGAGCAGACGATAAGAGAGTGGCGCAAGAAGCAGGCGTTCCCCCTTTAGCAGTGGTTGACACATTGGAAAATCGTCAACCTATGGTGGATAGAACAGGGAAGTTTTACCTGATCGAAGATCTGGATCCTCAGTTTGTAAAAGAGAACGTTAATGTGGAACTCTACAGCACTGTTGCCGGAAGATATGTGAAACCAGAATACGAAAAAGAGAACGAGAAACAAGAGGAAACCCTTGACTTATACCTATCTATCTGGTTGAAAAAAGAGAATAAAGCGTTCCGCGTTGAGAAATATGTACATAACTATCCTCATTGCTGGAGAACAGATAAACCTGTCCTTTACTATCCACTGGATTCCTGGTTTGTGAAAACAACACTGTACAAAAAGCGTATGATGGAGTTAAACAATACCATCAACTGGAAACCAGCTGCAACCGGCTCTGGTAGATTTGGCAACTGGCTCGAAAACTTGGTGGATTGGAACCTTTCCCGCTCCCGTTTTTGGGGCGTGCCACTTCCTATTTGGGTCTCTGAAGATAAAAAAGAGCAAATCTGTATCGGCTCCATTGAAGAGTTGTACAATGAGATTGAAAAAGCAGTCGCTGCCAGCATCATGAAAGAGAACCCATATAAAGAGTTTGTTCCTAATGATTTCAGTAAAGATAACTATAACAAAATTGATCTCCACAGACCTTATGTGGATGATATTTTCTTGGTTTCCCCATCAGGACAAAAGATGGTGCGTGAAGCAGACTTGATCGATGTTTGGTTTGATTCTGGAGCAATGCCTTATTGTCAATGGCACTACCCATTTGAAAATAAAGAGCTTTTTGAGAAAAAATACCCAGCAGATTTTATTGCAGAGGGGGTAGATCAAACCAGAGGTTGGTTCTTTACCCTTCATGCTATTGCAACGATGTTGTTTGATAGTGTGGCTTTCAAAACCGTGGTTTCTAACGGATTGGTATTAGATAAAAACGGCAATAAGATGTCGAAACGTCTAGGAAATGGCGTAGATCCATTTGCAACCATCGAAAAATATGGAGCAGATGCTACCCGTTGGTATATGTTAACCAATGCGCAACCTTGGGACAACCTGAAGTTTGATGCTGAAGGGATTACTGAGGTGCAACGTAAATTCTTTGGAACACTCTATAATACTTACAGTTTCTTCACGTTGTATGCCAACATTGATGGTTTTGCTTACAAAGAACCAGATATTGCTATCGAAAAACGTCCTGAAATTGACCGTTGGATCTTATCTGAATTGAACACTTTGGTTAAAAATTGCGATGCTTATTATGCTGATTATGAACCAACTAAAGCGGGTCGCGAAATCCAACAGTTTGTGGATGAGTATCTAAGCAACTGGTATGTTCGTTTGTGTCGCAGAAGATTTTGGAAAGGGGATTACAGTGAAGATAAAATTTCCGCATACCAAACCCTTTACACTTGTATGGTAACGATTGCAAAAATATCCTCTCCGATTGCGCCATTCTTTATGGATCGTCTCTTCTTGGATTTGAACCATGTAACCCAGTTGGAAAAAGTGGAATCTATCCACCTTTCTAACTTCCCGGAAGTTCATGAAAACTTGATTGACAAACCATTAGAGGAGCGTATGCAGTTAGCACAACAAATCTGTTCGATGGTGCTTTCATTAAGAAAAAAATCGAATATCAGAGTTCGCCAGCCGCTGGGTAAGATCATGATTCCGGTGTTAGAGTCATCAAATTTTATTGCTCAGGTAGAGAAAGTGAAAGATCTAATTCTTCACGAAGTAAACGTAAAAGAGATTCAGTTTGTGGAGGATACCGAGGGTGTTTTTGTGAAAAAGATCAAGCCAGACTTCAAAACGTTGGGTCCAAAATATGGAAAAATCATGAAAGCGATTGCTGCTGCCATTGCCCAATTTGATCAAAAAGAGATTGCGGCTATGGAGAAAGAGGGCCAAAAACTGATTGAAATTGAGGGGGAACAGGTTGAGATCTTATTGAGTGATGTAGAAATTATCGCAGAAGATATTCCAGGTTGGGTTGTTACCAATCAGGGAGCGTTAACCGTTGCTTTAGATATCACGATCACCGACGCGTTGAAAGAGGAAGGGTTTGTTCGTGAGTTGATCAATAGAATCCAAAACTACCGTAAAGATCAGCAGTTAGATGTGATTGATACCATTTCTGTTACTTTACAATCACATATTGAACTAGATAGCGCATTCAAGCGTTTTGAGCAATACATCAAAACGGAAGCATTATGCACAAACTTTGAAATTGTGGATGAGGTTTCTGATATTAGAAAGACCATTTTTGATATTGTAGAAGGGATTTCAATTGATGTGTTGAT
>JBLJBB010000062.1:0-98138 GCA_047638115.1 Bacteroidales bacterium | reverse complement strand
ATCAACACTATAAGTTGTAGAAAAATGTTTTTTTATTTTTATCGGACAATAGTGTATTTTAATTTCAATTATTCAGGAATAATTAGTTCTTAAAATTAACTTTATCTATTATAAATAATTAATAATTTATTAATTTATCTGGGGTTTCAAGAGTATATTCAATATTATCACCACTAGTCATTGCCCATGAAAGAGGTTTTTTTTCAATAAACTCTTTAAAATTTTGTATAGTTATTGATTTTTTATCACCTTTAAAATCACCTTTTTTAAATTGAGAGAATTTCATATTTTCCCAGCAATTCCAGTTATTTAATTTATAATCCCAAGTTGTAAAATCTGAGAGTATTTTCATAAAATCAATTATTCTATTTTTTGCTTCATAGTTTATGTGACAATTATTATTTTGAATATTTTCAATATTTGCCGGAGATCCATCTTTATTAGAAATCCTTAATCTATCACCCCTTTCCTTTAAAACACTAATAGCATCTCTTTTTCTAAAAAAATTATCCATCTCTTTCATTAAAGTGAATACACTATATTTATCATTTTCAAATATTGGTTTTAAAGGATTCCAATCTTCATGAACTCTTAAATAACTTAACCAGTTTAATACATTTTCAGGATAACTAAATAAAATGTTAAAAACCCCATCTGTAAAAAACAATGCAGGGATTGCAGATTCTGGAATTTTTATGTTTCTGTCTTTCCATGCTACAATACTGATTAGTAAATGGATTGTCGCTAATGGATATTTTAATCTAAAATTTTTTTTACCATCATAGTCTCTTAAATTATTTGGTTGGATGCAATTATCAAAGTTTGTCCATTCATCTGGTTTATGTTTTTTGTTTACTAAAAGCATATGATGGCCCATACTTCTAATTTCTTTACGGAATATTTCAATATCTAAAAAAATTGGATTGCTTTCCAGATAATCTTTATTAATGACAGAAACTTTTCCATCGTAAAACCCAACAATTTTCCAATTACGAAACATTGACATAAATAGTCCACAAAGAAGACCATCACTATCAGGGCTTAAAACACAACAATGATTTTCTTCCAAAATCCAGCTATATTTATTACAAACTAAATCATAATCAATTTGTTCGTTTTTATCCTTTAATAAATCTTGAATAGTCATACATAATTATCATTAATTTTATTTATTATTCACAAGATGTAAAAATTAAAAGAGTTTTATTTGACTATCATCAAATTCCTTTTTTAATCTTTCTTTGGTTAAATTACAATATTCAAGTTCAATATCAAATCCAATAAATTTTCTATCGAGCTTTTTAGCCATGACTAATGTTGAACCACTTCCAGCAAATGGATCTAACACTATACCATTTTCAGGACAAAAGCATTGAATAAAGTCGAAAGGGATTTTATCCGGAAATACAGCAGGGTGTTTTCTTTTTAAAGGATTCTTATCACCAGCCATTAAATAATCCCATATTGTACCACGACATTTAGTCATATTTATTGGTCTTGTAACAGTATCCTGAGTTTCACCATTTGTTTTTCGTGCTCCACTACCAGTCATAACCTTACCCCCATGTTTTGATGGCACTTTTAATGGCTCTTTGTTAAAATAATTTGGTTTTTCTCCTTTTAAAAAAATTGGCATATATTCATGATCTACTCTAAATCTTTTGGTCCACCATGCTCCTTCAGGTCCATATTTTCTATAAATAACAGTCTCAAAAAGCTTAAAACCAATATTATCACACCAGTCAATAATAGTTTTAAAAGATGTCAAACTTTTTCCAAAATTCTGAGTTTGATCTTGAATTACTACGACTGCAATTCCTCCTTCTTTTAAAACTCTAAAAATTTGTTCACCAGTTTTATGAAGATCAAATTGTAAATTACCTTTATAATCTCTAATTTTATCATATGGTGGAGAAGTTACAACAATATCAATTGTATTTGAGGGAATTAATTTCATTAATTCAACACAATCTCCACAGTATATTTCATTTAGTTCAAAATTTTCCACTTTTTAAATTTTTAACAAAGGTACATTTTTTTTGAATATCAAATCTTTTTTTTGAAAATAAATTTGAAACAAAAATAAGATTTGTTTAAGCGTAAACTTACTTAATTCAAATGGTTAAGAAATTAGTATCTTAGCCATTTAAATAACTCCTTGTAGGTAACTTTTTTACCATACATCAGAATTCCTACTCGGTAGATTTTTGAAGCAAACCACACACATAATACAAAGAAAAGTACACTGATAGCCATAGAGGTGAGCAATTCGTATAATGGAACGCCAGAGGGCAATCTAATAAGCATAGCAACAGGTGAAGTTAAAGGGATCATGGACATCCATACTGCCAATGGACCATTTGGATTCTCAGTAATGGGCATTAGTAGCATAATCGAGAGAAGAAGAGGAATGGTTACAGGCATTACAAACTGTTGAGAATCTGTTTCGTTGTCTACTGCGGATCCAACGGCTGCAAAAAGTGCCGCATAAATAAGGTATCCCATTAAAAAATAGAACAAAAAACTAAGAATTAAAACAGTAAAAGAGACGTTGAAGTAACTGTCAATTATTGCAAAAACAGAAACATTTGGAAGTGCATCCACATTTACATTGGTTAACTCTGCTGTTGTTGCTACGTTAACGTTTCCACCTACCATTTGTTGAGCAACCTCTGTAGATTGAAAAAGATCTGGTTTTACCACTTGAACACCATAAATAAGCACAAATGTAAATCCCACCCAAATGAGGAATTGTGTGAGTCCTACCATCGCAATTCCAATAATTTTACCCATCATCAATTCCATTGGTTTCACTGAAGAGATTAAAACCTCCACAATTCTATTTGTTTTTTCTTCTAAAACACCTCTAAGAACTTGAGATGCAAACAGAAAAATAAAAAAGTAAATGGCTAATCCACTAAACATGCCTACCATTCTGGTTATCTCTGACTTACTCTCTTTCTCCTCCCCAGTTGCATCTATTTTAATATTTGCAATTGAACTTCTTGTTAGATTCTTCAGTTGCTCATATTTCACTGGATCTATATTAAAAGTATCAATTAAAACTCTATCAAACAATAATTTATCCATTTGGCTTTCAACATTAGAGTTAAAAGTCATCGAGGGTTCTTCGTTAAAAAAAAGATTTGTCTTTATGGACTGTGTTCCTTTAAGAATATGTAGAACAGCATCATAACCACTATTAAGAGCATCTTTCTTAATCAATTCAATATCTCCCGATCTATAAGAGAATTTCGTTTTTTCGGTATCTGAAAATTTGTTAATAAAGAAATCATTATCATCCACAACCATAACATTCATGGTTTTTTGTGTTTGAGTTGCCACAACAATAGGAACAATAAAAAGTGCTGCCAATAGTAATGGTCCTAGAATAGTCATAATAATAAATGATTTTTTCTTAACCCTAGTAAGGTACTCTCTAGCAATAATTAATTTAATTTTATTCATTACTTTGTTTCGTTTACTTGTTTGATAAAAATTTCGTTCATTGATGGTAATATCTCTTTAAAAGTTACAATATTACATAATGGTAGTAAATGTTGTAGGAATTGATTGCCTGTCACTTCATGATTTAATTGCACACTCCATGTGATTATATTATCATTTTGAGTCGTATTTAAAATTGTAAAAAGTGAGGGATTAACAATCGAAATATTACTATTTTGTGGTAACTCAACAGCCACTTCAAATTGATGATTTTTGAAATTTTGTTTAATTTCAGATAAATGGCCTTCCAAAACTTTCTTAGATTTATTAATCAAAACAATATCATCACAAATCTCTTCAACAGATTCCATATTATGTGTTGATAAAATAATGGTGGTTCCATTTTTTTTCAACTCAAGAATCTCATGTTTCAGTAGATTGGTATTTATAGGGTCAAAACCACTAAATGGTTCATCAAGGATAAGAAATTGTGGTTCGTGAATAATGGTTGTGATAAACTGCACTTTTTGTTGCATCCCTTTTGAAAGTTCTTCAACTTTTCTATTCCACCAAGTTTCGATCTCAAATTTTCTAAACCAATATACCAGTTTTTCGAGTGCTACTTTTTTGGGCAACCCTTTTAGTTGGGCAAGGTAAAGTGCTTGCTCCCCTACTTTCATTTTTTTATAAAGACCCCTTTCTTCAGGTAAATATCCAATTAGTTCGATATCGTTTTTTTGAATAGGTCTCTCTTTGAATAAAACAACACCCGTATCCGGAGCAGTAATTTGATTTAAAATTCTAATTAAAGTAGTTTTCCCAGCACCGTTTGGACCTAAAAGTCCAAAAACCGACCCTTTTTCGATAGTAAGCGATATATTATCTAAGGCAAGATGGTTAGCGTATTTTTTGGTTACATTTTGAACTTCTACGATTTTCACTTTTCTAAGATTTTATAAATGTTTTTTTCTTTTTCTTTTTCTTCTTTTTATAGGCATCTTGCATCGTTGTTTTGGAAAACTGAGCATTATTCCCTTTTAATAGATCCCTGGTTTGTTCTAAAATTGTTGTATTTGGTAAGTCAATATTCCCTTTAGACAAATCTCTTAGATGGTCGATTATAAGGATATCTTTTACCGTATTTCTATTATGAACCAGATACAATTTTTTTAAATGATTAGCCAAAAGGACTCCTAATTTATTTCTTTGTTCTTCAGGATATGTAGAAACAACTTTTATAATTTGTTCCATATTTCTTCCATAAGTTGGAAAAGTTATTTTTTCTCTTTTGTATATATGGCCTGTAACTTTTGTTGGTTCAATAATTGGTTCAGGTTTGGGAAATGGTGCATCAATATCTAATTTATAATCGGAGATAATAAAAAGATGATCCCACAACTTGCGCCAATAGTCTTCCGCACGAGATTGTTTTGTAAGAGGATCCATATTCTCTTTTTGTTCAGGATTAATTTGAGCCATAATTTTAACTATAGCTTTTGCTGTTTCTAAACGAGTACTTGGATCTTCAATTTGAATTGTCTGCTCAATCATTTTTTGAACATTCCTACCATACTCTTTGATAACCAGCTTATTGCGTTCTGTATTATATTCCATCATCATAGTGAATTAATAGTGTTTAAATTTTTATTTTACCTCTTTTGGGAAGTTTCTCCAAGACCATTTGTTGACAACTACTCCATTTTTTATTAACATCAAACCAGGATTTGACCTAATTGCATCTCTAACCATAAAAGGACCTTTAATTGGATCAATAGGATTATGATAAATTGTAAAAGTAATATTATGTTTTTTTGTAAAAGCCATAATTTGATCTGGCGAGTCATTAGTAACAGCTACAAAATCAATATTTTTCATTTTACAATCTTGTATTAATTTTCTTAGTGACTCATTATTTACACCTTTTTCATTTACTTCAGCCAAGTTATGCATAAATAGGATATACACCTGATTTTTCTCTTTGTTAATAAATGTAGATGCAAAATCGCTTCCCGTTTTATCTAACATATTGAATCCCGTTTTCTTTGCAGAAACTGCTGGAGATGTTACTTTGTCTTCTCTGTCTATATAGTCAAAATCATCGTAAAAAGTGGGCAATGAATCTGTTATCGTCATCATTTGATTTTCTGTAAGAGTAAAAATTTTGGATGTATCTATTTTATTTTTGTATAGGAATACCATCTCTTTTTTAGCAGGAATATCTATAAACACATCCACAACATTATCTCCTTTTTTCCAATTCGAAAAATCTACTACAGGAAGATTAAAAAGACAATACAATTGAAATCCAAAAACAAGGGCTGTTCCAATAGAAGCCCATATAAATTGACCAAACTGGGAAACTCTAATTTCTGGGATACTATTTCTTTTTCTGAAAATTATAATTGTTGGAATGATGATTACAACATTTTTCAAAAAAGTTTCTAAATTGCTCATTTCAATTGCCTGACCAAAACAACCACAATCTTTAACGACTCCTAAGTTATACCCATAATTAAGTTCTAAATGTTCTGCTATGGCTAACCAAAGGGTAAGGAAAAAGAAGAAAGTCATAAAAATAAGATAGCCCATTGCTGTCCATTTTACTTTAATGCGGAATAGTAGCATAAATCCTAGTAGAAATTCTGCAATAGTTGGAATAAAACCGATATAAAAAGAATAGGGATGCATAAATGACATGCCAAATGAAGTAAAATATTCATCCATTTTAATCCCCCATCCAATAGGATCAACCGCTTTTGTTAGTCCTGAAAAAATAAAAAGTAGTGCTAATGCAATTCTAAGTACTAAAATCCAAATGGGTTCTTTTTTTCTTCTATTCATAATTTTGAGATTATAATGTTAATTTAATGAGGGCAAAAACAGCATAATTTATGATGTCATAATAATTAGCTGCTAAACCTTCAGAAACTATAGTTTTCCCTTGATTATCTTCAATTTGTTTCACTCTAAGGAGTTTCATCAAGATAATATCTGTCAGTGAACTAACTCGCATTTTTCTCCAGGCCTCATCATAATCATGATTTTTATCCATCATTAACAATTTGGCATTTTGAACATATTTTTGAAAAAGCAAAGTTGCTTCTTCAGAAGGGAGGCACTCTTCAATCGTATTCGCAACTCCAATCTCCAGTTGAATCAGTGCCATCACTGAATAATTTATAATTCCAATAAACTCTGGGATCACCCCTTCATCAATCTTTGAAACACCTTTCTCTTCAATAATTCTGATCCTTTGAGCTTTAATATATATTTGATCCGTAAGGGAAGGTGTTCTTAGAATTCGCCAAGCAGTACCATAATCTACCGCTTTTTTAGCAAAAAGTTCATAACAAGAGTTGGCTACTAGGTCAAATTGTTCTGATGTATTCATTGGAGATTGAGGTCTATGAGTTTTTATTGTTTTATGAATTTTTTAATCGCTACTTTTTGATTAACATCGACTACTTTCACAAAGTATATACCTGATGATAATGATGTTACATTTATTGAAGCAATATGATCAGAATTTGGAGAAATGAGTCTCAAAAGTTTTCCATTCATGTCATAAATCTCAACGGTATTGATAGAATGCTCTGTTTGGATGTTTAAAACATCTTTCGCTGGAATTGGGAACACTGAACATTCAATTTCATCCACTTCATTAATCCCATCTATTACAATATCTTCAAAACGTGCTGAAAATGGGTAATCCACTTCAAGTCCAGAATATAATAATGTGAATACGAAATTAACATTTGCTGAAAATAGATTTCTAGAAACAGATTGTACAGGAAATGTTACGGATTGATTATCATTTTGTAGCATATTTGGTACAGGTAAAGTTTGTGTTCCATTATTAATTTGAACTAAAGAATAGTCAGAAGTTAAACGAGCTGTAATATTTTGTGCAGTAATAGCCGTTGGGTTTGTGAAGTTAATTGTTACTTGAGCAATAGTTTGAAATGGAATTGCAGAAACTTCAACTGAGTTAACTAAAATTGTATGATCGTTGATCACCAATCTTGCAATATCGTCTTGAGCAACCGCTCCAGTTGGTGGAAAAGTAATATTATCGATCCAAGCACAATCAGAACCCACAGCTTGAGATAAATCTTTAGAATATTCAAATTTGTAAACATGATTCCCTGCATTAACGGGAAAAGATGCTGCCCCCCATTGAGCGGAAGTTCCAGAGATTGCTTCTTTTTCAACTCCATCAATATAGAATTTAAAATAATCGTATCCAGCTTCAGAGGAAACTCTTCTTTGGAAAGAAATATTACCTGCAGAAAGCGCATTCAATGTAATTTGAAGTGATGAAGTTTGGCTATTAGCTAAGCCCGTTTTAGATTTTGCAGAATAAGTGCCTGCATAAACATTTGAATTTACAACAGTCCAAGCGTTTGAAGAGTTTACCCAAGGATATGCTGTAAAATTACCAGTTTCAAAATCTTCCATAGCTCTACCAACTACAACATATATAGTCTGGTCAACCTGAAAATCTCCTAAGTAAAAAGTATGATATAAAGGTATAATTGTTCCTTCAGTAATTGAAGCTCCTAGTGTAACAGTAAAAGTAGAAGTTACGGATTCTCCAGAACTGATTGATGGAACAATTGTGTCATTCTCTAAAATAGCAGCCCCTGTAAAGAAAGAATTTAATTTTGAAGTAATATTATGTAAAGTCCCTTGTCCATCATTTTTATTTACTATTACAACTGTAATCGTTTCTCCGGCATCAATAACACCATCATTATCTCCCGAAAATTCACTGATAGAAGCTGATTCAAAAATTAAATTTGGTGCTTGTAAACTCAAATTTATGGTTTTATTACTTACATTATTATTTGAATGTATAGTCACAATAACTTGAGCTGGGGTATTATTAGGAAAATAATTAGCAACTTGAACCGTTAAAGCTCCCGAATGAGAACTATTAGCACCCTGTGCAAGATTTCCAATATAAATCGAATCACTTAAAAGAGTTAGGAAAGGGGAATTGGTAGAAATAGTTGCATAAACACTCGTTGCATTAGCAACTCCAAGATTAGAAACAACAACATCTAAACTCACAACTGAATTATGATATGGAACATACCCTGGAGTAACAGTGGCTGTAGATGCTACAACATAGCTTCCACTGGGGACAATACAGTTTACAGTAGAGAAAAATTGTCTATAGTTTTGAGCCCACGCTGCTAATTCATATTCTCCTGGTTCTGTAAGTGGGTCAAAAGAGAGGGTAGCAACTCCTGTACTATTGGCAAAAGTTGAACCAATTACAACTCCCTCTTTTACAAGAGCCACATAGGCGTAAGGTACAGCAGTAACTTCCATAGAATTGGCACCAATCATTAACACTTGAGGTGCGCTAACAGACATCACGGGTGCTTGAGTTAAGTATGACATAACAGAGGGATCTCCAAATAAATGATAAATCTCCCAATAATACAATTTGCTAGAAGAAGTTGATGCTTGAACAGCCAAATTCCCTGCTTGACAAATAGCTTGGTTAGTAACCATCCATTGATCATGTGATTCATTGTGTGTATGGAATAACCTATCATATGCTCCTAAATTACTAGCTTGATACGTTGGAGATGCGTTAATAGTTGATCTTAAACCTACAGACCAGTAAAAATCCTCATTCCATAATGAGTTATTAGATGCGCCTAAATAAGCTACTGCACCCTTTTTGGCAGCACGGAGTAAAGTTTCTCCAAAACAGGAAGAATCGTCAAATTTACCTGATTGACAACAATTTCCAATCATTAACCCATATTTATCTTCATTAACCATAGCAGGAACATGAGAATTTTCAAAAGCTGGATCTGACCAACCTGAAGAGCCACAATGTGCCGTATAGTTAGCATAACCAACTCCAGCTCCAATCTCTTGTCTAATTATAGCAGCTTGCGCTGAAGCAGGATGTAAATGGGTGTTAACTGTTGAAAAACCATAAGCTGTATTTACATAATTATTGGCAAGATAATTCATTTGCCCATTTCCATGTGTTGGTCCAAAGTTAGCATCGGCTCCAGCTACTAATACTGCATTATCTAAATAAGCTGGATTTGGCATTGTGTATTGTTCATACATCAATGTTTTTTCTAATTGTGGAGCTAATTGTGCCTCATTTGTGGCAGAAAATCTACCATAGTAACAATCTGGGAAATTATCTCCTGTGGTAAATGTTGCATAATATAAGTCTGTTACATGAGAACCAGCAGTACCATTGTGAGCTGGAATTTGAGCAACATCTCCTACAAACAAAACAAATGTTGGGGCAGGATTTTCAAGTGTTGCATTATCATATTGTGCTTTAATGTAATTTTTTATAGATGTAGTAGTGCTACCCACTGCTGCATTGTTTGTAAGGGCTAAGTCAACAATAAAACCTTTTTTTCTTTTCCATTCAATAAATGATGCTAATTGAGTTTCAAACATAGGTGGAGAGACAATGATCATTTTTATAGGTGCGTGGTTAAGTTCTGCTCTAGATGGTTCTGAAGGATTTATAACAATAGATGAAGCTGCTGTAAACATTGGACTGCCATACAAAGTCTTGATTCTATTGGTCTCTGAAACATTTGCATTCACAAAAGTGATAATTACTTCAATAGATTCATATATTTTCACTTCATTCGTTACTGGATTGTATTGAACTGGAGAAACTGAGATCCCAGCTAAATTTATATCTCTCATGATCCCTAATTTTTCAATTGTTGCCAATTGATTAGCTCCATAAAACCCATTAGTTGTATATGTTTCATTATTTTTAATCAAATCAATTGGTCCTTCATGTGATTTTGAATAGGATGGTTGAGTAGGAAAAATGGGATTTACAATTCCTAAATCAGACGCATTGTATATTGTAAAATTTCCAGGAATAATCTGCATTTGAATATTGTCACAAACTGGAATCTCAAGTAATTGAACCATTTCAGGTAACTCAGGATTTCCTATATCGTTGGAAGTGTGGTAACCATCCATTTGAATTCTTGTAAAATTCCCCAAATCTGTTTTAACATTTTGTGGAATAATTGTGGAAGTCGTAAAAGAGATTCTGATCTTTTCTTTGTTATTTTCAAGTAGTTGAAAATTGTTTTGTGCTTGGATTGTCAGGATGGAGCAAATCAAAATGACAAAAAGCGTAATAAATTTAATAATTCTATTCATTGTATTGATTTTAAGTACTTTATATTAAGTTTTTTCAAGTTTGAACAACTTGCAAATATACTAAAAAAACTATTCACTTCTCATTATACTCTAAATGAATGATTTCTGATAATAAAAAAATGGGTGATAATCATTTGATTACCACCCAATTTCAAGATATTGTGAATTTGTTAGTTATATTCAATAGTTATAGTTTCTGAAATATTAATTCCTGAAAAACTTGTAGTTGCCTCAATCACAGTAGGATAATCCCCTACATATGTATAGATAAAATTTGTTGTAATTGTGTTATTTTCAATTGTTGTAGATGTAGTTCCTGGATTATTTTTACAAAATACTTCTGCATTTGTATTTTCATAATAGGTACTAAATGGTGTAAAGTTAAAACGAGGATTAACTTTTGTGTCATATGCACTAGAAGTTATAGTATAATCTCCAACAGTTAAAGTAGAAACATTATCTCCGTCATAAGCTACAGTTATGTTTAAAGCTTCTTTTGATGCATTACCTTCTTGTAAAACTGATTTTTTGATCACTTCTTCCATTGCATATTTAGGTAATAATTTTCCAATAAAACTTCTTTGAAGCATAGTTCCGAATTGTTTAGTAACAGTATAAGTGTTTATAGTCATGCCTGTTACTTTATCTTCAGTATATGTAAATGTGATATCTGATAAAAGTGTATTAACTTGATTATAATATTCAATTTTTGCATATTGCTTTTCATTATATGTATAAAGCGCATAAAAACCAAAATTATCAGTAACTTTAGAAAGTCTTCCATCTTCGTATGTAAAAGATTCAGTTCCTTCAAGAACACCTTCATCATAATATTGGATCAAAGAAAGAGTTTTATCATCCCATGTCCATTGTTCTGTCATAAACTTAGGTTGTCCTAATTCTTGAACATAAACTTTTGAAATTTTTTGATCAGGATTAAATACACCTGCTTCATCTTTGTCACATGCTGAAAAAGTAATCGCAACTACTAATAAAGCAACAAACGACACTAAATAAGTTTTAAATTTTTTCATAATATTATTTTGTTTAGGTTTTGGACTTCAATAATTCTACACTTAGAAAATAGAAGCCACTATATATTTTCTAAGATTAACGGCACAAAATTACAAAATATTATTTATAAAATGTAAAATAAATCCTTTTTTTTCAAAAAATTTTAAAGCTCAACTCTATTTTAAACATTTTTTTGATCCTATTTGATTTAATCTCAAAAAATATAATTTATAAATTTGATAAGAGCAATGTTTTAGTGATATTTTTTTATTATTTTTGCATGTTAATAAGTATCATAATCAAATTAATTAATTTATGAAAAAAATATTATATTTTGTTGTTTTTGCAACCATACTTATCACCATTACTTCTTGTAATAAAGATGAAGATATTTACCAACCAAAACAAAAATTATATAAGATATGGGAACTTAGTGAAGTTGGAGATCCAGATCAAACATTTTTTTATGATAAAAAAAATAGAATTACTGAAATCGATGACCATGATCAATTAGATTCTGTTCATTATTTCTTTAAATTTACTTACAATAAAGATAATACAGTTAGTACTATTGAACACTCCACTTTGTTATTTACTGAGTTCGTTCAGGTATATTATATGGATAAATTAGTGAATAGAATGACATACTCCATGGGTGGTATTCCCAGAATGGAGCTTGTTTTTGAAAGAGATCCTGAAACAACTAAAATAACAAAAATCAGAGAGTATTATGATGTAGAATATTTTACCAGTTTTGAAGAAATAAGTTCCGCAAGCTTATATCGTAGATTTTTTGGAACGAATGAGGTTGTTTCAGAATTTTACAAAAAAAATGGTTCAAAATCGCTAACTTTACATTGCAACCGTGACGTTATATATACAGGAAACAATATTACTCATGTTACAGAAGTTTATCCAGAATATGCTACAAAAGTAACCTTAGATTACACCTACGATACTTTATCATTTAATCCCTATTATGGTTTACCTTTTACATATAAAGCTTTAGCAGGTTTCTCTGAAAATAACAAAACATCTCTTTATGTTACAAACTTTTTGAATAATTATGTGATGTCTGAGGAGTTTACAACCTATGAATATATATTAGATGAATATAAATTCCCACGAAGAATGATCTCAAGAAAAAGTCCAGAAAACATACCTTTCAATACCTACTTCTTATATCAACTAAAGTAATCTTACCTATACATGAAAATACATAAAGAAGGGTACAACTCGATTTTAGTAGCATCCATATTTGTGCTACTCCTCTTTTTAGTTTACAAAACCATTTTTCCTAACCAAGAAAAATTTATTGATATAGTAATTGGAATACCATTAATTATCTTTGTTATTTTTATCATCCGCTTCTTTAGAGTGCCTAGAAGAATGATAAACAAAGTCTCTAATGGTGTGATAAGTCCAGCTGATGGTACAATTATACAAATCGTTGAAACATACGAAGATGAATATTTTAAACAAGATAAAATCTTAGTTTCGGTATTCATGTCTGCATTAAATGTACATGTAAATACATTTCCTATTGATGGAACTGTTTCCTATGCAAAATATCATCCCGGGAAGCATTTAATTGCAAGTTTACCTAAAGCTTCCAAGGAAAACGAACATAATAGTGTTGTTGTAAAGAACTCTACAGGGAATGAAGTGTTGTTTAGACAAATTGCTGGATTAGTGGCACGTCGAATCGTATCTTATGCTAAAGTTGGTCAAACTTCAATACAAGGAGAAGAGATGGGCATTATTAAGTTTGGATCAAGAGTGGATATATTTTTATCTCTGGATGCAAAAATAAATGTAAAAGTGGGTGATAAAGTTACATCAAAAAAATCAGTCATTGCTTACATTGATTAACCTCATTAAATGAAACTTTCCATTATTATTGTCAATTATAATGTTAGACACTTTTTAAGACAGTGTTTGATATCCGTTTTTGATGCTATTCAAAATATCGAAGCAGAAGTTTTTGTTGTAGACAATAATTCTCAGGATGGATCAGTAGAAATGGTAAAGGAACAATTCCCCAATGTCAAACTAATTGTTAACCAAGAAAATACGGGTTTTTCAAAAGCAAATAATTTAGCAATCCGCGAATCCAAAGGGGAATATGTTTTATTATTAAACCCTGATACATTGGTCCAAAAGGACACATTTGAGAAATCTATTGGTTTTATGGATGGTAACCCAGAGGCAGGTAGTTTAGGCGTTAAGATGATCAACGGAAAAGGGGTGTTTTTACCTGAATCAAAGAGATCCCTTCCCGTTCCTGCAGTTGCATTTTATAAAATTTTTGGATTATCAAAAATTTTTCCTAATTCTAAAAGATTTGGATCGTATCATTTATCTTACTTAGATAACGATCAAATTCATGAAGTTGAAGTATTATCTGGAGCTTATATGTTTATTCGGAAAAAAGTTTTAGATGAAATTGGCTATTTAGATGAAGATTTCTTTATGTATGGAGAGGATGTTGATTTGTCCTATAGAATTATTAAAGCTGGTTTTAAAAATTATTACTATCCCGAAACAAGAATTATCCATTATAAAGGTGAAAGTACAAAAAAAGGGAGTATTAATTATGTTTTAGTATTCTATAGTGCCATGCAAATTTTTGTAAAAAAACACTTTACTGGGGCTCACATAAAATGGTTTAGTTTTATTATAAACTTTGCCATTTGGCTAAGAGCCACTTTATCGATTATGAAAAGAATTGGAATGCACCTCATCATGCCAATTATTGACTTTGGAGTGATCTATACTGGTATGCTTACCCTTGCAAAATATTGGGAACAAAGTGTTTTGATTGCTCCTTATCCAGATGTTTATAGATATCTTTTTATTCCTTTATACATATTGGTTTGGATCGTTTCTATATCTATAAATAAAGGTTATAGAATCCCATTTTCATTACAAAAAACAAATAGAGGGATTTTATTAGGGACAATTATCATTTTGCTTATATATTCTTTATTACCAGAAACTTCTAGATATTCAAGAGCTATAATTATTTTTGGAGCTATGTGGACAACTATTGCAATGAATAGTATCAGATATATTCTTCATAAATTAAAAATTAAACAGTTTTATGTAGGAGATGAATCATATAGAAGCATACTAATATTTGCTTCCAAGGAGGAAGCTGAACGCGTTTCTCAACTAGTACAACTCAATAAAAGGAGACCAGAAAAGATCGGATATTATGATCTTTCTGAGGGTATTGAATTGCAGAAAATTGACGAATTGATTAAAAAAGAGAAAATTAACGAAATTACATTTTGCACAAAATCAATAGCTATTTCAAAAGTAATTGATATAATCTATAAGTATCAACATTTGAATATTGAATTTAAGATTGCACCACCTGGCGAACAAGTTCTTATAGGGAGTCAAGATATTCAAACTCCTTTGACCTTAAAATCTCTTCACATTCATGAATTGTAAGTGCTTTCATCAATCTCATTTTTGTTTCTTTAAAATGGGGAATTGCCTTAAAATAACCTGCATAATGGCGTCTCATTTCTAGAACTGCATTAGTTTCACCTTTGTTCTGAGAAGCAGATTTAAGATGATGTAAGCAAACCTCTATTCTTTCTTCAAAATGAGGAGGTAAAAAAGGTTTATTTTGGGCACTATTTTTCACTTCTTGAAATATCCATGGATTTCCAATGGCTGCTCTGCCAATCATGATGGCATCAACTCCATATTTTGATTTATATTCTACTGCTTTTGTTCCTGAAGTAATATCTCCATTTCCAATTATAGGGATAATCATTCTAGGATTATTTTTGATTTCTCCGATTAAAGTCCAGTCTGCCTCTCCTGAATACATTTGAGATCTTGTTCTACCATGTACTGTTAGTGCTTGAATTCCAATATCTTGCAATTTTTCGGCTACGTCAACAATGGGCTTATCGAGTTGATCCCACCCTAACCTCGTTTTAACTGTAACAGGAATATTAACAGCATTGACTACAGATTTTGTGAGTGCAATCATCTTTGGGATATCCTTTAAAATTGCAGATCCAGCTCCTTTTACGACCACTTTTTTCACAGGGCATCCCCAATTGATATCAATAAATGTGGGATTTTGAGATTCCGCAATTCTAGCAGCTTGAATCAATGAGTTTTCATCATGACCAAAAATTTGAATTCCAAATGGTCTTTCATCATCTGAAAAGTTGAGTTTATGATAACTTTTAGGAACATCTCTAATTAAAGCTTCTGAAGAAACAAATTCAGAAATAAGAAAATCTGCTCCGAATTGCTTACAAATTTTTCTGAACGATGAATCACTCACCTCCTCCATCGGTGCAAAAAAAAGAGGAAATGGATAACTTTTAAGGAGTGTATGGAATGTTTGCATATCAAATGTTAAAATAAGAATGCAAAGATAATGAAAAAAAAGTGGGCACTCGTCATTTTTTTGTCATAATTAGAGAGCTAAGATGCTGATTCTATAGCATTTTTTCATATCTTTGCACATCTATAAATAGAAAAATTTATCTGCATATAATAGTAAAAAAAATAGTATATAAAACATTGATTATGAAAAGATTACTTTTATCCATTTTAATGATTGTCTCCACATTTGCACTATCTGCTCAATGTGCAGATTCAGTAACCGTATTTTTTGAGAATTTTGATGGAGCTACAATCAAAACAAGATCATCAACGAGTCATAACCCTCCAAGTGCTGACTGGAATACCAATTCTCTATTATCGGTATCTCCTAACAATAGTATGCACTCACCTCTTTATACTACATCTTCTTTATTATCACAACTTTACATTGATTCAGTCTTTTATATTCCTGGGAAAAATAAAATTTACTTATCATTCGACCATATTAGTAAAGTGCATCAGCTAGATCAATGTTTTATTTCATATAGGTTTTCTCTTCCAGGAAATACAATCTCAAATTGGTACATTATGCCATTTACACATACTTCTCCAAATTACTATGGAGGAGCCAATACAACAGATGCCATTGTTGCAGGGAGATTTTCACATAATACATATCCAACTACGTGGCAAGCTACCAATAACAATGCTGTTCCTACGAATACATGGTGGAAATCTGAATTGATTGATATTTCAGAATACTTAATTGGAGCAGGTGGTGATGGGCGATATTTCGAAATTCGTTTTTATACAAATAGAGTTTTTACAAGTAGTTATCTCGTTCCACAAGGTTGGTTTTTAGATAATATCAGAATTATTGCTTCAGACAAAGAACTTATTCCACCAAAAATCGCTTTGGCAACTCCAACTGTTGTTAATAACGTAAACCATTTTGGGCCATATACTATTAAAGCAACAATTACCGACAGACCTACAACTGCTACATTCCCAGATTCTGTAAAACTTATTTACAATGAAAATGGTGGACCATGGATATTAGCACCCAAAACTCAAACTTCAGCAACCCAATTTCAATGGAGTATACCTCAACAATGTAATGGAAATATCGTAAGGTATATCATTTCTGCCAGAGACTCTTCATGTAATATTTCTACTCGACTAGACACTAGCTTTACTGTCGTTCAGAGCACAACAGGAACAACAAGTAATGGAGCACGGTTAATGGAAATATATAATCCACCTTTTGCGATTCAAGTTGGAGACCCCACTCCTGTTCAGGTAATTATTAGAAACCGTGCTAACAATCCAATGACAACAGCACTGATTACTATGTCACTTAATAACGTTGCTCAACCTTCCTACAATTGGAGTTCAATTAACGACTTTGACCCGATTAGACCATTCTGTTTAGATTTCAGAGACACATTAACCATTGGAAACTATACACCGATTGCAGGTTGGGACACCGTTCGAGTGTGTATAACCCAAAGGAATGGTGCTCCTAATAACTTTAATCCCGACTCCATTTGTGCTCAATATGTTAGGTTTGGTTGTGCTGCTATTTTGAGTGGCCCATTAACAATTGGCGGCACTGGAGCCGATTTTCCAAATATTAATGCATTTTACACTACATTAAAGAATTGTGGTATGAATGGACCAATTACAGCTAGATTAGCTGCTGGAACTTATAGTAGTAGTTATTTCTATTTTGACACCTTAATAGTTGGACAATCTGAATTAAATACAATCACGTTTGAGTCTCAATCTGGAAACCCTGCGGATGTTATTATTCTCGATGACGGCACAAATTCCTCTGCTGGTGCAATCACATTTAATGGAGTAATTAACGGAATTGGACACTTACGTTTTCGAAATTTAACCATTCAAGGTAAAATTGGAAGCACTTGGTCTAGAGGTGTTTATATTACAGGAAGAAATGTTACTAATATTAAAATCGAAAATTGTATCATTAATGTTGATACTCCAACCTCTACATTAACAGCGTTTGCGGGTATATCACGTGTGACAGCATCTACAGGATCAATTGGGGATGTCGACATAGAAATTAAAAACAACATTATCAATGGAGGGGTTTATGGAATTCATTATTTAGGTTCTAGTACAAGAGCAAATACTATAAATTTAATCGAATCCAATACAATCAATTCAACTTTACAGGGTATTTACTTAAATTACACCAATGTACCTTCGATTACAAAAAATAAAATTACTCAACTCACTACGAGCTTACATAGATATACTGGAATTCATTTGGAACGTTCTTCAACCACATCATTAATTTCAAAAAATAAAATTTGGTCAGATATAAACACTAATGTTGGTATTAACCTCAACAATGTTTCTAATGGAACAACTGGAGACGTATTAATTTCAAACAATGAAATAAGAGCAAAAGCAACCGTTGCAAGCACATACGGAATTAACAATACTGCTTCTACAAGAATGATTTATCTTCATAATTCAATCCGTGTATACTCTCTAACCAATTTAGCTGTTACTGCTTGTTATTACCATACTTCTGGTGCAATTATTAATTTTTCAAACAATTTATTAGTCAATGATTGTGTTTCTTTAACAAATCAAAATTACCCCATTTATTATGCTGTAAATCCTACAACTTTAGTTGGAGATTACAATGTATATCATTCTGATGGTCCAGTTGGATATTACACTGTTGCTAGAAACAATATGACCGAATGGAGATTTGGCTTAGGGAATACACGTGACACTGCTACAGTTTCTATTGAACCTCCATTTATTAATGCAGATATTTCATTAAAATTATCAGATTTTTCTGGATTTGAGTGTCCTCAAAATATTTTAGTTGGAGACGATATTGAAGATTCTCTTAGATCATGTGAAGTTACGCATCGTGGATGTTATAGAACATATGTTCCTCCTAAAGATTTGGCTTTATCACAATTAATTTCACCTGTTTTAGGACTTTGTCCTCAATCAACATATCCAATTACACTAAAAGTTTTCAATTATGGTTGTAATACTGTGAATTTTGCCAATACCCCAGCTACAGTAAGAACTATTGCCAGTGGTGGGTTAACATTAAACACAACATATACAATCAACACTGGAACACTTGCCCCTAACCAATTTAGTAACATTACCATTAACCCAGGGGTAGTTATTCCTTATAACGTTAATATCAATTTTACATTTATCATTTCTTATACAGGTGATGAACGAACAACAAACGATACCTTATCAGTTCCTTTTAGACAAGAGGTTATTGCTCCAAATATCGCAACTTATGATGAAACATTTTCAAATGGAACTACATTAGCATGGAAATTTGAACAATTAGCTGGTGCTGGAAACTGGAGTTTTCAAGAAGGAACAGGTGTAACCCCTGCAATTGCTCCTGTGTATGGTACTGGTAGATTGTATTTTAATTCTAGAAATTTTGCTACAAACACTTCTTCCAAAGCAGTTATGCCAGTCATAGATTTAACGAACTGTGAAAACCCAATTCTAGAAGTGTGGTATGCACACGATAATAGTTATACTCAAACAACATACTCAACAGAGGGAGTTACAGTTAAAATATCTATTGATGGTGGATCTACTTGGACTTCAATAAACCCTGAAACACCTAATGCCACAAATACAACAACATCTCTGCTTAAACGTGCACAAACTGTAATTACTGGTTACACTTTACCAACTTGGATAAAATACACCTATGACTTATCTACATACAATACAAATAGTTGTGTATTTATTTCTTTTGACGCATTGGGAAAGGCAGGAGGGAATATTAACATTGACCGTGTTAGACTTCGTAAGATTTACAACAATGATTGTGCTGTTCAAAATATTTACACCACACATGTTCGCCCAACTACAGTGGAAACATCTCCTCAAGTAAAAGCAATTATCACAAATGAAGGTAGAAATCTTCAAAATAATGTTCAGGTTACTCTAACTGTTTCTGGAGCAAATACCTACACAGAAACAACAACTGTTGCATCTATTTCATACAACGGACAAGCCATCGCTACATTCACCGGTGATCATTTAGCCAATATTGGGATGAATAATATTCAAATTACTTGTCAAAATGATGATTACAATGCAAACAATAGTTCGAATGCAATTTTAAACACTAATACTGAAAACTTAGCGTATGCTGATACTTCTAGTTATTTAATTAGTTTTGGTAGTGGAACACCCATAAAAGCTGCTGTAAAATACAATGTAATTGATACTGTAATTGCTACTTCTGTGAAATTCTATCCTACAAACCCTCTTGAAACTATAGGTAAAAGAATTAGAGCTTTCATTTCTGATGCAAATGGCAACATTATTACAACTTCAGATATTGTAACGATGAGTGCTGATATGGTTAATACTTGGGTTACCGTTCCTATTAACAACTATGCATTAACACATACTTCAACTCTATTTTATGCTGGTATTGAAATGATTGATGCTGGATATTACTTAACTGCTCAATATGAATCTCCAACTAGAGAAGATGCTTTTTACTATTTAGATGAAAACACGTATACTTCTCAATCTACAGGCCGTTTTATGATAGGTGCAACCGTGCAACCTAAAATAGATCGTGAATTTGCCATTTTATCTTTAGTTAACCCTATTACAAATTGTGATTTAGTAGTTGAACCCATAACTATTAGAATTGCAAATAATGGGCCAAAAGATATTATGCCAGGTACTACTGTTCATTATACTGTAAATAATGGGCCTGTTGTAACCCAAACCATTAATGATACGATTTTTAGTCATCAGATTAGAAATTTCAGTTTTTCTACTCCATATAACTTTACTAATAATCAAATTAATATTGATGATAATTACACTATTAAAGTTTGGGCAAATACTACATATACAGATATTGTAAGTTTTAATGATACACTTCAAAAACTGATTGTTTCTAAAGGAAAAGCTCATTTACCTATCTCCCCAGACACAATATTAGTTAATTATTCGACAAACGGAACTCTAACTGCACAATTACCAACACAAATTAATCCTGGTATTATTCAATGGTTTTCCAAAGTGGGCAATCAATATGTTGGTCCACTTTATCAAGGACCTGGCCCATACATTACTCCAAACCTAATTTACTACGATACTACATACTATGTTTCTGTAGCTCCTGGAACCCTTTATACACCTACAGTTGGAACAGTTGGAGCAGCAAACAGTCAACTCCCATTTGCTTTTGGGAGCGGTTATTCACGTGGTAGAATATTGTATAAACAATCAGAAATTGGCAATTTTGGTGTAATTGCAAAAATTGCAATTAATGTAAATACACCTGCAACTGGAATTTTAGGAATTCCTATAAAAATTTACATCAAACAAACTGAGCTTGACACATTAAAATCATCAGATCCATTTGATTGGGATAATGAGATTGCAGATGCAACCATAGTTTTAGATGCACAACAATACTTTAATAGTGCTGGCTGGGTTGAACTTCCTATTAATATTCCATTAAACTACACTTCTGGTAATATCCTTATATATACTGAATCAAATTGTGGAGGAGTAAATTGTGGAGCAATCTCTGGTGGTACAGGGTATCCAACATTCAAAACAGCAGTTGCTACAGCCACAGTTCAATCAAAAACAGCTAATACTAATCCGGTATTTACTGGGACATGGGGCGCACCAACAGCAAATAGATGGGCTATAAAATTCTTTGTTGCTGACATGACATGTGCGAGTGAAAGAATCCCTGTTCAAATTCATGTGCCAGACAAACCAAACTATGATATTCAAACTGAAGCTTTTGTTTATCCTGTTACAATTCCTGCAGCTACTACAAATTGTGCTCTTTATCAAGAACATATAAAAGTTAAATACAAAAACTTACTAGATAACTCAATTCCTGCAAACAAAGTTATTGCAAAAGCAGGATTTAGACAAGGAACTTCTGGTGCCTTCACATGGATCACACATCTAATTACTGATTCTTTTGCTCCACTTGAAGAGAAAGAGGTTACTTTTACTCAAACCTACGACTTTAGTGCTCCTTTAGCAAACTTAACTTTTCAATTTATTGCAACTTCTGATTTATTAAATGAAACAATCGTTTATCGTGCTAACGACACAATAACTGGATCTATTGCTTCAACAAGAACCGTTGCTATTCCAGATGAAATTACTTACTTTGGAAACTTTACTGAAACATTCTTAATCGCTCCTGGAATTTCAAATATAAATCAATATTTCTTTTATAATTCTCCAGAATCAACTACAACTTTAAATAATGTAAATGGTAGTTTAACATATGAAACCACAAATCTTTATGATACTACTATTTATTATATGACAGCAAAAACTCCTGCTGCTCCAAACTGTATTACTAAAAGGATTCCAATTACAATTAATGTTGCAGTTCCTACAAATAACCATGACTTAAAAACAAATCAACTTGTATTCCCAAATTCATATACCTGTGGTTTAATGAGTCCTAATCTAATTGTAAACTATAATAATACAGATTCAGTTCTTATTCCATCCAGCACATTCAAAGTAACTGCAAAATTCACTGGTACAACTAATGTCACTGTTGTGGATACAATCACAACTCCTTTTACAGCTGTTGATAGACTTCCTGCTACTCAACCTACTCACAATATTGTTTTTAACAATCCTGCCAATATTGGATCAACATTACAAAACAGAATTTACAATTATGAGATCTTTACAGATGCTGTTTCACCAACCTATGTACCATACAGATTAAATGATACGATTAGAGGTATGTTAATGGTTCCTGCAAATCCAACAGCTCCAGCAAATTTAACATACACTGTACCTTATGGACAAACACTTACTTTAACACCATTAACGCATGCTTTAAATTCTGGAACTCCATTAAACATTGCAACATTATATAACAGCGCTGGAACTACACCTATTGCAACAGGAACCTCTTTCACAACTCCTAACATTTACACTCCTACAACATACAAATATGGTGGAAGAATTATTTCTGTAGGTTTTGAAAAAGACTCAATATTAGGAACCACAACTACAACAAATGGTTCACTCCCATTTGTTTTCACACAATCTACTTCACAAGGAGCTGTTATGTTCAGAAAAGGTGATATGGGTGGTTATGTTGGTTTTATTGATACTGTTTCAATCTATGTTCATGCTTCGATTACTGGCTCATTCCCAATTCAGATATACTTAAAAAATACAGATTCTACTAGTCTGCCAACAGGAACTTATGATTGGAATAATTTCTTCTTAAATGGAGCAACATTAATATACGATTCTACTCCAGAATTTAATGTGGGTTGGTTAAAAATACCAATACCTGGAGGTTTCTATTACACTGGAAACAGCTTATTGATGTTAACTTCACATAATTGCTATGGACAAAATAATGTTGCTGCTTTAAATATCTCTCCAAATCCAACTTTCAAATATGCAGTAGTACCTGCAAATCCTAACTTAGTATTATCTCGTGGAGGATCTGCTCCTACAGCACCTGTTGCATTTACTGGTTCAACTCAAAGAATTACCACAAGATTCTCAATGAATTACACTTGTGAATCACCAAAAGCAAATATCACTATCAATACAAATGTTCCTGCTGTAGATTTACATGTTACTGCTATAACAGCACCAATTACTCCAAATAATGCTTATCCTGCGAATCAAATTGTTACAGCTACTATTAAAAACAATGGTACTGCAAATGCAAGTGGAATTATAGTTGGTTATAAATTAGGAAATAATCCTCCTGTGGAACAACCTTTCTCTGGAGCTATTGCAGCAGGTGCGACATCAAATTTCAGTTTTACAACTCCAGTAGATTTAAGTGATATATATTTCTCAACACCATTTATTGTATATACCAGACATGCAACCGATCCATTACAAGCAAATGATACTCTTAGAATATTTTTAAAGAAATTTGACCCATGTTATCCTAATGTTGTTGTTATTGGATCCCGTGATACTATCGGTGCTCACATTAGTAAATTCAAATTTGCTGGAATCGATAACGGGCCAGGTACACCTATTTTTAATTGTCCTTCAACAATCTCAGGTAATGGAAAATATTCTGACTTTACTGAAACAGTAGCTCCTGGTTTTGTAGTTCGTGGACAATCATTCCCAATTACCATTGTGAATTCATTTACAACAAATGCAGGTGCAACGCTTTGGAAATATGTTTATTTAGATATGAATAGAGACAATCAATTTACTGCAGATGAATTGATATTCTCAAAACTTGCAGTAGCTGCTCCTTCTCAAGCTAATCAAACTAATGCCACAACTTCTGGATTTACAGTTCCTGTAAATATCAATTCTGAAACAGGTTTAACAAGACTTAGAGTGATCACTGTGAATCAGAATCTTACTACTACAGCCGCACCTTGCGCTGCATTTGCTTCTGGTGAAACAGAAGATTACGCAGTTAACATTGCAGATCCATTCCCTATTGATCCAGGTACAACTCATATTCTTCACCCTGTTGGTAATGTTTGTGCAGATGCAAGAGCAAAAATTAAAGTGGTTATTAAAAACTTTGGTAGCTCAAATTTAACGATAACACCTACTGAACCTATCATTGTAAACGCAACAGTAAATGGTCCCGTAAGTAGTAACTATACTATTACAATCACATCGGGATCAGTAGCACAATGGGATACAATGATTGCTGTTATTCACAATGTTGATCTTAGTATGGTTGGAAATTATGTTGTTGAGACTAACATCCAATACACATCAGACCAGTTTGTAATAAACAATGTAGCTAGTTCACTTTGTGAAGTAACTAGTTTAACTACCCATAATTTACCAATTTTTGTTAACTTTGATGCTGATGATTATTCTCCAGGTGCCGACGTTCCATTCCCTGAATTTTGGACTGCAACTACAACACACTCAACCTTCAGATGGGATGTTGACTCATTAGGTACTCCAAATGCACCAAATGCTGGACCAAGCTTTGATCATACTTTCTATCAACATTATCTACAAAATTTAGGAAGATATGCGGTAGTTTCTGCTCCTGCAAACTCAGCAGCTTCTGCAACTGCAATTTTATCTACTGGTTGTATTGATTTACATTATAAAGATGGATATCCTTGCGAAAGTGACTATTGGCAACATATTTTTGGAGATAGTCTTCCTCCAAACAATGTAGCTACCAGCAAATTTTATGTGGAGATAGGTTCAGGTGAATATTATATCAATATGGACTCAATTATTGGTCGTACTCATACTGGAATCAATCAAGAGTTCTTAAAACGTAATTTCGTAATGAATGCAATAGATGAAAATGCTCGCATTAGATTTATTGTTACTGGAAGAACTAAAAAAATTGACCCTGCAATTGATGACCTCTCATTTAAACATGGTAAAGCTGATATCAGCATTGATCGTTTCGTATATCCTCTTGATTTTACCGTTTCTGAAGATTGTGTAATTAAAAAAGATACCGTTAGACCTACAATAATCATAAAAAATGCAGGTAGAGTTCCAATTTTGAATTTTACAGTTAAATTTAATGCTGCTATTGGTACAAATATTCAATACTCTCCTGATGAATCTTGGACAGGTGTTATTAATCCAGGTGACTCAATTGAATATACTTTTACAAATGGTATCGTAGTTCCAGAGCTATTTAGCTACCTACAATTCCAAGCTCAAATTACAACCATAAATGATGAGAATTTACAAAACAATATTCGTACTATTACAGCTTGTACAAAAGTGGGTATTGATGATGATATTCAAATTCAAAATGGTGTAATTTTAGGTCAAAATATACCAAATCCTGCTATTAATGAAACTGTAATTCCATTCTATTCTTCTCTTCCTGGAGAAACAACCTTACAAATTCATTCTGTTGAAGGTCAATTACTATATACTACTAAAATAAATGCTGAAATTGGGGAAAACAACATCCATGTGAATACAACTAATTTCGCATCCGCAATCTATATGTACACGATTACAATCAACAATACTAGATTGACTCGAAAAATGATGATTCAAAAATAAAAATTAAAAAAAGGGCTTCGGCCCTTTTTTTTTGATAAAAATTTTGTACTTTTGTACTATTGTCTTCGTAGCTCAGCTGGTAGAGCAATTGACTCTTAATCAATGGGTCCGGGGTTCGAGTCCCCGCGAGGACACTCTAAAGAAAGTTAAATTTAACATGAAACAAACTGTAGTTCCATCAAAATTAAAAATTGATGAATATAATTACTTGCTTCCCCCTGAAAGAATTGCTATTTACCCTGAAAAAATTCGAGATGAATCAAAACTTTTGATTTATCAAAATCAGACAATCAAAGATGCCAAATTCTATGAAATTGCCGATTATTTATCAGAAAATGATATTCTAATTTTCAATAATTCTAAAGTGATTCATGCTAGGTTGATTGTTTACAATGATTCAGGCGCTAGAATTGAGATCTTTTGTTTAGAACCCATCTCTCCTACTTCAGAAATTACATCCGCATTTGAACAAACAAAATCGGTTACCTGGAAATGCTTTGTTGGAAATGCAAAAAAATGGAAATCTGAAATTAAATTTGTTGCTCATTGTAGAGAATCATTCGTTGAAATTAAAACAACAAAATCAGAACCTAAAGATCGCTCTTTTGAAGTTACATTTGAATGGGAAAATGATCAAATTAGCTTTGCAGAATGGTTAGAAGCATATGGTAAAATGCCACTACCCCCTTACATTAAAAGAGATGTTGATCAAAATGACTCCTTTAGATATCAAACGATATTTGCAAAACATGATGGTTCTGTCGCGGCTCCAACAGCCGGTCTACATTTCACCGAAAATGTTTTTCAAGATTTAAGATCAAAAAATATTGAAATTGAATGGGTTACATTACATGTCGGCGCTGGCACTTTTAAACCTGTAAATACAGAATATATTGATGACCATTATATGCATCAAGAACAGATCATAGTAACAAAAGAACTCATTAAAAAATTATTGAATATAAAAAACAAGAGAATCATTGCCGTTGGAACTACTGTAACTAGAACTCTTGAATCAATTTTTATTATGGGTGCTAAACTAAAACTACAACATGAAAATCCATTTTATGTTAATCAATGGGAAATTTATGATCAAACTTTAGAAACACCATTAGTAAATGTTTCAAAAGAAGAATCCCTTGAATCAATCCTTAATTATCTTATTACAAAAGATTTAGATCAGTTCGTTGGATACACTTCATTATTGATAAAACCAGGTTACAAGCACAAAATTGCCAAAGGTATATTAACTAATTTTCACCAACCACAGAGCACTCTTTTATTGTTAATTTCATCTTATTTAGGTGAAGATTGGAGAAAAATATATCATCATGCTCTGGAGCATAATTATCGATTTCTAAGTTACGGTGATGCTAACCTGTATTTATAAATAAAAAAAAAGGTATTCTTATCAGAATACCTTTTTTAATGAAAGTAAAAAATGTACTATTCTTTTGTTTCTTCAATTGCTGGAGTTTCTTCAACAACAGGAGTAGCTTCAGCTTTAGGGGCCTCAACAGCTTTAGGAGCAGCTTTAGCACGACTACGACGAGTTTTAACTGCTTTCTTTTCTTCTTTTACTGTGTATGTTTCGTTATAATCAACGAACTCAATAATACACATTTCTGCATTATCTCCTTGACGGAATCCAGTTTTTAAAATTCTGGTATATCCACCTGGTCTATCAGCTACTTTTTGAGCAACATCTCTAAATAACTCAGTAACAGCATATTTATCTTGAAGATATGAAAATACGGTTCTTCTTGAGTGCGTTGTGTCGTGTTTACTTTTAGTAACTAGAGGTTCAACATATTTTCTTAACTCTTTAGCTTTTGCTAAAGTTGTAGATATTCTTTTGTGTTTAATCAAAGAGGATGCCATATTTGAAAGCATGGCAGCTCTGTGAGAACTTGTTCTACCTAAATGATTAATTCTTTTTGCGTGTCTCATTTCTTAATCCTTATCTAATTTATATTTTGCTATATTCATTCCAAACTCCAATCCTTTAGCTTTTACTAAATCTTCTAATTCAGATAAAGATTTTTTACCAAAGTTACGGAATTTAAGTAGATCACTTTTGTGGATAGCCACTAAGTCACCTAATGTTTCTAATTCTGCTGATTTTAAGCAGTTTAAAGCGCGTACAGATAAATCCATATCTACTAATTTAGATTTAAGGATTTGTCTCATTACGAGAGATACTTCGTCAAGATCGTCTCCATTACTATCACTAGATTGAATAGGAGAATCTAAAGAAATTTTATCATCAGAAAAAAGTGCAAAATGTTGGATTAATATTTTAGCAGCTTCTTTAAGTGCATCTTTAGGATGGATTGATCCATCAGTAGTGATATCTAAAAGTAATTTTTCGAAGTCAGTTCTTTGTTCAACGCGGAAATTTTCAACAACGTATTTCACATTTTTAATAGGTGTGTGAATTGAATCAATAGAAATTACATCGATACCTTCATGAAGTGATTTATTTTCTTCAGCGGGCACATAACCTCTTCCTTTATCTATGGTTAATTCCATTTCCAATCTAATATTGGGTTCCATTCGGCAGATCAATTGATCTGGGTTAAGTACTTGGAAGAAGTTTAGAAATCTGTTCATATCGCCAGCCGTAAATTTATCTTGGCCAGCAATAACGATTCTAACTTTTTCTGAGTTATTATTCTCAATTTTATTTTTGAAACACACTTGTTTCAAATTGAGGACGATATCAGTAACATCCTCCATAACACCAGGAATGGATGAGAACTCTTGTGAAACTCCATCAATTTTCACAGAAGTGATCGCGAAACCCTCAAGTGATGACAACAGAACACGGCGGAGTGCATTTCCAACAGTTTGTCCATAGCCTTGTTGGAGTGGGCGAAATTCAAATGATCCATGAAAATCATCCGCTTCATTCATGATAACTTTATCGGGCTTTTGAAAGGTTAAAATTGCCATAATTATATTTTTTCTTAATTTATACGTTGTTTGTATTCTGCTTTGCGTAATACGATAAAAAGTAACAAAAGAGTACTATTTAGAATATAACTCAACGATTGCTTGTTCGTTGATATTTTCTGGAATGTCTTCTCTTTCAGGGTAGTTCATAAATTTTCCTGTAAATAGGTTTGCATCCCACTCTAACCAATTAAATTTATTTGATTTACCATTTAAAGAATTTGTAATAATCTCTAATGATTTTGAACGTTCACGAACGGCTACAATGTCTCCAGGTGTTAATAACATGGAAGGAATATTGCATATTTCACCATTCACTAAAATGTGTCTGTGACTTACCAACTGACGTGCAGATGCTCTTGATGGAGCAATCCCTAAACGATACACTACGTTATCTAATCTAGACTCAATTAGTTTCATCAAGTTTTGACCTGTGATACCTCTTTTACTAGCTGCTTTAAGGAATAGTTTCTTAAATTGGCGTTCTAATAATCCGTAAGTATATTTAGCTTTTTGTTTTTCTTGCAACTGAATACCATATTCGGACATTTTAGTACGTTTTCTGGATAATCCATGTTGTCCTGGAGCATAATTTCTTCTCTCCAAATATTTATCTGGTCCAAAGATTGGTTCTTTGAACTTTCTTGCGATTCTGGTTTTTGGTCCTGTATATCTTGCCATAATAATGATTATTTGCTGGTTATAAAATTAAGTTTAATGTATTATACTCTTCTACGTTTAGGAGGGCGACAACCGTTATGTGGTAATGGAGTAACATCAGTAATTTCTTCTACCATAATACCAGCAGCATGAATAGTACGGATAGCAGATTCTCTACCACTTCCTGGTCCTTTTACATAAACTTTTACTTTTCTCAATCCGAGATCATAAGCCACTTTAGCACAATCTTGAGCCGCCATTTGAGCAGCATAAGGAGTGTTTTTCTTTGAACCTCTGAATCCCATTTTTCCAGCAGATGACCAAGATATAACTTGTCCATCACTATTGGTAAGGGTTACAATAACATTGTTAAATGATGCTGATATAAAAGCCTTGCCTAATGCATCGATTCTAACGACTTTTTTCTTTATTGTTTTTGTGTTCTTTGCCATAATTTTGTTCGTTCTTCTGACTAAAATTTAATTTTTACGAATTACTTAGTTGCTTTTTTCTTGTTCGCAACAGTTTTTTTACGTCCTTTTCTTGTACGGGCGTTGTTTTTAGTACTTTGTCCACGTAGTGGTAATCCGATACGATGACGAATACCTCTGTAACAGCCGATATCCATTAAACGTTTGATGTTCGTTTGAACTTCAGAACGCAACGCACCTTCTACTTTAATTTCATTGATTATTCCACGAAGTGCTGCTAACTCATCATCATTCCATTCATTGACTTTTTTATTATAGTCAATATTCGCTTTGTCTAGAATTTGTTGAGCTGTACTTCTCCCAATTCCATAGATGTAAGTTAATCCGATTTCACCTCTTTTATTATTGGGTAAATCAATACCTGCAATTCTTGCCATACTCTTGTTATATTTTTAATGTTAATATTATCCTTGACGTTGTTTGAATTTAGGATTTTTCTTGTTTATAACATAAACAACACCTTTTCTTCTTACTACGATGCAGTCCTCAGATCTCTTTTTAACTGATGCTCTTACTTTCATTTGTTTTGAATTTTATAATTTTTATGATTTATGTCTAAATGTAATTCTTCCTTTTGTCAAATCATATGGGGACATTTCGACTTGTACTTTATCGCCAGGTAATATTTTGATATAATTCAATCTCATTTTCCCGGAAATATGAGCTGTGATAACATGTCCATTTTCCAATTGAACACGAAACATAGCATTACCGAGTGATTCGATAACTATTCCGTCTTGCCCTATGGATGATTGTTTTGCCATATATTTATAATTTTTTTAAGTTTAATACTTCTTCAATATATTGATATGTTGATAAAATTTCTGTTCCGCTTTCTGTAATTGCTATTTGATGTTCAAAGTGTGCTGAGGGTTTCCCATCTAGCGTTCTGATTGTCCAACCATCACTCTCAACATAAACTTTATGTGATTTTTGATTAATCATCGGTTCAATACAAAAAACCATGCCAACCTTTAGTGGGGTGCCTTTACCAGGTTTTCCAAAATTTGGAACCTCTGGAGCTTCGTGCAATCTTCTTCCGATACCATGCCCACACAAATCTCTAACAACTCCGTATCCAAAAGACTCTACATAGTGTTGGATTGTAGACCCAATATCACCAGTAGTGTTACCCACTTTTGCTTTCTCTATGCCAAGCATCAACGATTGTTTTGTTCTATCGATGAGTAATTGTTTCTCCTCTGATACATTTCCAACTGGGAAAGTATATGCATAATCTCCATGGAAACCATCTTTGAAAACTCCACAATCCACTGAGACAATGTCGCCATCTTTTAATATTTGGTCTTTTGGAATTCCATGTACAACAACATCATTAATTGAAATACATAAAGTAGCTGGAAATCCATTGTAACCTTTAAAGGATGGAACCCCTTGATGATCTCTAATATACTCTTCTGCAATTTGATCAAGAAGTGAAATGGGAACACCAGGTTGAATCCTCTTAGCAACTTCAGCTAAAGTTTTACCAACAAGCAAAGAACTTATTTTTATTTGCTGAATATCAGCGGTATTATATATATTAGTTTTATTAAACATTATTAGTTTTAGTATGCACTACTATTACGTCCTTTAATTCTACCAGATTTTGTTAAACCGTCATAGTGTCTCATAAGAAGGTGACTCTCAACTTGTTGAAGAATATCTAAAACAACACCAACCATAATTAACAACGAAGTTCCTCCAAAAAATTGAGCAAACTGTTGGTTTACATCAAAAATTCTAACAATCGCAGGTAGAACTGCTACAAGACCTAAGAAAATAGAACCAGGAAGTGTAATTTTAGACATAATATCATCAATTAAATTCGCTGTTTGTTTTCCAGGTTTAGTACCAGGTATAAATCCGCCATTCTTTTTTAACTCTTCAGCAATTTGTTGAGGGTTAATAGTAATTGCAGTATAGAAATATGTAAATCCAATAATCAACAGAAAGAATATAACATTATAACCTACTCCATTATAATCGATGAAACTCATCATAAATTTGCTAGGTTGTTCAGCCATATTCACAAAAGTTAAAGGTAAAAACATAATGGCTTGTGCAAAGATGATTGGCATAACACCAGCAGCATTAACTTTTAAAGGTAAGAAGTTACGAACTCCACCATATTGTTTATTACCCTCAATTCTTTTTGCATATTGAACTGGAATACGACGTGTACCTTGAACGAGTAGAACACAAAGCGCGATAATCACCATCATGACTAATAATTCAACAATAAATAAAATTGGACCACCATTCATTTCAGTGATTCTAGCAATAAATTCAGCTTGAAGTGCAAATGGGAATCTTGCGATGATACCAACCATAATGATTATAGAGATACCATTTCCTAATCCATTATCAGTAATTTTTTCACCTAACCACATAATAAATAGAGTACCAGCCACTAATAAGATGAATGCAGTTAATGAAAATGCAGAAAAACCTAAAATTGAAGTTTCCAATAATGCTGGTGAAACAGCATTTCCAAATTGTGATACAATATTAGCAATATAAGCTGGTGCTTGAACACCAACAACTGCAATGGTTAAATATCTAGTAATTTGATTAATTTTCTTTCTACCACTTTCACCCTCTTTTTGAAGACGTTGGAAGTATGGAACAGCTAATGTCATTAACTGAATAACAATAGATGCAGAAATATATGGCATAACTCCAAGTGCAAAAATTGATGCATTTGAAAATGCCCCACCTGAAAATAGATCAAGAAGACCTAAAAGTCCTTCTTGAGTTGATTTAGAGAAAGCTGATAGTGCTCCTGGATTAATACCGGGCAATACAATATGAGATCCTAATCTATAAACTAAAACAATAAGCAAAGTATACAAAATACGTTTACGTAAATCTTCAATTTTAAATATATTGCGGATCGTATTAAAAAATCTATTCATGTGGTGTGATTATTTTTTAATTATTAATTTTCAACAGTTTCAGTTGAATGATCTTCAGTAACGGGAGTTTTAAGTGCTACAACAGTACCACCTAATTTCTCGATAGCAGCTTTTGCACTTTTTGAAATAGCGTGAACTGTAATATTAATTTTTGATGTAAGTTCACCATTCCCAAGAACTTTTACTAAATCTTTTTTAGCAATTAAACCATTAACTCTTAATAGTTCTAAAGTAATATCAGATGTATTAGTTTTATCAACTAACATTTGAAGTGTACTAAGATTTATCGGACTGTATTCAATTCTGTTAATATTTTTAAATCCTCTTTTTGGTAAAAGACGATAAATAGGCATTTGCCCTCCTTCAAATCCAATTTTACGGCTATATCCAGATCTAGATTGAGCTCCGTTATGACCTTTTGTGGAAGTTCCACCTTTTCCTGATCCTTGTCCTCTACCTATTCTTTTTGAAGATTTTGTTGATCCTTCTGCAGGTTTTAAGTTGTTTAAATTCATTGTTTTAAATTTCAAAATCAATTATTACTCTTTTTTTTAAATTTCTTCCACTTTTATTAAGTGTTGTATCTTATCAACGATACCTAATATTTGAGGTGTCGGATTGTGTTCTACAGTTTGATGCATTTTTCTTAATCCTAAAGCTTCTAGTGATCTTTTTTGACGTAGAGGTCTGTCAATCGCACTTCTCACTTGTGTAATTTTAATCTTTTTCATCCCTTCGTATTATATTTTAAATTGTTATTAGTTTCTTATAAAACAAAAAATAGTAGCTTTTTTGGAGAAAAAACGCAACTATTTTAACACATACAATCATAAAAATCCCACCTACAATATTCAACAATAAATTATTATGATCCGTGATATCAAGTAGTTACAAGTGTTTTTGAGTTAGTTTTTTCGTCGTCTTGATTCACTCCTAAAAGCTGGCAAATATACAAATTTTTTCTGAAATATCAAGTGTTGAGATTTTTTTTTTAATAAATTAATGATACAGTTCCATTAGTTATAAAAATCTCGTCTGAAGTATCTAAAAATTGAATCTTATAAATATAGACTCCAGCAGGTGCAAATTCACCATTTGAAAGTCTCCCTTCCCATCCTTCATTTGGATTCGTGGTTTGAAAAACGATTTGTCCTATTCTATTATATATGACAAAAGAATAGGTATCTGCAGACACAAAAGAATTTATCGGTTTAAATACTTTATTTATTGAACCGATAGGTCGAAATGCATTGGGAATCCAAATGGTAGGTTTTTGCCTTATAGTTATCTCATTTGATAAACTAATTGGACAAAACCCATATTCATTAATCTTTTGGTTTACACCCACTTTATACTTAAAGTCTGCACCAAATTGATGTAATTCTGCTACATCATCAACATATGAATTATAAGCAGACCATAAAATATTACTTTGAATTTCAACAAAATCACCATCAGATTCCATTTTTCGTTGAATAAAAGCAGTAGGATACTCTGTTGTTGGGACATTATCATCATAATTAAACCATTGCAATTGATTTCTATGTGCTACATCGCCAACACCAGTTAATAGAATACTATTGGATACATTGGATGATACAGGCGCTGGTAGACATTCTGAATATAATAATACTTTATAATAATATATTTTTTTCAATACTTTTAAATCGTAATCAGTATAATTATAAACAGAATTTGCACTAAATGGGATATCCGCAATTTTTGTGAAATTTGAAAGATTATCTTCACTTCTGTAAATTTCTAAATAATCAAAAGGGTATTGATCCCCACTGGTATTGATTGTAATTTTTAAATCTTTATCTTCAACAACTGAAACAGCAGCAACGTATACAAAATCATTACGTTCCTCTACGGAAAATGTAAAGCAATCTTTATTCGAATTAGAAATGTAGGTATTCCCAGTACTAACAGCTTTAATTACAAAACAATATGTAAAATCATCTACCAACCCTGAATAAGTATATGAATTCTCATTAGGGCCCACTTCAGATATATATGTTGGAGGCATCCCATTTATGGAGGCATGAATTTCATATTTTGATAGATTATTCGTCATATTGTTATATGGAGTCCATTGCAAAGTAGTTCTATAATGACACTCGTCAACAGTGGAGGTTAAACGCATATTTGATTGATAATTAATGGTCATTGCACTAGATAAACCACAACTATCTCTTGATGAAATTCTATAATTATTTATTGTATTGGATCCATTATTGGGATCAATCCATGTTGTATTCATTCTACCCCAAACCGTGTCTACAGGTGTCCAAATTGTAATAGGAGTTGCTGAATGAAAAATAATATAAGCATTAACATCTGTATTGTTAGATGGTAACCATGACAAGTTTATTCCATCTGTAACATAATCAACAGATACATTCGTTAATGTAGGTATATTGGGAGCAATTGAATTTTGAAAAATATCTTGACTAATCGTAGAAGAGTTACGACAAATTCCTACAGTCCATTGATTAGTTAATTGTACTATGTATTTAACAGTGTCATTACATACTCCAATGGTATCTCTGAAAGTGTTTGGGCCATTTGCATTCACTGAACCTGCAATGAAAAACCCAAAATCTTGAGGATTTTTTCTATAAATAGAATATTGAGTACCAGATGTGGCAGGAAATGGATCATACGGATCTGAATCCCACGTTATTTGAGCGATTCCAGGTTGAGGAGTTGAAATAGTAGTCTTAATTACCGCAAGTGTATCGGAGTTATAGGATAATCCTCCAGAATAATTTGCACGAATATAGTAATAATTATGCACCTCTGGATCTAACCCATCAAAAGCGTCTGTATTACATGTTGACATTGCTGAGCCAACAATTGTATAAGGACCACTATAGTTATCCGCAGAATAAACAGTATAATTTAAAAAAACAGTACTTGGTGCAATCAGTGAATCTACTGGAATGAAATATAATGAAACCGAATTATCATCAGGTTTTACAAAAAGGCATCTCAAACTAGGAGTTTGGGTTTGTGAAAAAACGCTGGGTAAAAGCGCGCCAACAACTCCAATAAATAATATTAACTTCCTCATTTTTAAATATATATATAATAATATTTGTAATCTAATATTTACCTACAATAATAGTATAAAAATCGTCATGTTGCAAGTGTGTTTTTGCACAATTTATGATCATTTCCTTGTTAATATGATTTAATGAATTCATAAACTTTTCAAACTCATTTTCATCGATTCCAAAACTATTCCAAAAAGCGTATTTTTTCATAAATGCGACTACCCCATCAACATCTCTTAAAAGGGTCCCTTGAAGGTATCTTTTTACATTTTTTATCTCTTCATCACTTACTTCTTCTGTTTGTAAACGATTCATTTCTATAAAACATTGTTCTAAGGCGTTTTTTGTTTTATCTACGGTAACATCACTTTCAATATAATAGATAGAACTGTTTCTAAAATAGATTGATCCATTTTGCACTCCGTATGTATAACCGTTCTTTTCTCTTAAATTTTGCATTAATCTAGACCCAAAATACCCTCCGAGCAATGTGGATAAAAAAGAGAAATCTCTTCTAGATTCATTTAAAAATGAGATTCCCTTTTTACATAATATAAAAGATGATTGCATAGCATCCTTTCGATTTTCGACGATCAATTTCGGATCAAAGCTTGATTTTAATTTAGAAACTGGGTCACTCATTAGACCAGTAGGAATCAGAGAAAAAGATTGATTCATAATTTGATCCAATGAATCATCAATATTTCCTGCCACAAAAATAGCAACATTTCTGGAATTAAAGTATGTTGAATAAAATGGATTAATTTGATCAATTGTTAGTTCATTAATGTGTTTTTTATCCAATAATATTCCCATTGGTGTTTCCTCTTCAAACATTGCATGAAACATCAATTGATTTGCTCTATAACTATATTTTAGCTCATTATATTCTAAATCTTTAATTTTCTTTTTCTTAAATCTTTCCAGATTCTCTTCTTTAAAAACTGGTTTAAGTAGAATATCTACCAAAATAGGTAATAAAATATTGCAATTTGTTTTTGGAATTATCCAATGAATGGATACATATTCAACATTGACGGAAACATACCAAGATGCACCATAAAAATCAAGCATTTCATCCATTTCTGAGGCAGATCGATTCGGAGCACTCTCCTTCAATAGATTAAAACAAGCTTGGGTTAAATACTTTTGAGTTTCATAGATCAATCCACTTTTAATTCTAATAGTGAAGTGAATAAGATTCAAATTTGAATTAAGAAATTGAAATAGTTGTATATTATTATTGAGTATTACTTGAGTGGGTTTAGTAAGCAAGTAATGTTCAATATCATAAGTAGAAGGAGGTGTTAATCTATCAATCATTAATTCAATTAGTGTTTGTAATGAATACTTTGTTAACTATTAACGTAATAAATTCAAAGTTCCTTTGGTTTTTAATTTATTTCCGTTAGAATCTTTATATGTAATTAAATACACATACACTCCAGCATGTATCTCTTTCCCAAGATAAGTGCCATCCCATCCCATACCCATTTCGTTAGTTTTGAATACAACATTTCCACTTCTTTCATAAATCAAAAGCTCAAAATCCTCAACATTCCACATTGCTTTTACAAGAAAATAGTCATTAATTCCATCTCCATTGGGTGTAAATGAATTGGGAATTAGAAGCTTATCTATCTCTTCTTCAGGATTTATCGTATTTGCTTTATCATTAACAATTTCAGGTAATGGTTCTTCAATATCTGAAGTATTATTTTCAATAGGTTCACTTTTTGTTGTAAGTGATGGATTACGATTAGGTGAAATTTTTGAATGCTCTTTAAAAGAATTTTGGGACGGTACATTTATACTTGTTGGAGATTGAACTGTTTTATTTGATATAGATGATTGCGTATTAGTAATAGGAGAAATAGTGGATTCCTGAGTGTTTTTAATAGGTTCTGAATTTTTGGATATTTTGTTATCTATTTTATTATCAACACTTTTTACTGAAGAGTTTGATTCTTGAATACTATTTTCAGTCTCGGTTATAGGAGAAGTGTTCGGTTGAATTTCATTTATTGTAATTTGCTGTTTAGCTATTGTTTTCGTTTGTGGTGTATTCCCATCAATTGTATTAGGTGTATTCTCTTTTTGAATATTTGAAACCCAAAAAAGGATAGCTACTACAACTACAGCTGCAGGTGTAAATCCAAATTTCATAAACCTTTTGAAAGATTGCTTTCGATTGAATCTTTTCAGTGTTTTATCATTTTGAATTTTTGACCAGAAATCAGCGGGTGGATTCGGCTCAAAAAGCTCGAATCTTTCCTTAAAATATTCTCCAATCTCTTTCATGACTTTTTCATTTTATACTTTTCAACTATCTTTTTTTGAAGTGCATTTTTTGCTTTAAAATATTGTGATCTAGATGTACCTTCAGTGATTCCTAACATATTGGAAATCTCTTCATGCTTATATCCGTCTACAGCAAAAAGGTTAAAAACCATTCTATACCCATCTGGTAACTCATTAATCAACAACACAATATCATCCATTGATATATCTAACTCATCATCTACCATCACTTCTGGAAGATTCTCTTCAACATCTATTTCAAGTGATGTTGCTCTATCTGAGACTTGTTTTCTGTACCAAGAGATCGCAGAAGTAACTGCTATTTTTCTAACCCAACCTTCAAAAGAACCTAAAAACTTAAAATTGTTAATATAAAGAAACACTTTAAGAAAAGCATCTTGGAATATATCTTGTGCATCATTTCCATTTTTAGCAAATCGTAGTGCAATCCCCATAATCAACTTAGAATGTTGATCATAAAGCATTTTTTGGCATCGTTCTTTTCCCGCCTGACAACCTTTTATGATCTCTTCTTCCGTCATTGACTTCAACAATTTTTAAAATAAGACGATAGAAGCCCGAAAACGTTGCCTATATGATTAGATCTTGAATGATTTTTATACATAATACGTATGCGATCAGGTTTATTTTTTTAGAGCAGCAATCGATAAAATCAATCCTAAAGCGATACCTAATAATGCGGCAAAAAGCACTTGGAATTCACTTGGCAAAATAAATGTTATGGTATGCGCTGGGATCCAAAAAAAAGGTATTGTTTTTTTGAATACAAATCCCCATTGAACTCTCCAATTTAATTGAGAAATGATCTCTCCAAAATTCAATGGTGTGGTTAAAAAACTTAGTTTTCCATTACAATTTGCTATATGTGTATCGGTTATCTTGTGAAATGTCATAAAAACAGGTGCAAAAGTGGTGTTCATCATCACACTGATTGAAAATGCACCGAATAATTTCATCCAAGATAGTGATCCTTGCATTGCAACAGAGATGTTTTCAAAGGTTTCAAATTTTGCCAGATAGCTAGGTACACCCATTTTATAAACGCCCATAGCGACTGCAATCCAAATCCCTAAAAAGCCCCATACAATAGCTCTTGGAAGAAGACCAAACCCAGAAGTATTGAATTTACCTGTTTTGATACGCAATCCTAAAGACTCTCCAAAAGTGGCCAATATGGCAAATTTCAGAAATGCCATTATCAAAGGATGTGAGCCATTAAAGCTTATATACCAATCATATACAGGTTTAAAAATAAAAAATGGAGCAAAAAAAAGGAGTACTCCCAGAATCACTAAAAAATCTGTTCTCTTCATAATTATAATTTTTCGCAAAAGTACTACAAATGAATAAATATTTTTTTACAAAATTAACTTCCAAAAAACGAGTATTTTTGCACAATTAATTTAAAAAAAAAAAGCAATGAAAATCATAATTTTAGGAGCAACATCTGGATTAGGTAGAGGAACAGCAGAACTTTTTGCTCAGGCGGGTCATCAGGTTGGAATCGCAGGAAGAAGAGTGACACGATTACAAGAGAGTGTAGAGAAGTATCCTAATCAAATGATTTATAGTGAAATGGATGTAAATGATCCCAATTTAGAATCAAAAATATCTGAAATGATAGAAAAACTGGGTGGATTAGACCTCTTCCTATACTCTTCTGGTGTTGGTAAGGAGAATTATGATTTAGATTATGACATTGAAAACTGGACTAATAATGTAAATATCAATGGTTTTATAAAATCAATTTGTTATATTTATAACTATTTTAACGTGCAAGGGTCTGGTCATTTGGCCGTAATAAGCTCTATTGCTGGATTTCGTGGAATTGGGGGTTCAAGTTCCTATTCTGCCAGTAAAGCATACCAACGGATCTACTTTGAAGCGATTTCACAAGGGGCAAAATCTAAAAATAAAAATTTAACATTTAGCACAATAATCCCTGGTTTTGTAGACACTGAAATTATTGCTGGAAGAAACTATCCATTAACCTTATCATGCGACAAAGCATGCCGGATTATTTACAATGGATTAATTCATAAAAAAAGGCACATTTATGTTGATGGCAAATGGCGCTTTATTGCGCTCCTGATGAGAATTATACCCAATTCGATTTGGGAACGAATGATGATTAGAGATAAGAGTTAAGAGTTCGCCTTTGGCCCTTTGCCTTTCGCCCTTCGCCCTTTCCCCTACTTCTTTTGTCTGTTGAGGGAGGATTGGTGGAGAAGATCTAAAAATTTAAGGATAAATTCTTGATAATCAGAATCAGATAGGGCTGCTTTTTGGTATTTTTCAACTACCTTTTTCCACTGATCAGGTTGTAATAAGGCCAAATTATTGTTTACTTTTATCTGTGCAATCACATCTACAATCTCCATCCTTTTTCTCAATAACTCACTAATTTGAGTGTCAATATTACCAATCTTATTTCTCTGAATCAGCAAATCGTTTTCTGCAGAAGTGGAAACGAGCGACTTGAAATTCAGATGATTAATAAGTTGTTGAAATTGTTGGGGTGTAATTTGTTGATCAGCATCACTTAACGCATTTTTTGGATCAGTATGCACTTCTATCATGAGTCCATCAAATCCGAAATCTAGCGCTAACTGAGAGATTTCAGGAATATATTCAGCATTGCCAGTTATGTGAGAGGCATCACAAATAATCTTTAGATCAGGAAAATGTGTTTTCAATGCGATCGGAATCTCCCAGGATGGACTATTTCTCATCACACTTTCGTTCTGAATATTAAAACCACGATGAATCGCAATGATTTCATTTACACCTGCTTCACTGACACGTTCAATTGCTCCAATCCATGATTTTAGTTCAGGGATAATTGGATTTTTAATAAAAACCGTAATGGGTTGATCCTTAAGAGCATCAGCAATCTCTTGAACCAAAAATGGATTAACAGTAGTTCTGGCTCCAATCCATATGGCATCAATCCCATTTTGAACACACAATGCTACATGTTCTCCACGGGCAACTTCAACACAAACTGGGAAATGATTCTGCTCTTTGACCTCTTTTAACCATTTAAGGGCATCCACGCCTGCTCCACAAAAATCTTTAGGATTAGATCGAGGTTTCCAAACTCCTGCACGAAAATAGGAAAGTGGGATTTGTGTCTCAAATAGTTGTTGAGCAGTTTTCTGAATTTGGGATTGAGATTCTGCAGCACAAGGACCTGCAATGAGTATCGGTTTTTTTAGCTCCATTTTTCTGATAGTATATTAATAGCCCCAGGTAAGCAAGTAATTTTATAGTCTCCGGCTGGGATTAATTCTCCCTCCACTTCACACCGAATATAAGGATGAGATTTAATCTCTAACATATTAGTTCTCATAATGTTTGCTTCTTCAACACGTTCAATGAGTTTGCCATTAAACAGATTTTTAACATTGGCAATCACTTTCATTCTTGAAACATCATCGATGGTTAAAACATCAAAAAGTGCATCAACAGGAGAAGCATCTGGACATTGTTGCATCCCATTTCCATTATATTTACCAATTCCAACAGCTATGGTTAAGATTTTTTTCTTTTCGTAAAAATCGGGAGAGATTAACTCAATTTTTTGAGCTTTGTATTTCATCAATGTATTGAAAATTCCCATCAAATAAAAAGTTTGAGGAAACATTTTTGGTTTTTTATCTTGACTATTTAAAATCACAGCAGCATCAAAAGCAAATCCAGCAATATTGATAAAATATCGGCGATCAATACATTTATGATGAAGCATGATCTCAATCAATCCTAAATCTTGTTTTACAAAAGTGCCATCAACAAAAACTTTTAGAGCTGTTTTAAAATCTTGATGTTCAAAATGTGTTCTAGCCCAATCGTTTCCGGTACCCATCATGATTGGAACAATAAAAACCTCTTCAGAATTAACGCCAGCAGTTAAGATGCTGTTAACGAAAATGTTTAACGTACCATCTCCTCCTATCACAATAAAATGTCTCGCTCCATCAGCACACAATTTCTGAACAAGAAGTTTTGACTCCTCAATACTTTCAGTGATATGGTATTGAAAGTTAATGAGTGCATTTTTTAAATTCTCCTCAATGGAGTTCCAAAATTCTCCACATTTGTGAGACATTGCATTAGGATTAAGGACAATTTGCCAAGTATAATCACGAATATTTATATTCACACGAAATAATTTTTGAATCTGCAAATTTAACATTTTTTTTGATGTGTATCAATCGTAATGAATATTTCTACTTTCAATATTCAAAATCATAGAATCTACCAAAGAATATTTATAATATTTATGTATCTTTGTAAATTCAAATTTTAACAAAAAAAAGATCAAAAATAATTAAAAATAAAAATCAATTTATATGATGTCAAAGTTATTATTATTAGGAGATGAGGCGATAGGTCAAGCAGCTTTAGATGCCGGTATATCAGGTGTTTATGCGTATCCTGGAACACCTTCTACTGAAATTATGGAGTATGTTCAACATTCAAAACAAGCGGTTGAAGGCAACGTTCATCGTACTTGGTCAGCAAATGAAAAAACAGCTATGGAGTCTGCCATTGGAATGTCTTATGCAGGAAAAAGAGCACTTGTTTGTATGAAACATGTGGGTTTAAATGTAGCTGCAGATCCATTTATGAACTCAGCAATTACAGGTGCCAATGGTGGTTTAGTTTATCTTATTGCAGATGACCCTTCTATGCACTCTTCTCAAGATGAACAAGATTCCAGAGTTTTTGCAAAGTTTGCAAATATTCCTGTTTTTGAGCCATCAAACCAACAAGAAGCATACGATATGACTTATGAAGCATTTGCTTTCTCAGAAAAATATCGTATTCCTGTTATGCTTAGAGTTACAACCCGTTTAGCTCACTCACGTTCAGGTGTTTCAAGAAAAGCAATTTTACCACAAAATGAAATAAAATTGTGTGAGAACAAAAAACAATTTATTTTACTTCCTGGACATGCAAGAGTATTTTATAGAGAATTGCTTGCAAAACAACCACTTCTAGAGAAAGAAGCTGTTTCTTCGAAATTTAACAGCTATATCGACGGTCCAGATAAATCATTGGGAATCATTGCTTCAGGGATTGCTTACAATTACCTAATGGAGAATTATGTTGGTCAAACTTGTCCATATCCAGTTTTAAAAATTACACAATATCCAATACCTACTGAATTAGTAGCTAAATTAGTAGCAGAATGTAAAACAATTTTAGTAGCTGAAGAGGGAAATACACTCATTGAAGAGCAATTGAGAGGTCTTTTAAACAATGGAGCTTCTGTGAAAGGAAGGATGGATGGCACTTTACCTCGCGATGGTGAGTTAAATCCAAATCTGATGGCTGTTGCTTTAGGATTAAAAGACACATATGGAACACCTGTTCCTGAGATCGTGGCTCCTCGTCCTCCAGCATTGTGTCTAGGTTGCCCTCACATTGATTCCTATGCAGCTCTTAATCAAGCGATGGAACAGTATGGCCCTGGCAGAGTTTTTTCTGATATCGGCTGTTACACATTAGGTGCACTTCCTCCATATAATGCAATCTATTCAACTGTGGATATGGGTGCCTCAATCACGATGGCAAAAGGTGCTGCAGATGCTGGTTTACTTCCTGCTGTAGCTGTCATTGGTGATTCAACATTTACACATAGTGGTATGACTTCCTTGTTAGATTGTATCATAGAAAACACTCCTGTAACAGTATTTATTTTAGATAATTACACTACAGGTATGACCGGTGGACAAGATTCTCATGCATTAGGAAGAATTGGAAATATTTGTAAAGGATTAGGTGTTGCTGAAGAGCATATCCGTGTGATTACTCCATTAAAAAAATTCCATGAAACCAATCTACAAATTGTAAAAGAGGAGCTAGAATATCAAGGTGTTTCTGTTATTATTCCTACTAGAGAATGTGTTCAAACCCTTAAAAAGAAACTAACCAAAAAATAGTCATGTTTGCATGATTCATTAATGAATTTAAAGAATTAATTACATATGAAAATAGACATCATTTTAGCAGGTGTAGGTGGACAAGGGATCCTTTCCATTGCCTCTATTATCGGATATGCCGCTTTGAAAAAAGGGCTAACATTAAAACAAGCTGAAGTTCATGGTATGAGCCAAAGAGGGGGAGATGTGCAATCACATTTCCGTTTGGCTGATCATGAGATTGCTTCTGACTTGATTCCTCAAGGACAAGCAGATCTTATTATCTCAGTTGAGCCAATGGAATCATTAAGATATTTACCATGGTTATCTAAAGAGGGCTGGTTAATCACTAACGATCAACCTTTCATTAATATTCCAAATTACCCACAAGCTGAAGTATTAACTGCAGAACTTCAAAAACAACCTAGAAAAGTGATCATTAGTGCTGATAAAATGGCTAAAGAACTAGGATCTGCTCGTTCAGCAAATATGGTTATTTTAGGAGCAGCTTCTCCATTTATTGATATTGAATTTTCAGCTATTGAGAATGCAGTTTCTGAAGTCTTCGCAAGAAAAGGGGAAGAGATTGTAAATGTTAATTTAGCTTGTCTAAGAGCTGGAAGAGAGTTTGCACAACAAAATAAATAGATACTATGAAAAGAAAAGGTGCGCTTTTAAAATTTATAACAGCAGTTTTCTGCTTGTTTATTGTTTTCTCTTTATCAAGTTGTTCAACTAGTCAAAACTCTTTGGATAGAAGTAAAAAATCTTCTTACTCCAAAGTAAGAACACACCAACCTAGTTGGAACTCTAGTTCAACTCCAAAAGTTAGACATAAGCTTAAGAAGACCAAAAAGAAAAAATCTTCTTACAAAAAAAATAGAGGAAGAGCACCTTCAACAAAATCTCAAAATTATTCCATCTTTAAATAAGACTAATAATGCTCTATTAAGAACTATGAGTGCTAAAAATTATAATTTTGTTGTAATTGATGACAATCCTAATACAGCCGTTATCTTAAACTTTCTACTTCAAGGAAGCGGCTTAGAGGGTGACATTATCTATTTTCAAAATCCTAAAGAAGCACTCATTTATTTTGATGAACATACCTGCAATTTGCTGTTTTTAGATGTTGAAATGCCTGAAATGACTGGATTTGAATTTCTAAATGAAGTTAAAAACCCACCATATACAATCATATTAACTTCATACCCGATTAAGTATGCGGAACGAGCATTTCAGTTTTTAGATAAAAAACTCATTGATTTTGTTTCAAAAGATCAATTAATCCCTTTATTTCCAAGAATTAAAGATCGCTTTTTAGAAAAATTTTCTGATAAATTCATCTATGCAAAATCAGATGTAAATGTTGATTCAATTACTAAAATCTCTTTAGGAAGCATAAAATATTTTTCTAAAAGTAGAAATAGAATTAATCTTGTTGTCAGTGGCGAACCCAAAGATAATTATTTCATTGAAGGTAGTTTTGAGGATATTGAAAATATTTTACCCAAAAACTCCTATTATAGAATCAGAAAATCAAAAATCATTATGATCTCTCATATGAAATGTTATATTTCAGGAAAAATCAATATGGGAGTGGATTCATTGGGAAATGAGATCTTTATCGAAGTTCCTCATCGAGAAAGAAAACTTTTTATTGATTATTTCAATAAACGAAATTCAATGGTCTTTATAAAAGAGTAAATAAAAAAAAACACTTACAAAATTAAATGTAAGTGTTTTTTTTATATCTGTGGTCCCTCTTGGGCTCGAACCAAGGACCCCCTGATTATGAGTCAGATGCTCTAACCAGCTGAGCTAAGGGACCATCCTTTCGGATTAAGGGTGCAAAAGTACAAAAAAAATCTAATATTTGAGTAAGATTTTTACTTTTTTAAAATATTTTTTTTGATTTGTTTTTTAGATATTTTTCGGGTTTTATTTCAAAAATTCACCATCGAAAGTACATGGCAAAAGTTCTGAAACTGAAGATACTACATAAACTTCACCTGTTTCTCCAGCCATAATAACTTCAATGGGTTGGTTAAATTTTTTTTCATACTCTAGTAAAACTTGTCGACAACCACCACATGGGGGAACAGGAATTTTCAAAGGATTTTGATTATTTATTGCAGTTATTGCAATTTTAAGAATGGGCACTTCTGGAAATTGTGAAGATGCATAAAAAACTGCCGTTCTTTCTGCACATAATCCGCTTGGGAAAACCGCATTTTCTTGATTATTGCCATTAATAATGGTGCCATTATTTAAAAGCACTGCTGCACCAACTTTAAAATTAGAATATTTTGCATACGCCTTAACCGCTGCTTCTTCAGCTTTAATTAATAAACTAAAAATATCTTCAGGGAGTTCTGTTCTATCTGAGTATACTTTAACATTTGTTGAAATAGTGATATTTTTCATGGTATTGAATAATAAGAGTTCTTAAAACTAATTATTTTGTTTTGATGGATACATAATCAAAAGAAGGAATGAGTTGAAAAACGCAAAAAATGTAACTCCCGCATGAGAATCAAGAGTATCTTCTGTTAACATGGAAATCGTAATAATTAGGAAAAATAGAATATATAAAATGTTTGTGTTCTTATGGTATATAAATGGAGCAATGAGCATCATTAAAAAAGGAATAAGTACTAATAATCCACCTGACAACCAAATTGTGATGTATTGATTGTGGCACCCTTTCTCTTTTTTTGTTATCTCGGATTTTTGTAACTCCAATTGTTGATCAAGTTTTAGCTTATGATCACCTATTCCCACTCCTGTTAACCAATTACTTTTGATTATACTAAATGATGTTCTCCATAGTTCAAATCGTTCTAATAGAGAGGATTGATGAATATTTCCATATTTATAATAGAGTGTAAAACTGAAAAAAGTGGGATATAAACTTCTTTTTAATCCAATCCCTTTCGTATAATTTACATTTGCAAATCCCAATTCAATATTATGGATGTCTGTGTCAGTTAATGACATAATACCTTGTGCATCTTTTTTTTCACCCTTAGAATTCAGATATCGAATTAAACCATCCTTAATATTCACATAAGGAACATTACTTCTTTTCTGCCAATACTCAAAAAGCTCTTTCTCACATACATAAACCCCAATCCTATGACCATTTTCAATAATTGATTCATAATCAAATGTATAATCATTCCCCAATGATGTTTTTGTTTCAAAAGAAACCCCTTTATCTCTATCATGAAAATAATCGTATGTTATTCCTGAAATATAAATGATGAAAATTGTTATACATAAAAGAAATAAATAGGAGACAATTTTTATTTCTTTGGTTTTGTGTTTAAAAAATAGTGTGTAAAACATCAGAAAAATCGTCAGAATAAACAGAATTCCGATCCCTGTAAGTGTTTGTGAGATAAATAAATAAAAAACAAACCAACATAATAAGATAAAATAAACAGGTACCAACTTGGGGGTCTTCCATTCGTTATTCCACAATAGAAACAATAAAATTACAATTCCAAACACAATATTTAAACTAAATCTAATATGAGATATAAAAATAGAGATCTCTCTAATATCTTGTATAGGAGTAACAACCAGGTAGATTGTAGAATATATTGTTGTAAAAAGGAGAGATCCAATATAACTTAATAGAATAAATTTGATCTCTAATTTTGAAATTGGAGCAGTGGTTGATACAACTAAAGGGATAATGAGTAAAGGAAATTTCATCAAGTAACTACTTATTCCATTTCCCCATAAATCAGTATTTAGAAAACCTAATGCATATAATATTGGGAATGAGATAAGTAACAAAACCAATTTATTATTTTTTAAAAGATTCCATTTTTGTTTCCAATTCCACTCTAATATTGCATTAACGGCTAATGCGATGATACCCACTGTCATAACAAATAATGACAATGGAAGGGCAACTGCAATAGTTGCCAAACTACAGAGATAGATGATATGGTGAAACTTGTTTCTACTCAAAACAACCATTATTTACCTGATAATATTGATTTATATTTTGAAGAATCCAACAAAATCTCTTTAGCAACTTTAATATCTGGGTCTATAGAGAGTTGATTCACAATTTTGCCTTTTTGATAATAATATCTTGCAACAATTTCAACAGCAAGATATTGCGAAATTTCATCTTGGTATTTAATAAGATCTTTCCCTTTTTCTAGTTCAATAGTCGTTTTCAATTGATTGAAAATGGGTTCAATATTTGCGTAATACTTTTCTTGAATGGCAACCTCTTTTAACCCTTCTAACATGATCTCAGTTTCTGTTTTGTATGTATATTCTTTCCCTTCTAGAAATTTTAAGAATTGAGCAAACAACTCTGAATCAACTTTAAACTCTTCCGCAGGAGTAATTTGTGTATGTTGTTGATGATATAAATTTGCAAAATCAAAAATAAGATTATTAATAACTAGAGTAACTAAGATTTCATGAGGAGTGATCTCTTCTGTTTTGATGTCAGGTTCAACGCCTCCTTTGTCGTAAACAGTTCTTCCATTTTTCGTTTTATATGGAGTTGCTAGAGAATCAGGAATATGCACAGCTGCTCCCAATGTATCTTTATTAAAGTAATCTACATTTTGAACACAACGTCCACTTGGAATATAGTATTTAGAAACCGTAACTTTTAACGATGTGTTAAAACTCAAAGGCACCACATTTTGTACAAGCCCTTTACCAAAAGTTTTCTTGCCAACAATTACTCCTCTATCCAAATCTTGAAAAGCACCAGATACAATTTCAGACGCGGAAGCACTCGATTCATTAACTAATACAACAACTGGAATATCTTTATCTAAAGGGGTTGACCGAGTTTTATATGTATTGTTTTGATCAGGGATTTTCCCTTTCGTAACCGCTATAGTCACATTTTGATCAACAAAAATATTCATTATATTTACAGCTTCTTGGAGCAATCCTCCTCCATTATTTCTGAGGTCGAATACAAGATATTTCATCCCTTGCTCTTTTAATTTTAGAAAAGCTTCTCTCACTTCAGAGCTTGCTTTATCTGTAAATTGATCTAGTTTTATATATCCAATATTTTCTGTTAACATTCCATAATAGGGAATGGTTGGGAATTTTATCTCTTCTCTTTTTAAAGTAAAAGAGAGATTCTTTCCTACAGTTGTGCGTTCAATTTCCAAAGTTAAAGTTGACCCAGGTTCCCCTTTCAAGATGGTACTCACCTCATCTGAGGTTTTCCCTTTTGTAGATTGACCATTTATTTTGAGTATTCTATCACCCGCCAATAATCCTGCTTTTTGAGATGGTGTATTAAAAAACGGTTCCGAGATTACAATGTAGTCTCCGTGACGCTGAATAAGGGCCCCAATTCCTCCATATTGCCCTGTTGTCATCATTCTATAATCTTCTATTTGAGATTCAGGATAATAAACACTATATGGATCCAAAGAATTTAACATTCCATCAATGGCACTTTTCACCAGATCACCAGGAGAAATTTCATCTGCATATTTTGCATTTAATTCTTTCAAAATGGAGACAAAAATATCTACATTTTTGGCAATTTCAAAATCGTTTTGAGCATGAGTAGTAGGTAAGAAAGTACCTAATAATATCATTAAAAACAGAATAAGCTTTTTCATGAACAACTATTTTACCAATTTTTTATATCTAATTCGTTTTGGTGTTTCGTAACCTAATCTTTTCTTTTTATTCTCTTCATAATCGGTATAGTTACCTTCAAAGTAATACACTTGTGAATCACCTTCAAAAGCGAGAATATGGGTGCAAATTCTGTCTAAAAACCAACGGTCGTGAGAAATTACAACAGCACATCCCGCAAAATCCTCTAAACCCTCTTCAAGTGCTCTCAAAGTATTAATATCAATATCATTGGTTGGTTCATCTAAAAGGAGAACATTTGCTTCCGATTTCAAAGTTAAAGCTAAATGTAATCGATTTCTTTCACCTCCAGATAAAACACCTGCCTTTTTACCTTGATCTTGTCCACCAAAATTAAATCTAGAAACATAAGCTCTTGAATTGATGAGTCTTCCACCTAGCATCATTTGCTCATTTCCTTCAGAAACCACTTCCCATACATTTTTTTCAGGGTCAATTTTGGCGTGTTGTTGATCTATATATCCAACTTTAACTGTTTCTCCCACTTTAAACTCCCCTGAATCTGGATTCTCTAAGCCCATAATCAATCGGAATAGCGTAGTTTTTCCAGCTCCATTAGGCCCAATAACACCTACAATACCATTAGGTGGTAAAGAGAAGTTTAAATCTTCAAACAATACTTTATCTCCATATGCTTTAGTAACATGCATTACATCAATAACATTCGTTCCCAATCTTGGACCATTGGGAATAAAAATTTGAAGTTTCTCCTCTTTCTCTTTAATATCTTCATTAATCAAACGATCATATGCATTTAAACGTGCTTTCCCTTTAGCTTGTCTAGCTTTTGGACTCATACGAACCCATTCCAGCTCTCTTTCCAAAGTTTTCGATCTTTTAGATTCTTGCTTCTCTTCCATGGCTAAACGTTGCGTCTTTTGTTCCAGCCATGAAGAGTAGTTCCCTTGCCATGGAATCCCTTCTCCCCTATCTAACTCTAAAATCCAACCTGCTGCATTATCTAAGAAATACCTATCGTGAGTTACTGCAATAACAGTGCCTTTATATTGTTGTAAATGCATCTCTAACCATTCTACTGATTCTGCATCTAAGTGGTTGGTTGGCTCATCCAATAATAAAATATCAGGTTCTGAAAGAAGAAGTCTACATAATGCAACTCTTCTACGTTCACCTCCAGATAAATTAAGAATGGGGGTTTCAGGATCTGGACATCTTAATGCATCCATAGCTCTTTCAAGTTTATTATCGAGTTCCCAAGCATCGTGATGTTCAATAAGTTCTGTTAATTCACCTTGTCTATCAATGAGTTTATTCATCTCATCATCAGTTAACTCTTCCATAAATCTCATATTAACAGCTTCATATTCTGCCAATATATCCACAACTTCTTGAACTCCTTGCATCACAACCTCTCGGACTGTTAAAGAATTATCCATTTCGGGCTCTTGCGCAAGATATCCAACTGAATACCCAGGAGAAAAAACAACTTCCCCTTGAAACGATTTATCCAATCCAGCAATAATTTTTAACAGTGAAGATTTTCCAGAACCATTTAGACCTAAAACGCCAATCTTTGCACCATAATAAAAGGATAGATATATGTTTTTTAAAACTTGTTTTTGTGGTGGAAACGTCTTGCTAACGTTTACCATAGAAAAAATAATTTTCTTATCGTCGCTCATCAATTTAATTTTTTAATTTGTCTGCAAAAATAACGAAAAAAACCGCTTTTTTGTATATATTTGCACTTAATATCCAATTTAAATATTTAAAATTATAAAATACTAATAATGAATCACTTTGATAATTCTAAAATCACTAAAATTGCAGCTCATCATGTAGGGAATAAAAATAATGATGAAGGGATCACATACTCAAAACATTTAATTCAAACGAATGAAAAGTTAAATGGTATTCTCTCTTCCTATTTTTTAACTCCTTTCAAATCAAATGAATATTTTCGTTTTTATCATCAAACCGATTTAAAATTGAACGAAGTATACCTCCACATTTGTGATATTTTTAACAATTTGGACACTTTGTTCGAAAAGTCTATCCACATCTCAAATTATTTATATGAACAAAGTATTCACCCAAAGATTAAATCTGGGGAGCTATATACCGTCTTTTTTAAAGATTGTATCCTCGATGGAGAATTAACAGATGCGATTGGTTTGTTTAAGTCAGAAAATAAAGATGTTTTTTTAAAAGTTCATTCTGAAGATGGGGATTTTGTTTTTGAAACAGATCAAGGGATTAACATCAATAAATTAGATAAAGGGTGCATCATTTTTAATCAAGAAAAAGAGAAGGGTTTTGTTATTTCCGTAGTAGATCATACCAATAAAAATTCTGAAGCACTGTATTGGATGAATCAATTTTTACAAGTGAAACAACGTGAAGATGAGTATTTTTACACTCAAAATGTTCTTTCAATCTATTCTCAATTTGTAAAGGAGGAGTTGCCACAACAGTTTGAAATTAACAAAGCTGATCAAGTGGATTTAATCCAAAGATCTGTTGAATATTTTAAAGAAAAAGATCAATTTGATATGGCAAGTTTTGCAGAAGAGGTGATCACTCAGCCAGAAATCATTGAAAGTTTTAATCAATATAAAGAAGATTTTTCTCAAGAGAAAGATATCCAAATTGCAGAAACTTTTAACATTTCAGAAAGTGCGGTTAAAAAACAATCTAAAACTTTTAAAAGTATTATTAAACTTGACAAGAATTTTCATATCTATGTACACGGTGATAGAAGTTTGATTCAATCTGGGAATGATTCAGATGGAAGAAAATTCTATAAATTGTATTTCCAAGAAGAAAACTAAAAAATTATGGATTTAAAATTATCAGATGAAATGCAATATGCTTTAGAAGAAGCTAAAAAAATTGCAGTTTTTTATCAATATCAAAATGTGGGCATTGAACATATTGCTTTGGCAATTTTCAAATATCCCAACTATAGCACAACGATGCAAATTTTCGATTTTTTTAAAATCGATATTGCTCCAATCAGAGCAAAACTGGAAGAGATGCTTGAAAAAAATGAGAATAAAGTGGAAACGAATATTGAAACGATTAAATTCAATATTCAAACGGAAAACATGATTCGATTAGCATACATCATTGCCAGAGATTGTAGAAGTAAAACCACCGATATGATCCATTTTATATTGGGAACGATCAAAGATACGCGCGGAGATTCAAGTAATGTTGTGAAAATACTACTCCGTAAAACAGGGTTAACTTATGATGCTATCGTTGCAGAATTAAAAAACGAAGTGGAAAATAGTGAACCATTAGGGTATGATCCTAAAAATGATGATGATGACGATGATGACGATTATCAAAGATCGGAATCAAAAACAAGAAAATCTTCAGCAAAAGGAACGAGTACTACATCTATGCTAGATAGTTTTGGAAAAGATTTGACCAAATACGCAGCCGATGGAAAATTGGATCCTATTGTGGGTAGAGAGAAAGAATTGGAAAGGATTGCCCAAATATTAAGTAGAAGGAAAAAAAACAATCCTGTTCTTATTGGGGAACCCGGAGTTGGGAAATCAGCTATTGCTGAAGGACTTGCCATTAAAATTGTGCAAGGAAAAGTTTCTCGCACTTTGATGAACAAAAGAGTGGTCAGCTTAGATATGGCTTCTTTAGTGGCTGGCACTAAATATAGAGGTCAGTTTGAAGAAAGAGTGAAAACGATTCTTACTGAACTAGAAAAAAACCCTAATGTGATTCTTTTTATTGACGAGCTTCACACTTTGGTAGGTGCTGGAGGCGCTCAAGGAAGTTTAGATGCTTCTAATATGTTCAAACCAGCTTTGGCCCGTGGTGAACTCCAATGTATTGGTGCAACAACTCTTGACGAATATCGACAATATATTGAAAAAGATGGTGCCCTTGAAAGAAGATTCCAAAAAATTATGATGGAACCTACTACTCCAGAAGAAACCATTACTATTTTGAATAATATCAAAGATAAATATGAAGATCATCATATCGTTACCTATTCTGATGAAGCGATTCAAGCTTGTGTGGCTCTCTCTTCTAGATATATTACAGATCGATGCCTTCCCGATAAAGCAATTGATGCCTTAGATGAAGCGGGCTCAAGAGTTCATATTCAAAATATTATTGTCCCACTTGAGTTGATTGAGGTTGAAAAAGAGATCGATAATTTGCAAAATTTGAAAAATGAAGCTGTTAAAAACCAACAATTTCAAGCTGCTGCTGGCTATCGTGACTCCATAAAAGTTGTAGAAGAAAAAATGGAGCTCATTAAAAAAGAGTGGGAAGAAAACTCAAACATTCAAAGACCCATTGTTTCCGAAGAGGATGTTGCCGAAGTTCTGGCAATGATGACTGGAGTTCCTGTTAAAAGAATTGCAAAGAATGAGGGGGAAAAATTGATGCAAATGGCCTCCGAGTTGGAAGGAAAAGTGATTGGTCAAGATCAGGCAATTATGAAAATTGCTAAAGCTATTCGAAGAAATAGAGCCGGACTTAAAGATCCTAATAAACCAATTGGTACTTTTATTTTTCTTGGTCCTACGGGAGTTGGAAAAACTTACTTGGCAAAAATATTAGCCGAATATCTATTTGATTCTCAAGATGCTATGATCAGAATCGATATGAGTGAATATATGGAAAAACACACTGTATCTCGTCTGATAGGAGCCCCTCCAGGTTATGTGGGTTATGAAGAGGGGGGACAATTAACTGAAAAAATTCGTAGAAAACCATACTCAATTGTGCTTCTTGATGAAATTGAAAAAGCGCATCATGATGTGTATAATGTTCTTCTTCAGGTTTTTGATGATGGACAACTCACTGATGGTATTGGCAGAAAAGTGGATTTTAAAAATACGATCATCATCATGACTTCAAATATTGGTTCTCGTGAGCTTAAAGATTTTGGTACAGGAGTAGGTTTTACCACTTCTTCGATCAAAGCAAATAAAGGCAAATTAGAGCAAAATGTTTTAGAAAATGCTTTAAAAAAGAATTTTGCGCCAGAGTTTATCAATCGTATTGATGATATTATCTATTTTAACAGTTTGGAAAAACCAGAAATTATCAAAATTATTGATATTGAGCTCAATAAAGTGTTAAAAAGAGTTGAATCTATGGGTCTTTTTGTGACATTAACAGACAAAGCGAAAGATTTCTTAGCCGAAAAAGGGTGGGATCCGAATTATGGTGCTCGTCCTCTTAAAAGGTGCATTCAACGCTATGTAGAAGATGTATTGGCTGAAGAGATCCTCATGAACCGTTTTGAAACACAAAAAACGATACTCCTCGACTACGACGACCTCAAAGAGGAGATGATTGTAACCTAAACACCAATTTTTGGGTTTTGGGTTTAAAGGTTTAACGCTTCGCTGTTTAAGGGTTAAAAGTTTAAGGGTTAATCTTCATCATTTACTAATTTACTAATTTGCTAATTTAATTATTTAGCCACGAATTCACGAATTAAATACGAATTAATTTGTTCAATTCTAATTCTATTATTCAATATTCAATTAGCTTATTATCACATTATCACATTAGCTTATTAATCAGGGCATTCCGGCTCTCTACGTTCGCCGTCGGTCTCCGGCCCATACTCCGCATTCGCAAGGCAAGCGGGTCATCCGGCAGGCAGTAGCTTCCGTTGGTCGCTCTGCCTGCTCGGTGTCCCGCTAACCTTGCTCATTTGCGGGGTATTTGGCCTCCGCCCTAATGCAAGGGGGCGTATGGCTAATGGCCAATGGCTAAGGGCTTTCAGGTGTAAATTCTTGTATTTTGTTGATTTAGTGACTGTTGCCCGTAGTCTGGAGTCAATTTTCTAATTTGCAAATTGACTAATTTGCATATTTGCTAATTTTCCTATTTTTGCATCATCATTCATTTTGAGATTATGGAATTGTTGAGATATTCTTATCACCCCAACCTTGCTTCGACAGGACTCAGCAACCTTTGGATCACCGATGGCACTGGAGAAGACATTCATCATTTTTCATTATTTACTGCAACCTCTTCGAGGTAGTAGATCGTCGTTGGGCATCATTGATCCGCAGGTAGCTTTGCAACCTACGGTTATTAATCTGCAACCTCTGCGAGGTTGATTACCCATTTGGGATAAATTTGAAAAACAATGAATTTGATTTTTACAATTCATTATGTTTCGGCGCAAGTGCAGTGGCATGGCCACAAACGGTGCGGAATAGCGTGAAAGTCTAGAGCGGTTTACGAACGCTTGCGGGGAGACGATTCGAAAAACCGCACCCAGAAATTGAAATTTTTGTTAAAAAAGAACCGTGGTTTTTGAAGCGCAGGTAGCGTTCGTTAATCGGTCTGGCTGAGCGGGTGGAATTTTTGTGGCCTTGATTTTTTGTTTCTTTTTGATCAAGCAAAAAGAAAGTAAAAAAAAAAAGAATAAATGCAACCCCATCTGAGGTTGAGATTTGTGGTGGAGGATCATTCATCCGCAGGTAGCTTCGCAACCTACGGTTACTAATCTGCAACCTCTGCGAGGTTGGTTTAGCTGTTAACTATGTGCAAATATTTCTTTGCGAACTTTGCGAAAAAACTTTGCGAACTTTGCGGTTAGGGTTTTGGTATTTTTTAAATGGTAAAGATCACTGAGTAACACGGTGAACAAAAAGTGTTCCACAGTGTTTTAAATTTGAAAAATTGATAACACTTAAACTCTGTGTTACTATTTTAAAACTCTGTGATACTCTGTGGTTAATTTTTACTCAAAATTGCCCTGCACGAAAGCACAAGGCAATTGAACTAGTTAAGCGATTAAAGTCATTCTTTTTTAATTCGTAAAATAGCTAAATAGTAAATAAAAAATTATACTTTTACTTTTTATTCGTTTAAACTACATGATATTATGAATCAGTCATTTACAAAATTATTGTACTACATTTTTCTGTTTTTTATTGCTGCTTTTCTCATCTTATTTGGCATCAACTATTATAAAGGGGAACAGAATGATAAAGATTTCTCTAATCAAAACTCAAAATTAGAGGAAGTTCTTTATTATATCAACAAAAATTATGTGGATACTGTGAATAAGGATCAACTTATGGAAAAAGCAATTCAATCGATGCTTGAAAGTTTGGATCCACACTCAACTTACGCTACAGCAGAACAAAATAAAGCACAACAAGAGAGTTTAGATGGTGCTTTTGAAGGGGTGGGAATTCAATTTAATATCATGAATGATACTGTTATGGTGGTGAATGCTATTGCTGGTGGACCTTCAGATAAAGTGGGAATTAGGGCAGGAGATCGTATTGTTATGGTTGATAATCAAAAAGTTGCCTCTGTTGGGATCACAAATGATAAAGTTTTTAAACTGTTACGTGGTAAAAAAGGGACAAAAGTAAATCTTTCCATTGTAAGACCAAGTGTAAATTCAATTTTATCCTATTCAATCGTGAGAGATGTGATTGAAACATATTCTATTGACATATCTTATTTGATTGATAAAGAGACTGGTTATATCAAAATCAATCAATTTGGTGGCACAACTGTTGATGAGTTTACAAAAGCGCTTGTTACACTCAAAAAAGGGGGAATGAAACGATTAATTATTGATCTTCAAGGTAACTCTGGAGGATATTTAGATGCTGCCATTCAAATTAGTGATCATTTTCTGAAAAAAGGGGAGATGATTTTATATACCGAAGGGGAAAATGCAAAAACTGAGAGAATTTATGCTACTTCTGAAGGGTTGTTTCATGAGGGTGAAGTGATCGTTTTGATTGATGAGTTTAGTGCATCTGCTAGTGAGATTGTTGCTGGAGCGATTCAAGATAATGATCGTGGGACAATTGTGGGAAGAAGATCTTTTGGGAAAGGATTGGTTCAGAGGATGATCTCTTTATCTGATGGATCCTCACTCCGTTTAACCATTGCCAGATACCATACCCCCAGTGGGAGATGTATTCAACGAGCTTATGAAGGGGGTGTTGATGCATATTATGACGACTTTTTAAAAAGATATGAAGATGGAGAGATGAGTCGTGCAGATAGTGCAAAATTTGACCCAAAACTTCAATACAAAACGAAAAAAGGACGAATCGTTTATGGTGGCGGTGGTATTATGCCCGATATTTTTGTTCCTTTAGAAAGAAACAATTATTCTGATAGTTATAAACAACTGATCAACTCTTCCCTAATTATTGAATTTTGTTTTAATTATTCCAATAATAATAAAGCTAATTTACTCAAACAATTTGGAAATGGAGAGAATTATGTTCAAAAAATGAGTATTTCTGATCAAATATTACAAGAATATGTAACATTCTATAAGCAAAAGAGTGGTTTAAAAAATCTAACCTTATCTGGTATTGAGAAAGCAAAAATCAAAACTTGGCTCAAAGCACTTATTGGCAGAAATTTATTCCAAGAGGAGGCCTTTTGGCCTATTTTAAACAAAGAGGATAAAGTGATTCAACGTGCATTACAAATAAAATAATTTGAAAGTTAAGCGGATCTTTTCTTCAACAATAGATAAATGAAGTAAGGTGCTCCAGCGATGGCTGTGATACTTCCAACAGGGAGCTCTGAATTGGTAGCTAGTGTTCTGGCAAGGGTGTCAGCAATCAGTAAAAAGAGGGCTCCTAAAAAAAGGGAAAAGATAAAAAGGGTTCTGTTATTGTTTCCCCAAATAAGTCTCACTATGTGAGGAACAATCAAGCCAATAAATCCCACTACACCACAAATAGCCACTACAGCAGCAATTAAGAATGATGAGATAAAGAGTGTTATAATGGTAACTCTACTAGAATTCACCCCTAAAGTTCTTGCTGTGTCACTCCCTAATTGCATAATATTCAAATCTTTAGAATAATAAAAAAGTGAAATTATAGAAATACAAAAAATGGGGAGAAAGAGAAGAATCTCTTTATAGGAAACAGAAGCGAAACTTCCCATGGTCCAGAAAATAATTTTTTGCATCTCTTGTTTGTTCATAACAATCAAGAGCGTAATCACAGCTGAGATCAAAAAGTTAACGGCGATACCAGTAAGAAGTAGCGTTTGAACGGAGTTTCTGTGTGCTAAGCCCGCAATTCCAAGAATCACAAAAAGAGTGATCAGGGCGGTTATTAAAGCCGGAAGTGTGATTCCAAAGAGGATCACATCCAACCCAATAATAAAAGCAATGGCTGCTCCGAGAGAGGCGCCTGAAGAGATCCCTAAGATGTAAGGATCACAAATGGGATTCCGAAACACCGATTGGAAAACAGCGCCACAAATGGCCAGTGAGGCACCGGCTAAAATGGTCATCAAAATTCTTGGGAGTCGAAGTTGTAAAACGGTAAGTACAAAATTATCAGGTAGATGAGAAACATCGGAGAGACCAAATTGTGAGAGAATTATCTTGACAACATCAAAAAATGGAATAGGAACTACCCCTATACCAGATGCAACTATACCGCTAACGACTAAAAGAATCGTAAATAGGATTATAAAGAAGCCAATCTTTTTTTTAACCATTTATGGATATTATTTATTTTGCAGTATTATAGTTTTCAAAACTGAAAATGGGATCAATTTTGTGATAAAGGCAAGTAGAAAAGCAAATAAGAGATTAAAAGTTAACATATAGAATAATGAAAAATCTAAATTATTTTTCATGATATATACACCAAGAATCAAGAGTGCAGTATATATCGCAGATTTTAAATATGGGATCGTTTTGAGTGGGATTTTGAGGGTTTTAAAAGCAATAATCACTTGAAGGATACATACAACGGTTTGAGTAGATAAACTTGCTATAGCGGCACCTTTGGCTTCTAGAATTGGAATGAGGAGAAGATTTACCAAAATATTTACACCAATTCCAGCCAGGGCAGAAATATTTAATAGTTTCATACTCCCATTTGCAGTTAATAGTGTTCCAAAAATATATGTAAATGAGATGGGAATTAAACATGGGAGCAATATCATAAAAACATCAGCACTTTCTTGAATATGGTCGTGATACAAAAGTTCCAAAATTTGGACTCTATAAGTTATCAGAATGGTAACGGTTGTTATCGCAAAAAAGAAAAGAAAGGAGAAAGAACTTTTGATTATTGGAATTAAGTTCTCTCTATTTTTTAACATTTTTGAAAATAGTGGGAGTAATATTACTGAGAATAGGTATGCAATCATCACAAGCGCATCTAACAATCTAAATACAGAAGCATAAATACCCGTTTGATATGAGGCAATTGATTCGGGCAATAACCTCTCTATCATTACAGAATCGATTCTGTTGTAAAATGACATCAATAAGTATAAAATGGCAAAAGGGAAACTTTTTCTTAGAATCACTCTAAAGAATCTCACATTCCATGTAAGTCTAATTGGGGTCGCTTTATGGATAACAATTATTAATGCTACCATGGCTGCAATCAAATATGCCGCTGTTTGAGCATATAGAAACCACTCTATTTGGAAAGGTTTTGGAAGAATATTACCCCATAACATGATGCTACAAATTATAATCATCAGGAGTCTATCTAAAACTGATAACAATCCATCTGTTTTAAACAATAAAAGTGCCGATACATTTGATCTTAAATACAATATAAATGAATTCAACATTTGATTGATCACAGCCCATAATAATATTTTGAGTTGTAACCCTTCATATCCAATGATGAAAGCTGCAAAAAAAGTTACCAAAATATAGCAAAGCGCTAAGAGAAGTTTTAAAGAAATTATCCCAGATATATGCTTAGATAACAGCTGATTATGTCTCGCAATATTTCTGTTGTTGAAGTTGGTTATTCCCATATCCAACAACATATTAAAAAGAAAAGTGAAGTTAAAAACAGCAAAATAGAACCCATACTGTTCAGCTCCGACACTATTTTGAACACCCACATCGATCCCTAAAACCCAAAACGGCTTTATCAGCAGATTGAGAAAAAGTAAAAGAAAAATATTAAAAATAAAATCTTTTTGTCTCACGATGAGAATTTAAATGAATACAATTAAACTACAATATTAATGATTTTTTTGGGAACTACAATCACTTTTTTGATCGATTTACCTTCAATCCATTTTTGTGCCTCTTCAGATGATAAAACCTCCGTTTCGATTTGTGTTGAGGTATATTCTAAGGGAAACTCTTTAAAGAATCTTGTTTTCCCATTAAAAGAGACTGGGTAATTGAACGTTGAGTCTATCAAAATTGATGGATCAAGTACCGGATATTTTGCGAATGTGAGTGAATTAGTATTTCCCATTAAATGCCACAATTCTTCTGCAATATGTGGCGCATAAGCCGAGAGTAAAACAACAAGTGGTTCTAAGATCTCTCTTTTATTACATTTTTTCTCTGAGAGCTCATTAGTACAAATCATAAAGGCACTAACAGCGGTATTGAAAGAGAACCTTTCATTATCGCTTTCCACTTTTTGAATTGTTTTATGAAGAATTTTTAATTCTTCACGGGTTGCACTCTCTTCAGAAAGGATAAAATTATTGTCAAAATCGTGGAATAATCTCCAGAATTTTCTTAAAAATCGATGAACGCCTTCAATACCATTTGTATCCCAAGGTTTGGCTAATTCTATTGGACCGAGGAACATTTCGTACATACGTAAGGTATCAGCTCCATATTTTTCAACTAAATCATCTGGATTTTGAACATTATATTTTGATTTTGACATCTTTTCAACTTCCCAGCCGCAAATATATTTCCCATTTTCCAAGATAAAATCAGCAGATTCAAACTCTGGAAGCCATTTTTTGAAGGCCTCAAGATCTAACTGATCATTAGTAACAATATTTACATCCACGTGAATTGGGGTTACATCATATTGGTTTTTTAGTCCGTAAGACACAAAAGTATTGGAACCTTGAATACGATACACAAAATTGGATCTTCCTTGAATCATCCCTTGATTAATCAACTTTTGAAATGGTTCCTCTTTGCAAGCAATTCCTATATCGAATAAAAATTTATTCCAGAATCTAGCATAAATCAAGTGACCTGTAGCATGTTCAGATCCACCCACGTAAAGGTCAACATTTTCCCAATATTGATTTGCTTCTTTAGAGATAAGTTCATTTTTGTTTGCAGGATCCATGTATCTCAAATAATAAGCACTTGAACCAGCAAATCCGGGCATTGTACTCGCTTCATAGGGGTAACCCTCCTTGGTATGCCAATTTGTGGCTCTCGCTAATGGAGGTTCTCCACTTTCTGTAGGAAGATATTTATCAACATCAGGAAGTAAGAGTGGTAGTTCAGATTCTGGGAGCATGTATGGTAGTCCATTTTTAAAATAGACAGGGAATGGTTCACCCCAATATCTTTGACGGCTAAAAATAGCATCTCTCAATCTATAATTGATAGTTCCATATCCAATTCCTCGTTCTTTTACACTTTCAATAATTTTTTTAGCTCCCTCTTTGGCATTTAAACCATTAATTAAATCAGAGTTTACACATATACCATCTTTAGCTTCAAAAGCTTCGTTCGAAATATCTCCACCACTAATCACTTCAATAATTGGTAAATTAAAATGTTTTGCGAATGCATAATCTCTACTATCATGAGCTGGAACAGCCATTATGGCACCTGTACCATAACCTGCTAAAACATATTCAGCAATATAAACAGGTATTTTTTGGTTTGTAAAAGGATTTATGGCATATGAACCTGTAAAAACACCAGAAACTTTTTTAACGTCTGTCTGGCGTTCTGTTTCAGATCTATTTTTGGCTTTAAAAACGTAGTTTTCAACGGCTAACTTTTGCGCTGGAGTAGTAAATTTTTCAACAAGATGGTGTTCAGGACAAAGAACCATAAAGGAAACTCCATAAATGGTATCAGGTCTTGTTGTAAAAATATCAAGTGTATCTCCATGTTGATCCATTTTAAATTGAATAAAAGCACCTTCACTTTTCCCAATCCAATTTTTTTGAATCTCTTTGATAGAATCTGACCACTCAACTTTTTCTAATCCTTGTAACAATCTTTCAGCATACGCAGAAACTCTGAGAATCCATTGTTTCATTAATTTTCTTTCTACAGCAAACCCTCCTCTTACTGAGAGTCCGTTTACCACCTCATCATTTGCCAAAACAGTACCAAGACCTGGGCACCAATTCACCCATGTATCGTGTTGATAAGCTAGACGATAATTTAAGAGTATTTTTTGTTGATCCTCATGTGACATTTCGTTCCACTCTTGTGCAGTAAAAGAGAGTTTTTCTGTACCAGCGGGATGAATATTTAAAGTACCTTCAATGGAGAAAACCTCTTCTAATTCAGCGATAGGTCTAGCTTGTTGAGCATCCAAACAATAGTAATGATTAAAAAGTTGAATAAAGGTCCATTGAGTCCATTTATAGTAGTCTGGGTCACAAGTTTTAAATTCACGACTCCAATCGAAAGAGAAACCGATCTTATCTAATTGTTCTCTATATCTGGCAATATTTATGATTGTGGTTTTAGCTGGGTGTTGCCCCGTTTGAATGGCATATTGTTCAGCAGGTAAACCAAAAGCATCATATCCCATTGGGTGAAGCACATTAAAACCTTTTTGTCTTTTATACCTTGCATAGATATCTGAACCAATATAACCTAGAGGATGCCCAACATGTAAGCCAGCTCCTGATGGATATGGGAACATATCTAATATGTAATATTTTGGTTTTGAGTGATCTATCTCTGTTTTAAAGATTTCACTATTTTTCCATTCACTTTGCCATTTTTTCTCAATTTCTCTAAAATTATAGTCCATTCTGTAAGCCATTAAATATTTAAAAAGTTTGCAAAAGTACAAAAAAAAAGGCTATCCTTTCGGATAGCCCTTTTCATGAACATGAATTTTTTAAAATTCCCAAAGTTCGTGTTCGAACATTCTGATTTTCTCATTGATTCTTTCAGATTCGATCATTTGTTCTCTAGGATTTTTGATATAATCTTGAATCGCTCTATCGCTATAAGTATTTTGTTCTTGATAAATAAAACTAGCAAATTGTCTTTTCCAAGTCATTGCATCATCGTAAGACAATCTAGCTGCGTTATTTTTAACATTAAACATCTCTTGTTGCACTAAGTAAGGTCTTAGTTCTTCCCACATGATAATACCTGTTTTTCTCATTACTTTTTCGCCACCAAGAACATTATCTTCTTCAGTTTGATTTGGTGCTGAGTTAACAACCTTATCGTATTCCAAAATTGGTTCAATAGTAAGGATTCTAACTTCTAGAACTGATCTTTGTTTATCAAAGAACCAAATCTCTTTGATTCTATATAATAAAATTTGTTCCGAAGTGAACTCCTCGTATACTTCGTCTGTACCAATTGGTTCATTAGTTTCAGGGTCGTAACGAGTAATTGTTCTAATTTCAGTAAGAGTATTTTTCAATTCATCTGGAGTCATTTTCATCGTACAGAATTCATCGGAATATACAGGTAAGGTGTTAGGTGCATTTGGATCTGTGAGGTTAATAGCATCAAAAATAGTTTGTGCTAAACTTCTCCAAGTACCACGAGTCATTGTAGGGAAATAGTAAGGATGGTTTCTTTTTTCTCTAAGGTCAATGATTCTCCAAGTAGTGTGATAATACATTACATCATTTTGGCGAACAAACACTGGAGGAACAGGTTTAGAAAAAGTATCGGTTTCAACTTGAGTCCAAGGAGTTTCCAATGGGCGTCTAGGTTGTTCCAATGTGCTCCCTTCTTCTTGAGAATATAGTGAACCCACCAAGAGAAGTGCAAATGCGATAAGGATTGATTTTTTCATGTTATTATATTTTAACAATTATCTGATTCTAATTACAATATCAGGAAGTGTTCTTGGTCCAACAATGGAAGTTGCTCTAATTCCAGAGAAGAATATGATTGTTCCTGGAGCAGCATTTTTAATTTTATTTTTAAGAGCTTCTGAGAAGGAACCACCTTGAATGGTAATAGGAGCTTCTTCCATATTTTTAGCAATAAAAGTAACTTGATATGAAGCTATAGACCATTTTAATTCGTAAACAAAATCTAAAGGCATTTGAGCTGTTAGGAAAGGATTGGCAGCTAAGTCAGTTTTAGAAACTTTTCCACCTGTGAAGTTAGCACTCACTTTTCCAATTGGATCAGGCACACGTTTAACACGGAAAGTAGTACCGCCCATTTGAGCAACTCTTCCACCTTGATCAGCTTTAACATTAACTGTGATTGTTTTTCCAGCTAATCCTTCAGGAACTGTAATATTATATGTTCCAGGACCTGTTTTTGTTTGTGAACCTCCACCTACTAAGTCGATAGAAATTTTTTCAGGAGCAACAGGAGCATTAACAGATACAGGGTTAGGAATACCAGCATAGAAAACGTTCATTTTATCTGCTGCAACAGTTGCAGAAGGTTTAAGAACGGTATATTTATCTTTAAATGCATAGTTCATAGTGGTTCCATCAGGTTTTGTTACTTTGATAAACCCAGCAAATTTTTGATCTCCAGGAGAACCTGCAGGGATTTCAAGAAGAACCTTACCCTCTTTTCCATCAATTCTAATAGCACCAGCTTCTGAAGTTAAAGTATCTACGCCCATTTTGTAGTACACTTCAGGAGATTGTCTATCGTCATACGCAGCTACTATAATATCAGCAGTATATTTATCTCCTTGGAAAACCATTTGAGAAACAGGAATAGCTTTTGCGTTAATTTGACTAAATTTAAAGTCATCAGCAGTTGTTGAACCGATGGCATAATTTAACATAATTGACTGAGCATTTCTAATTTCTCCGATAGTTTTGTTAAGAAGAGTAAAAGCAGCAATCATAATTTGATTATTGAAATAGTGTTGCTCCCAAGTTTCTTCAGCTTTATCATTATTGAAGAATTTTTTGTTAACATCAAGTCCTATTTGAGTAGATAAACTTTGTCTATCTTGAGGTTTATCTTTAGGAACTAAATTCAACATATTATTTTTGAATTTATCAATTTTGTTTTTAAGATCCACAGCTTTGCCTGAAGTTGTGTTTTTATCATTCCCAAACATAAATTGAGTAACTTTACTTTTGTTATCTTTTTGGCTGATATCCATTGCATGTTTTAGCTTACCTTCTTTGGTTTTATCAGTACCATCTACAAATATTAGTAAATCAGATTTTAGTTGCTCAATATATTTAACGATTTCATCAGACTCTCTAACGATGGTGTTAACCATCATTTCAGCTTGTTTAACCTTTTCTTCACCTTGAGATGCTTTTTCTTTAGCCAATCTTGATTGAGCAGTACTAATACCATTATTAGTAATTGATGTTGAATTGACTAAAGTTTCATCTACTACAGCGAAAGCATTTAGGATATCTTTTGATACGTTTAGTGCAAGCATTGCAGTAAGTACCAAATACATCATCCCAATCATGCGCTGCCGGGGGGTTTCCGGACAATTTGTTGCACCCATATTATTTCATTTTTAGTTGTTAATAATTTAGATTAAATATGATTGAGAATGAATTATTTACCACCCATCGCAGATAACATATTACCATAGATGTTACTAATTTGAGCAACATTTTTAGTTAATTTGTCAACTTCTTCTTTATATTTAATGGTTTGTTCAAGAGAAGAGTTTAAGGTATCAGCATAAGCTTTCACACTTTGTTCCATTTTCTTGTAACTTTCAACGATCACTTCGTTACTTTTAGATTGAGCTTCGTATGCGGTTGATAAAGAAGCAGCTGTTTTATCGTATTGTAAAGTAAGATTTCTTGCAGATTCTCCAGCTTTTGTTAAGTTATTTACATAATTATCAGTAGCAGCTGTTGCGTCAGCAGTTCCTGTTAATTTTTTTGCATTTTCAGCAAGGTTTCTCATCCCAGCAGCTAAACTTTCGATAAGTTCTGGTCCAACTTTAGCTTGTTCAAGCATATTATCAAGTTGTTGAGTTACATTACCTTTTGGAAGTTCTTTTTTCTTAGTTTTTGGACCAGTTTCATCTTCGTGTCCAACAGCTAATTCAGGATAAACTAAAGCCCAATTGTATTCTACGTGAAGTGGTTCAAAAGCTGAAGCAAAGAAAATTAAAGATTCTGTAAGCATCCCTACCATAAGCATTAAATCGGCTAGAGGCCAGTGAAGAATTTTGAACAACGCACCCGCGATAACAATAGCAGCTCCAATACCATACAATTTTGCCATGAAGTTTTTGTAATTTTTACTTCTTACAAGTTGATAAAGTCCCATAATAATAATTTTTGTTAGTTAATGATTTAATGATTTATTAATGATTTGTTTTAATAATATTTTTTAGTAAATGTGTGAGGCAGAGCTTGTATTATCTCCTCTTTGTCTACCCATATAACTTTGAACACAACGGAATCCAACATAAGATTTACATGTATCTTGATATTCATATGATTTCGCAGCAACAGTAGTGTAATAACTAATATCTTTCCATGATCCACCACGAATCACTTTTCTTTTCTTTTCTGGTGAGTCACCTTTTTTAGCATAATAAGTGTAACTTGGATTTAAATCGTGAGTAAAATTCACTGATGATTTATCAAATGCATCATTACACCACTCAGCAACATTTCCAGACATATCAAACAATCCAAAATCATTTGGGTGATAATGTGCTACAATTCCAGGATAGATATTATCATCCGCGATATAATTACCACGTTGTGGTTTAAAGTTACTTAAGAAACATCCGTTTGCATTTTGAGTATAAGGACCACCCCATGGATAAGGGTTTGCATCGAGGTCACCTCTTGCAGCCCATTCCCACTCAGCTTCGGTAGGTAATCTAAATTCTTGTTCATTAGCATACTCTAGAGTATTTAAAAATGCATGACGAATATGGGTTCTCCAGTAGATAAACGCTTTAGCTTGTCTCCAACTTACTCCAACAACAGGATAATGGTCGAACTGTGGATGTGAAAAATAGTTAAGAGTCATTGGCTCATTATAAGAATATGTATAATCATGATTCCAACATAAAGTATCTGGATAAATATTTACAACATCTCTACGGATAAATCTTTCGTAACCATTATTTAAATGACTAGGGCGGTTTGCATAAATACCACCTAGATCACTACCTTCAGCTTCTTTCACAGCAGCACCACGAATGGTTGGATCTTCACGATCTTTGTATGAACTTAAATCCATAGTCCAATATTCGAAATTCAACATAGAAACATTGATAGAATTTGGTCTATAATGGTAAAAACGTGTATTTACTTTATTAAATAAAGGGCTAAGAGCTTCAATTTCTTCAGTATTTTTAGTATCCCAAGGGATCTCTTCAGACCAATTGATCAATTTAGGTTCCATAACTGTACCAATTTCATTATCTCCAAATACAGTTCTTCTATCATATCTCATATAATGGCCATATTTTCCTCGGATCTCTTCACCTTCAAGTTCGCCTAGCAAGCAATGAGCGATTGAATCTTTAACCCACTCCACAAATTGGCGATATTCGTTGTTAGTAATTTCAGTTTCATCCATCCAAATAGCGGATACTGTAACGCTTTTGGATTGATTTGTAGTTGCAAATGGGACATCTTGATCTCCAGCTCCCATTGTGTAGTTCCCTGCTGGAATATACACCATACCAAATGGAGCTAAATCAAGAAATTCTGGTCGATTATCGACACCAACTAACTGACCATCTCCAGAGTTTTTACAAGCTGAAAATAAAACAGTTACTAATAATACGAATGCTAATCTTTTCATGTTGTTCACTTTATATTGTTGAAAAACGTTTAATTTCTTAAATTTATTATGTTAATATTGATTTTTATAGAGATGGCGTGTAGAACCATAACCTGAAAAATATTCTGGTCTAAATATATCGAAGCAATATCTTACCACAAACTCAACGTCCCCCATACTTCTATTAGCTTGATATCTACCTAATTTACTAGTTGTGAAACTGTATGATAACCCCATATCAAGCCCTTTTAAATAAGGATTTGGATCACTATGGAATGGTTTTGCACCAAAAACAACGGAAACAGCATCATCAATACGATAATGTAAACCGCCCCAAAGGATTCCATTATATCTTGCAATAACTAACAAGTCAAATTGGATAACACTCATGTCCGTTTTTAACATAGCTTGTGGTTCAATGGTCCATGCTGGATCAAAAGGGACTGCATAAATATATCCTCCATGTAAATAGAGTTGTCTTGATAAGTTCAAAAAGTTTTCATTACCAGATATTCTAACATTTGTCAACAATTGAGTTGCAGATAATCCAGCATACCAATTGGGAGCTTTATAAAAAAGACCAAAATTAAGGTCAAAGTTCATCAAAGGGTCTTTAATGATTGCATCTATAATGGGGTCACCAATTTGGTTTGGTCTTAATTCTGCTTCAACTAAAGATTGCTGAAGAAAACCCATTTGAAATCCGATACCTAATCTTCCAGAGGGTAGATTTAATTTATATGCATAACCTAATCTGAAACCAATATTTTGAAACTGACCATTTTTATCTTTTAGAATAGATAACCCTAAACCGCCTTTTAATTTACGAAGATAAGACTCCATATTGAATAGAATCTGTTGACCTCCCGTACTAATGGAAGAATCTGTATTTGGAATAACATCTCTGTACCCTGCATATTGTTGACGAAACAATCCTGTAAAACATAATGTATTATGTTGTTCACCTGCAGACCCTGGATTAAAATAATAGTTAGCCCAAGGGAATAACGTAAATTGAGCATCCTGTTGCGCATTGGCGCAATAGCAACTTGCAAACACTAAAAGTAAAATAGTAACGCTTCTTCTCATAGTCGTTGACTTTAGTTTTGTCTTGTTAAATTTAGTTAAAAATCTTACCTTCAGCATATTATACATTAACTTTCATTTTTGATCTTTTTATCTTGATATTGTACTAAAAAACCTAAAAAATGTTACAATTAAACCCCTTTTTCTATCAAAATTTTTAACCCTCAAAAATACTATAATTTTCTATTCCTTTATATCGTCATCTTGTTCCTTTGCACCTTTTTTTTTAAACACAATTTCAACAGTCAATTGTTGACAATTCTATTATCTTGATTTTCAATTTTTTAATATCTTTATTTAGACATATTACAAATTTAATTTTAAAAAAGAACTTTGAGTTGTAATGAGCCATTATGTACTGTTTTTTGAGTTTCACTTACTCTTCCATTGTATTGGAAATCAACAATTAAATAATCATTTATTTGTGTTTGATATGAAAGCGTACATATCCCATTATTTCCATTAGATTGACCTTCAAGCATATCGTAACCAAGATTGTCTAAAATGGTCATATTTTCTTGCATATTGACATACTTTAATTTTAACTGTAGAACCCCTTTTTGTACAATTCTATAATTCAGATCCAATTCGATTTCATTACTTTTTACTTTCTCTATTCCTAATTTGTTAATTTTATCTTTAAAAATATAAGTTAGATTCATATTAAATGTATTTGAAAATATGAACTGCATCTCTGTTTTTATCATATTAGAATTCAGAATATAGTTTTTTGATTCAAAATAATCGGAAAAGAGATTTTTCTGCGAAATTGTATAAGAGAGTTTAAGTAAAAGTTTTTTTTGGGGTCTCCCTTTGATTAAGAATTCATGAGATTTATAATTTACACCTTCAGGGCCATAATAGACCACATTTTTAGTTTGGTTTAATTTAAAAAAGTATTCCATACCCCAAATTTGAGATTGATTGTTAAAAGATAAATGGTTAGTAATGTTCACTTGAGAATGAACAATAGAAGTATCTTTATAATCAATATTAAATGGATTTATGGCACTTTCAAAATTTTTATGTGTATTTTTTTGATTCATTCGTAATACTGTTGAATTTTGAAATCGTGAAAAAAAGTTCAAAACACCAGTTTTGTTTTTCCACAATTGTGCAGGTCTTATTTGGATCGATTGGTAAAATTGCGTATTAAATGTATTCATATATTCATTAGATGTGATCCAAACTTGCACATAATTAGCTTCATTTTGAAATGCTGAAATCTCAAATTCATTGATCTCTTCAATTCCATTTTGGTTGTAATCAAACCAAACATGTGTACCTTGACCCGTTGCAACTTTAATAAATGTAAATATTTTTTTTTGCTCCATACCACTTCCAGCTTCATAGAAAGAAGATAGTGTTATGAAATTTTTCAAAAAGGAGGCACTATAATTTATACCCGCAAGAAAGAAGTTTTCTTCAAATGAAGATCCCAGAGTATCATATAAATGATTATTTCTAAAAGTTGCTGTTCCTTTAAGAATATTATTCCTGAAAGGGGTAAATTCAAAAGATGAGTGTGCTTCATTTGCAATTTCATGAGTATAAAATTGATTTTTTGAAACTTTTTCAGAAATGACATTTTTAACTTGAAACAAATATGTATAATGGGTTGAATCACTATTTTTAAGAAAAATTGATGCCTCTTGGTATTTAAAACTATTTGCCACAAATGTATCTGTAGGAACATGCTTAAATCGATTTAACTCAAATCTTTCCGAGAAACCAATATCAAATCTCTTAAATGATTTAGAGATCTGGTTTAACGATCTTAAGTAATCACTTTGTATTAATGAATCATTGTTGACAAGAAAAGATGTATTGGTTTTAAATTGTAGGGATCTCCATTTTAGAGACGTTGTTAACATATTTCTAAATGCAAACATCTGTTTTTCAATAGTGTATACATTTGATTGTATTTGAATTTCTCCAAAAGTATCGTTGCTTAGCTTAGAATTTAGTGTAAAGAGGTGTTGTCCTGAAGAGATTAAATCAACATTTTGTAAGTTATAATCTTTACTAAATTCTACATTTCTATGACTTTCAACTTGTTTGAAGTTTCTATGGATAAATTCGTAGCCCAAAAAGCTCGAAGAGACCCAACTTTTTTGAGTCGTATCTTTCTTTAAAAATGTTTTATGATGAGCTAAATTAAAATTATAGGCAAAACCAGCATTATTTTTATTATCCAAAGTTGAAAAAAGATTTTTATCTGAATTTGAAAAAGCAAATTCAGAAGAGAACTTTAAAGATTTTGAAATTTGATAATCAGCTCCTATCGTTCCAACTTGTACTCTTTGGGGTGTTTGAATTTGAATAACGGGTTCATAATCACCTTGTGGAGTATCTTGAATGGGTGCAATCCAATAAAAGACTCTTCCATTCGATCCAGAAGAGAGAAGTTTATAGTTCCCTTTATTTTGACCAACATAGCTAAAACTCAATCTGAATAATGATCCATTTTGTTGAGCAGTGTATTCATAGATTTCAAATTGCACTTCATTTACAAGGGAATCTTTTTTGATATACAATATTTCATTGGGATAAAAAGAAGAGGTGTCAACACTAGGATATAAAGCCAAAGTTTCATTATTCAAATGGCTCATAAACAATTTCATACTATCCGTTAATATGGGTTGAATTGATTTATTGGGAAGATCTTGTTCATGGAAAAAATGGACTCTTAATGACCATTTAGCGTTTTTTTCACTTTTAAATTCATTAAAAGAAAAGAGTGTATATTTTGCATAGGAAAGATCAGAGTATTCATATTCTACATGGATCTCTTTCTCTGAAGTAATCATTATTTTGGAAGTAAAAGTGATCTCTCCGATATTATAATCGATGGTGTAGTCGTTATCTAATCCTCTTGTTATCAATTGATTATCAACAAACACTCTTTCAGAGCCCGATAAAATGACAATGGTTGCATTAGGGAGATTACCCGTCAGTTTGTAGGGCCCTTGTCTGCCATTTGTAATTTGCAACTTTTGTCTATAGTATTTCCCTTTAGATACTCCACCTCCCACTGTATTAGAAAGTGTACTTTTCAAATTGATGGGATTTTTAGTTGATATTTGCATTCCCAATACTTTTTTTGAAAGGATTAAAAAATGACTTTTTGGGGATTCAATTTCAATATCTCCAGCTTGAAGCTGCCATTTCTTTTTATAATCTATGGTAATAAAAATTTTATCAAATTCTTGGATGTTTTGGGTATTTCCTTCTGGTTGAATAGGAACATTTTTATCGGTAATATTTGCTTTAATCTCAATATCAGGGGCCAAAAACCCTTTAAGTTGCAAATTAAGTGCTGAATTCAATACAAAGTCTTGGTTGTTACCCACTGAAAATCCTCTTGTTATGGCACCATTAGACTCTAAATGAACCTCTTCATGGTATGAATTTAGCCAACTATTTGATATATTCAATATTTGGGGAGTATAAACTACCCCTTTTTGAGTTACAATTTGATCTGATTTATGAAAATATTTTTTAGAAAAATCAATATTAATTACTTTGTAAGTACAAAAAAGATTTTTCCCCATCAAATTTGAATCTAAAATATGGATTGTAGCATCGATACAATTTAATTGATAAAGAGATGGATCTACACCTTCAATCAACAATGACCCAGGTATCACAGATAGTGTATCTAATTTAATAACAGATGAATCAATATAAAAAATTTTAGATCGGACGAATGTGTTATTTTGTCCGTTTAAAAAATTTACAAAGAATACCATTATAAAAGCGATAAGAAAGTGCTTTAAAAAGGATTTCATCTTGTTTTTTGTAGCTATAACTTGCAAAAATAGATATTATTTTATAAAATGATGTACTTTTGCAAAAAATTGGTACAATGATGAATGAAAAAAAGAACATATTACTTTGGATTAGCTTAGGGATTTTGGGTATTATTACTTTTTATCCTTTACTGCAAGTAGGAATTGTTACTGGAGATGACTTAGGTTATATGCTATGGCCATTAGATCATTTTAAAAGTGATGTTAAAACATACGCTGAAGGAACTGGGAGATTTTATTTCTTAATCACACTTTGGGTATATAAAATTCCTTATCTTATAGAGTCTCCAATTTACTTTTACTCTATGTTCATTTTACCTTTAATAGGATCTTTTCTCCTTTTTATTGGTTTGATTTACAGAATTTTTAAATCTGAAAAGATCGCTTTATTAAGTGCTTTAATGGCATGTTCGATATTTCAAATTACGGGAGGACACTCAGCAACAGCAGCATATCCATTTTACTTCTCATTTTCATTCTCCTTACTTTTGATTTCTATCCATTTTTTAATCAGTTATTTGAGAAAACAAAAATATGGTTATCTTATACTCTCATCGATAATTTTTGCAATTACAACAATTTTTTATGAAAGCTATCTTGTATTCTATGTATTCATTTTTTTCATTATAATATCTCAATACCCTTTTCGAAATCTTTTTACAAAACAAATTCTTAAAAGAATCTCAAAAGAACTAGTGCCATTTGTAATTTTTGGAATAACATATTTATTAGTGTATTATTTATATTATAGGTCTTGTCCAACCCAATATACAGGAAATACATTTTCATCCAACTTTGATTTTTCGCTTTTTATCAAGGCGATGGGAAATATGGCATTTTATGCATTACCTTTATCTTCTTTATACGATTATCAATTTTTCCTGACAGAATATTCATTATCCAGCAAACAAACCGTACATTTAATTGAACTTATATTTACGCAAGCTGGGATAGCAGCATATATTAAGGGAATAATAACAATAATTATTGCGATTGTAATTTATAGATTTCAAAAAGATACATTGAACAATAGAAAAATGGTTTTCATAGCTTTCATTGGAATTGTTTTTATCTTTTTTCCTCATCTTCCTTTAGCATTATCTGAAAAATATTCATCAGCTATTCAAAATGCTTACGTTACAACATATTTTGCATTTTTTGCACTTGTTTTGGTTTTAATAACCATTTCCATATATGTTTTCAATAAAACTTTCAAGAAAAAATGGGTGAACATCATCACTTTTACAATATTTAGTTTCATTTTGTTTTTTGTAACATTAACCACACAATTCATCAATGAGCGGGTTGTTCAAGATTTATCTGTAGCACAAAAGCGACTTGATATCATGGAGAAAATGTTAATCAAAGAGCACATCTCTCAAGGATCTTCTGTTTATGTTGAACAACTGCATCTTTCAACTTCATTTTTTTCTAAATCTATAACAAGACAAGGATCTCCATTTTCATTGTTTGCAAAAGTGAAAAATGGGTTAGAGATAGAACAATACTTAGAATATCCAGAATTTTACAAAAAATATAAAGATCAAGATCAAAAAGTTTATTTGATCTATTTTTCACAATCAAACAAAACGGGAGATTGTCAAATGTTGATTGTTCCGAGAAGAGGAGTTCAATTGACGGAGCAATTTCATGACAATAAGTGTGATTCAATGATTGCTGGATATTTATCTAATTATAAAAAGTTTAGCGTTAGTTTAGCCAGTGATTCCATCAATGAAGTGTCGATATCTGGATTTTTGACTCAAATGCAAGGAAATTTTCACTATGCAAATGTCACTTTTCATAACAAACCTGAAGTTTCGATTTTTAATCTGAAAGGGAATGACATTCATCCATCTACTGTAATGATTAGCAATCAATTATATCATAATGCACCCTTACACATGATTGGGAAATATCCAAAAAATTATAAAAGCAGATGGGTTAAGCATATTATGAGAGATTTAGAAAAAAATCAAGAATTAGTCAGAATGATAGAACAGAAAGCGAAAGACCAAGGGATTAGCTTCCAGCAATCCTTAAAAAATGATGCCCAATGGTTACTATACAATAACAATCAATAAAAAAAATATGCAAAAATTATCAATTATTGTATCTGTTTATAATGAGGAGGGAGCTTTACCCTATTTTTATAAAACATTAAAAGAAGTAGTCGCAACATTAGAGATTGAGACTGAAATTATATTTGTAAATGATGGAAGTATTGATCAAAGTTTAGCTATTTTAAAAGAGATAAGCAAGGAGGACCCGAGTGTTAGGATTATCCAATTTTCACGAAATTTTGGTCACGAAGCAGCGATGTTAGCTGGGATTGATTCTTGCAGAGGAGAAGTTGCTATTTGTATGGATGCAGACCTTCAACATCCTCCAACGTGTATTCCACAAATGTTATCGCTATATTATTATGGATCAGACATCATAAATATGGTTAGAACTGACAGAGATGATGGTGGATGGATCAAAAAAATGAGTTCAAAATATTTTTACGCACTTACGAACAAGATATTACACAGTAAATTGGAACCCAATGCATCAGATTTTTTCCTTATTTCCAAAAAAGTAATTCAACTTTTACAAAACAATTACAGGGAGAGAACTCGATTTATCCGAGGTTTTATACAAATCATTGGATTTAACAGAACTACACTTCCATTTATTGCTCCTAAGCGAGTAGCTGGTGAGAGTAAATACTCTTTTTTTAAGTTGTTAACGCTCTCTTTTTCTGCAATATCTACATTATCTAAAGTACCTTTAAAGTTGGGATTATGGTGTGGCTTTCTATCTGGCTTATTTAGTGTGATTATAGCCATTTATTCATTGATTATGTGGTTTGTGGAAAAACCTGTAAGTGGTTATACTACGTTAGTAATTTTAATAAGTGCTATGTTTTGTGTAAATTTTATTGTTTTAGGAATTATTGGCGAGTATATTGGGCATCTTTTTGATGAAGTGAAAGGGAGACCACATTATATTATAAATGAAGAGATTACAACGTATAGTGAGCATAATTTTGAAGATTTTAATAAAAAAAAGTAACCTAAAGCAACGAATTTTTTTTTTTTTAGTCTTAATGAATATAAAAGCAAAAATAGATACTTTTAATACAAAAAAACCTAGTATTTTTGCAAGTTGGTAATTAGAATTTAAAAGAAAATAAAAAACCTCATAAAAATGAAAAAATTTATCACAAATTTATCACTTTTCATCTTGTTCATGTTTGGAGTAAACAATATGATTCATGCGCAATTACCTAATGGGATTGTCCCTTATCATGGAATTCCAATATTAGTTCCTCAAACATTATCTGGGTTTAATACTATGAATTACTGCAGAATAACATCTGGAGCTTGGATTCCAAGAGACACAACAGTAGCTAACGGATGGAGACCTATATCAATTCCCTCAGGCCATGCTACAGTTTCAAATGCGTCAAATATTCCCAATGCTCTTCATATTTTGTCTGCCCCAACACTTGACCATAATACTTGTTGGAATTATAATAATAGTGATATTTATAAATTATCAACATTTCCTAATCCTATTGAATTTTCAGACTGGGATACCACATCTTATGGAATACCTCGAGTTTTACGTATGGGCAATACTACACCTTTAGAAGGTACTGTTTCTGGAAATACAGGGATGACTACTTCATATTACTTTATCCCCACTGAAGAAGAAAACTTATTGGTTTTTTGGTTGACTTTTGTAGCTACAAACCCCTTAGATGCCTCTCATAGAAGATGGCGAAATCCTTTATTTAGACTTGAAGTAACCGACTTATATGGGAATTTTTTAACACCTAATCCTATGCATAGTTCGTTTTATGTACTCCCAAAAGGTGCAGATGCTGAAAATCACCCTTACACTTTTCCTTTAGTAGATGGTGCCACTCAATATACATGCAATGCCCCCACTTCAAACCCTTCATTTGATGATGGTGTTTTTTGGTGTAGCTGGTTTAGAATTGCAGTAGACTTAAGTGATCATGTAGGAGATACTATACGACTTCGAACATTGGTTTCTGAATGTAGTGCAAATTATCACAGAGCATATTGCTATTTTACTGGATTTGGAACAAGAGCAGCCATAAATGTTCAAGCATGTGGTGATGACATGGTATATTTACGTGCCCCTAATGGATTTGAAGATTATAAATGGTTTATAAATGGGATCCTACAACCTAATTTAAATGGAAGAGAAATAACACGCATTAGGAATACTACAGAAGTATCATTTGAATGTCAATTTACTTCAATTATTGGGAGTACAATTTCGCAGTATGCATATATCAACTATTACGATTTATATCCAAGTTTTACTTGGGAACAAAAATTTGACAATTGTAATAATAAGGTTCAATTTACGAATACTAGTGAGATTATTAAAACCAACAATAATCAAATAGAAAATCAGCCCATTCAGTATGTTTTATGGGACTATGGTGATGGAATAACTTCAACAGAAATCAGTCCAACTCATATTTACGCTGGAACTGGGCCATATGATGTAAGACTCACTATATGGGATGCAGATAGTATATGTAATTTAGATACGATCATGACTATAACGCTTGCTCCGAGTGAAAATACCTATGGTACAGATGAAGTATCCACATGTGAAGAGAAACTTCCTTTTGTATACACTGATCCATTGATGAGTCCAAACGATAACTACACATGGTCTGCAGAGGGTACTTATACCGTTACCTATCCAAATGCAGCATGGAACGGTTGTGATAGTGTTGTTTCAGTGACACTTACTATTGATAAACCCCAAGTTAGAATAGAGCAATTGCAAGATTACTGTGATGTCTTTTCAACAGAATTGGTTGCTATTCCTAACAATCCAAATGTAAACTATCTTTGGAGTACTGAAGAGACTCAGGAATCAATCATAGTTACAAAACATGGAACATATAGTGTAACCATAACAGATGAAAACGAATGTACAGCAAAAGCATCAATAAAAATATTAGCGTGTGAGCCACCTGTTTTTATTCCATCAGCAATTACACCATCCGATAAAAACACATTAAATGATTGTATAAGAATTCATTCCTCTAATTTGATTAGTAGCATCGATTTTACCATATTTGATCGTTTTGGAGGGATAGTTTACCGTACTTTTAACAAGGAGTTTGTTTGGTGTGGAGAAGTAAGAGGAGAAGTACCTCTCAATGTAATCTATCAATATGTTTTAATTTACGTGGATGATAAAGGTATTGAAAGGATAAAGAAAGGAACAATAACAGTATTATAAACTTTATAAATGAAGAAATTTTCAATATTGCTATGTGTTTTAGCAATGGTATCTTTTTCTTGTAATAACCATAAAAAAGATGTGAAAACCCAAAACACTCTATTTGAATCGGCACCAAATTTTGATGCCGATTCAGCTTATTTTTACGTAAACAAGCAAGTCTCTTTTGGGTATAGAATACCGAATACAAAACCTCATCAGGAATGTGCTGCTTATTTAGCTGCCACATTACAATCTTTTTGTGACACAGTTTATATTCAAAATTTTATTGCCACAAATTATGAGGGGAAAAAACTAAAATCCCAAAATATTATTGGATCATTTGAACCAGAAAAAACAAATAGAATTTTGCTGGGAGCACACTGGGATAGCAGGCCTTTTGCAGATCATGATGCTGATCCATTAAAGAAAGATACTCCCATAGATGGGGCTAACGATGGTGCTAGTGGTGTAGGTGTATTATTAGAAATAGCTCGTCAACTTTCCATAAAAAATCCAGAAATTGGTATTGATATTATCTTTTTTGATGCAGAAGACTGGGGGCCTCCTTCCAGTGCACAAATTGAAGGAGATTGGTGGTGTTTAGGATCTCAATATTGGTCAAGAACCCCACACAAACCAGGTTATAGAGCCAATTATGGAATTTTGCTTGATATGGTTGGTGGAAAAAATGCTCAGTTTTTTCATGAAGGTATCTCTATCCAATATGCACAAAATATTGTATCAAAAATTTGGGGACAAGCGCATCGTTTAGGATTTAAAGATTATTTTATCAATCAACCAGGTAACCCAATTATTGATGATCATATTTATGTAAACCGAATCGCTAGAATACCTATGGTTAATATCATTCATCAAGATAATTCTACAGGTACAGGATTCAATTATACATGGCATACTTCCATGGATAACATGTCGAACATAGACAGGAGGACCTTAGAAGTTGTAGGAAAAACGGTTTTAGCTGTAATCTATTCTGAAAAATAATGAGAGTATTTAAGTTTGGAGGCGCATCCATAAAAGATAGTGCTGGAGTTAGAAATTTACAAAAGATCATCACCCTTTTTAAAGGAGATTCTTTGGTAGTTGTTATTTCTGCTATGGGGAAAACAACAAATCTGATGGAACAAATTTTAGATGCTTGGCATAATGCTCCATCAAAAGTAAAAGAACTATACGATCAACTATTTCATTATCACTATGCTATCATACATGAATTAGAAAATAATAGTTCAGAAATTTCAAAATTTGTTGATCCTATATTTCAAAAACTTTCAGGTATTTTACAAGAAGAACCATCTGAAGAGTATGATTATGAATATGATAGAATTATACCTTTTGGAGAATATCTTTCTACTACCATTGTTTCTGCCTTTTTAAATGCACATGGTACTCCAAATAAACTTCTGGATGCAGCAAAGATGATTCGAACAGACAACCGATTCAGGGAGGGACAAGTGGATTGGGAAACTACCGAACATCTTATCAAAGATGCATTTCAAAAATTCCCAGAAGAAATTAAAATCACTCAAGGGTTTATAGGAGGTACAATCGAAAAAAGTACAACTACTTTAGGGAGAGAAGGATCTGATTATACGGCTGCAATAATCGCATACTCAATAAATGCAACAGACGTAACTATTTGGAAAGATGTTCCTGGACTCTTAAATGCTGATCCCAAAAGATTTCCTGATGCTATTAAACTTGATGAGATCCCTTATGAAGAAGCGATTGAGTTGTCATATTATGGAGCGACAATTATCCACCCAAAAACATTAAAACCGCTACAAAACAAACAGATTCCATTGTATGTAAAATCGTTTGAAGCTCCATTAGACGAGGGTTCCATTATTGCAGATGTAAATCCATCTTCATACATCCCTTCGTATATTATCAAGAACAATCAGGTTTTAATCTCCATCTATCCTAAAGATTTTTCCTTCATTGCTGTTAATAATTTATCAGAAATTTTCAATGTACTTTCAGATCACCATGTAAAGATAAACCTTATGCAAAACTCTGCATTAAGTTTTTCAATATGTATAGATCACAATCCGACAGTTACACAACAACTTATCGCAGAGTTTTCTAAAAAATACAAAATTAAATACAATGAGCAAGTTGATTTAATCACCATCAGACACTATAATGTGGCAGCGATTGAGAAAGTGATTGGAAATAAGAAAATTTTTGTTGAGCAAAAGAACAGAACTACCCTTCAAGTGGTAATTTAGGTTTTGGGTTCAGCTATCAGGTTTTAGCTATCAGGTTTTAGCTCTGTGATACTCTGTGGTTAATTCATTTACCTAATTGCACTGCATAAAAAGTAAGCAGCAATTAAAAAAATCTAAAAAGGGGAAACATAGTTCTTAAACGAAACTCCTTGTAAGTCTTTTTCGGTAGAAATAGGATTTTCAATTTCCCAATCAATATTCAAACTGGGATCGTTATAGAGGATGGTTCCCTCTGCTTCTTTATTATAGAATTGAGAACACTTGTAGTGCACAATCGTGTGATCTTCTAAAGCAACAAATCCATGTGCAAATCCTTCTGGAATAAGTAGTTGAAGCTGATTCTCTCCAGAAAGATGAACCTTATAAGATTGGCCAAAAGTGGCACTCTCTTTTCTCAAATCTACGGCAACATCAAGGATTTCTCCTTGAATAACTCTCACCAATTTGGCTTGGGCGAAAGGAGGGTTTTGAAAATGTAAACCTCGGATAACCCCTTTTTTAGATTCAGATTGATTGTCTTGTACAAAAGTATAATCTATGTTTAACTGTTTAAATAATTTTTGATTATACGATTCAAAAAAATAACCTCTATGATCGTAAAAAAGTGTAGGTTTTAATATGATTAACTGGTTTATTGGTGTGTTAATAATCTCCATAGGTTTAATTCTCAATAATAGTTATTTCTGTTCTTCTGTTAGAAGCCCTCCCCTCTTCGGTTTCATTTGAAGCGATAGGATTCTTTTCTCCATACCCTTTAAAAGTGAGTCTCTCTGATTTTATTCCTTTAGATATCAAATATTTATATACAGACTCAGCTCTTTCTAGAGATAGTTTTTGGTTATAATCTTCTGCTCCTTGATCATCAGTGTGTCCCCCAATTTCTACTTTTAATCTATTATTCTGAGATAAAAAATGGACAAGTAAATCAAGTTCAACAAATGATTCCGTTTTTAAGGAGCTTTGGTTAAATTCGAAAAATACATTATTCATAACCAAAGTTTTACCTTTCGATGGTTTCTCTAGTAGAATATCTTTAATAATAGGTTCCAACTCAGAGGTTATTGTTTTTAAATAAAAATTATCAGAATAAAAAAGATAAAATGGGTGAGAAATATTGAGTAACACATTAGTACCCGTTTTAATACAAGCCAAAAACTCCCCAGTTACAGGATCAGATTTGGTAGAAGTGATCACTTTATTCATATTCAAATCAACCATTTCAATTTCTGCTTCCAGAGGTTGCCCCGTGTCGCTATCTTTCACTTTACCTTTCATATAAGTTACTGGGATTGGTCTTAAATGCTCATCGAGCATAAAATAATAAATATCCATTCCCCCTAAACCTCCCTCTTTATCGGAAGAGTAGTAAGCTTTTGTCCCAATAGCATTGATAAAAATATTCAATTCATCAGCAGAAGTATTAATAGGATATCCCATATTTATTGGGTTACTCCAGGTTTGGTCTGCAAGTAAAGTAGCATAGAAAATATCTCTCCCACCCATACCAATATGTCCATCCGAAACAAAATAGAGGGTTGTCCCATCTGGGTGAATAAATGGGGCATTCTCTTCATGAACAGTATTGATTTCTGGTCCCAAATTCACAGGAACGGAAAACACTCCCTCTTCAATCATTTCAGTTTTCCAAATATCTGATTTTCCAATAGAACCCTCTCTATTTGAATTAAAATAGATGGTTTTCCCATCTGGAGCTATTGAAGGTTGTGATTCCCAATTATTTGTATTCACAGGTGCACCAAAATTTCTCGGTCTAGACCATCTTCCACCTATTCTTTTTGACCAATATAGATCACAACTTCCATATCCACTTTCAGCATTGCACAATGTAAAAAAGAGATACTTTCCATCGGGAGAAATAGTTTGCGCTCCTTCGTTATAGGAAGAATTTACAGGAGCCCCAAGTGGATATCTGAGTTGCCATACAGAATCTTGGTTAATACTGGCATAAAAATCTTCTTCAGTCATGCAAAATGTACAAATTGTTTTGGCATCTCTTGGTCTTCTAACGGTATAGATCATCTCTTGTTCATCAGCTGTTAAAGTGGCCAAATACTCATCCCATTCTGAATTAATGGAAGGTCCTAAATTCACAGGGTGCATATTCACAGGATTTTTGAGTGCTTCAATACCAAACTTACATTTTTTAACATTGTTTTCCACCTCCAAAATTAGATCTTGTTTCGTTGATTTTTGTAAAAACTTTTGATAATTAAGGAGTGCTTCCTGATATTTTCCAGATTTTAACTCTTCATCAGCAGCAAACATATACAAAATCGGATTTGGATCTTCAAAAAGTTGAATTGCTCTATTGTAACATGCTGCAGCATTTTCAGATTGAAGTGTAAAATTATAAGCATCTCCCAATCTAATATAAATCTCTGGATAGAGAGAATCTTTTTTTAACGCTTTCTGTAACAATACAATGGCTTTATCAAAATTTCTATTTTCGATTTCAACGACTGCTTTTTCACAAAGTTTTAAAACTGATTTTTTGGTTTGAGCAGACAGTGTCATTGAAATGAGTAAAACACTGATGATCAATATAAATGGAACTATTTTTTTAATTTTCATAATAAAAATGTTGAACTTACAAATGTACAGAAAAATCTGCAATAGTAAAAAAATGTTTTCAAATAAAACTGAACAAATGAATGTTTATTATCTAATGCTATATAAAATTTTGAAATCATTTAGTTTCTTAAGTACAAAAAAAAAAGCTGTCTTTACGGACAGCTTTTTAGTATAATTAGATTGAGTCTATGCTTTACCTCCAGTATTCCCGAGAACTGGGATCATTTGAGGAGCATTATCTTGAATTTGACCATTTTTTTGTTCAAACTTTTGAATATTTTCGTTCAGTGCATGAAGTAACCTTTTGGCATTTTGAGGAGTAAGAATGATTCTGGATCTCACAGTACCTTTTGGAATTCCTGGCATTAGTGAAACAAAATCTACAACAAACTCTGCATGAGAATGGGTAATAATTGCTAAGTTAGAATATACACCTTGTGCAATCTCTTCACTTAAATGGATATCAATTTTCTCTTCTTGCATAATTTTTAACTTTTAGATGCCAATAATGATTCATACTCTTCTTTAGAACCCACGAGAATGTTTTGATAATCTGACAAACCAGTTCCAGCAGGAATTAAATGTCCAACGATAACATTCTCTTTCATACCAGATAATGGGTCAGATTTTGCATTAATAGCGGCGTCTGTTAGTACTTTTGTTGTTTCTTGGAAAGAAGCAGCAGAGATAAAACTACGAGTTTGTAGTGAAGCTCTTGTGATCCCTTGTAAAATTGGGCGACCTGTTGCTGGTCTTGCATCACGAACTTCAATCAACTTCATATCTTTACGTTTAAGGAAAGAGTTTTCATCTCTTAGTTTTTTCGCATTAATGATTTGACCTTTTTGATATTCTGTAGAATCTCCAGCATCAACGACTACTTTCTTTTCCCAAATTTGGTCATTTTCATTTTGGAAATCAAGTTTATTAATCAACTCTCCTTGTAAGAATTTAGTATCACCAGGATCACCAATTTCAACTTTTCTCATCATTTGACGAACGATAACTTCGAAGTGTTTGTCGTTAATTTTCACACCTTGAAGACGATACACCTCCTGGATTTCATTAACGATATACTCTTGAACTTTCATTGACCCTTTAATATTTAAAATATCAGATGGTGTTAAAACACCTTCAGAAAGTGGAGTTCCAGCTTTCACAAAGTCATTTTCTTGAGCCAAAATTTGTTTAGACGTAGAGATTAGATATGTTTTTTCCTCTCCAGTTTTAGACGTTACTTTTACAGAACGATTACCTCTCTTCAATTTTTTATCGAAAGTAACCACACCATCGATTTCAGAAACGATAGCAGGATCAGAAGGATTTCTCGCTTCGAAAAGTTCAGTTACACGTGGAAGACCTCCCGTGATGTCACCAGATTTACCAAATGATCTTGGAATTTTAACTAAAATATCTCCTGAATTAACGGTTTGACCATTTTCAACAGAAAGACGTGCTCCAACAGGAATATCGAAGCTTTTAACTACATCACCCTCATCATCGATAATAAAAATACTTGGGTTTTTAGTTTTCAAACGACTTTCAACAATCACTTTGTCGTGAATATTGGTTTGTTCATCTGTTTCAATACGGTAAGTAACCCCTTCGATAATATCTTGGAATTGAACTTTACCATCAACATCAGATAAAATCAAAGCGTTATATGGATCCCATTCTGCAATGGTATCACCTTTTTGAACATCATCAGAATGTTTAAAATAGAGTGTAGCACCATAAGGAATATTTGAAGATGATAGAGCAATACCCGTTTTGCGGTCAATAATTTTCATTTCTGCAGAACGTCCAATTACTTTATAGATTGTATTACCATTTTCATCTATTTTTGTAAGGAATCTAAGTTCATCAATACTTAAAATACCGGCATATTTAGCAACTATTTTACTATGAGCTGCAACGTTACCCGCAACCCCCCCAACGTGGAAAGTACGTAATGTTAACTGTGTACCTGGCTCACCGATTGACTGTGCAGCAATTACTCCTACAGCTTCACCTATTTGAACCATTTTTCCGTTTGCTAAGTTTCTACCATAACATTTTTGACAAACACCTTGTTTAGCTTCGCAAGTTGGTACTGAACGAATTTCAACTTCCTCAATTGGAGTAGCAGCAATTTTCGCACAATACATTTCATTGAGTTCTTCTCCAGCTTTAACAATCAGATTTCCTGTTTGTGGATCGTAAACATCATGTAAAGTAACACGACCTAACAATCTATCTGATAGAGATTCAACTATCTCTTCATTTTTCTTAAGTGCTCCGATAGTCATACCTCTTAATGTACCACAATCCTCTTCAGTGATGATAACATCATGAGATACATCCACCAAACGACGTGTCAAGTAACCCGCATCTGCAGTTTTTAACGCTGTATCCGCCAAACCTTTACGAGCACCGTGCGTAGAGATAAAGTATTCCAATACTGACAAACCTTCTTTGAAGTTTGATAAGATTGGGTTTTCGATAATCTCACCACCACCAGCATTAGCTTTGGTAGGTTTAGCCATCAAACCACGCATCCCTGAAAGCTGACGAACCTGTTCAGCAGATCCACGAGCTCCAGAGTGACGCATCATGTGTACTGGGTTGAAACCTTGTCTATCTTTAGAAATTTGATCTAATAATATATTACTTAATCTTGCATTGGTATGTGACCATACATCAATAACTTGGTTGTAACGTTCAGTATTTGTGATCCAACCCATGTTATAGTTCATGGTGATCTCTTCAATTTGAGCATTTGAATCTTCAATCAATGGCGTTTTTTCAGCAGGAATGATTACATCTCCTAAGTTAAATGATAATCCACCTTCAAATGCCATTCTAAAACCTAATCCCATGATATCATCCAGGAATTTTGCAGTTTTAGCATTGCCAAACTTAACCAAAATTGATCCAATAATATCTCTTAATGATTTTTTCGTAAGGAGTTCATTTACATAATTGTATCCTACTGGTACAACTTGATTGAACATGATTCTACCTACAGTAGTTTCAATTCTAACCATATTCCCATCCCCTTTAAGATCAACTCTACATTGAATAATGGCATTTAAATGAACTTTTTTCTCATTATAAGCAATGATAACCTCTTCAGGTGAGTAGAATACTCTACCTTCACCCATTACTTTAAATTCAGGAGTAGATCTTAGTTCTTTAGTAATATAATAAAGACCAAGAACCATGTCTTGAGATGGTACAGTAACAGGAGCCCCATTTGCAGGATTTAAGATGTTATGAGAAGCGATCATCAACATTTGAGCTTCCAAAACAGCAGCATTTCCAAGTGGAACGTGAACCGCCATCTGGTCACCGTCAAAGTCGGCGTTAAACGCAGTACAACAAAGTGGGTGTAATCTAATTGCCTTACCCTCAACTAATTTTGGCTGAAATGCTTGAATACCCAATCGGTGTAGTGTAGGAGCACGGTTTAACATTACTGGGTGTCCTTTTAAAATATTTTCTAGGATCTCCCAAACAACTGGATCTTTTCTATCTACTATTTTCTTTGCAGATTTTACCGTTTTCACGATTCCTCTTTCAAGAATTTTTCTGATAATGAATGGTTTAAATAATTCAGCAGCCATATCTTTTGGTAAACCACATTCATTCAAATGAAGTTCTGGACCAACTACGATAACAGAACGACCTGAATAGTCAACACGTTTACCTAATAAGTTTTGACGGAAACGACCTTGTTTCCCTTTTAAACTATCAGATAAAGATTTTAAAGCTCTATTAGATTCTGTTTTTACAGCGTTTGCTTTTTTTGAATTATCGAATAATGAATCGACAGCTTCTTGTAACATACGTTTTTCATTACGCATGATTACGTCTGGAGCTTTGATTTCAATTAATCTTTTTAAACGATTATTTCTAATAATTACGCGACGATAAAGATCATTCAAATCTGAAGTAGCGAATCTTCCACCATCTAGAGGAACTAAAGGACGTAATTCAGGTGGGATAACTGGAACAATTTTCACAATCATCCATTCTGGTTTATTTACCGCTCTTTTTCTACTATCTCTGAATGCTTCAAAAACTTGTAATCTCTTTAAAGTATCTTGTTTTCTTTGTTGAGAAGTTTCTGAATTTGCTTTATCGCGTAATTCATAAGATTCTTTATCTAAATCTAATGTACAAAGTAGGTCATAAAGCCCCTCTGCTCCCATTTTAGCAATAAATTTATTAGGATCAGTATCCTCTAATAATTTATTTTCAGCGGGTAATTGATCGATTAATTCGAAGTATTCCTCTTCTGTAAGAAGAACACCTTTTTTAACTTTTTCGGTCTCTAAAACACCTGGTTGAACAACTATAAATTTTTCATAATAAACAACTGCATCAATCAGTTTGGATGTTAAACCCAATAAAGCTCCAATTTTGTTAGGGAGCGATTTAAAGAACCAAATGTGAGCAACTGGCACAACCAGTTGAATATGACCCATTCTTTCTCTACGAACTTTTCTTTCTGTAACTTCAACACCGCAACGGTCACAAACAATCCCTTTATAACGGATCCTTTTGTATTTTCCACAGTGACATTCCCAGTCTTTAACAGGACCGAAGATCTTTTCACAGAAAAGACCTTCACGTTCTGGTTTATATGTTCTATAGTTAATGGTTTCAGGTTTTAAAACTTCACCAAAAGATTGCTCCAAAATGGTTTCTGGAGAGGCAAGACTAATGGTTATGTTTGAAAACTCTTTTCTAGTATTATTATCTTTTCTGAAAGCCATGATCTAATTTTAATTTAAATGATTAATCAAATTTGACATCTAGTGCAAGTCCACGTAATTCGTTTACCAACACATTGAAAGACTCTGGGAGTCTTGGAATCGGCATATTTTCACCTTTAACAATGGCTTCATACGCTTTTGCTCTACCGATAACGTCATCAGACTTAATCGTAAGAATCTCTTGTAGAATATTGGCTGCACCAAATGCCTCAATTGCCCATACTTCCATCTCTCCAAAACGTTGTCCCCCGAATTGGGCTTTACCTCCTAGAGGTTGTTGTGTAATTAAAGAGTATGGTCCTATAGAACGTGCATGCATTTTATCGTCAACCATGTGATGAAGTTTGATCATATAAATATAACCAACAGTTACTTTTTGGTGGAATTTTTCTCCAGTTCCACCATCATATAGTTGAGTACTTCCATTAACAGGAAGCTTTGCTTTTTCCATTAATTCATTAATTTCAGCAATGGATGCTCCATCAAAAATTGGAGTTGCAAAGTGCATACCTAACTCTTTTCCTGCCCAACCAAGAACAGTTTCGTAAATTTGTCCTAAGTTCATACGGGAAGGTACACCCAACGGATTTAAAACGATATCCACTGGACGACCATCTTCTAAGAATGGCATATCTTCTTGACGAACGACGCGTGCTACGATACCTTTATTACCGTGACGACCCGCCATTTTATCTCCAACTTTTAATTTACGTTTAGATGCAACGTAAACTTTTGCCATTTGTACAATACCATTTGGAAGTTCACTACCTATGGTTGCATCAAATTTCTCTCTAGTTAATTTAGCAACAATATCTCTCTCTTTTACGAGATAATTTCTAATAATTTCAGAAACGAGTACATTGATTTTTGGATCATTTGTCCATTTTGATACAGTTACAGAAGAGTAGTTAATAGATGCTAACATCTTTTGAGAGAATTTTGCTCCTTTTTGAATTACAACATTTTTAGAGCTGTCGTAAACATTATGAGAAATTTTTCCCTCCAATAATTTATACATCTTATTAACGATAGATTCTTTTAATTCAGCTAATTTTTTATTATAAGTAGCTTCAATTTCAGAGATAATATCTTTCTCTTTAGAGCGTGCTTTTCTATCTTTTGTTAATCTGGAAAGAGATTTTGCGCCAATAACAACACCTTTCATTGAAGGAGGTGCTTTAAGTGATGCATCTTTAACATCACCCGCTTTATCTCCAAAAATCGCTCTTAACAATTTTTCTTCAGGGGTAGGATAAGATTCCCCTTTTGGTGTAATTTTTCCAATGAGGATATCCCCTTCATTGATTTCTGCACCAATACGGATCAATCCATCTTCTCCTAAATCTTTAGTTGCTTCATTAGATACATTCGGAATATCATTGGTTAACTCTTCAATACCACGTTTGGTATCACGTACTTCCAATGTAAACTCTTCAATATGAATAGAAGTAAAGATATCCTCTTTAACAACTCTTTCAGAGATTACGATAGCATCCTCAAAATTGTACCCTTTCCAAGGCATGAATGCTACCATCATATTTCTACCTAATGCTAATTCTCCATCTTTAGTACCATAACCTTCTGTAAGTACGTCACCTTTTTTAACAATTTGACCTTTCGTTACTATTGGTTTAGTATTGATACAAGAATTTTGGTTGGTTCTTTTGAATTTTTGTAATTCATAAGTTTTAATATTAGAATCAAAACTTACCAATTTTTCTGTTTCAGTAAAATTATAATTAACAACAATTTTTTGAGCATCAACATAATCTATAACACCATCACCTTCAGCCAAAATTAAAGCACGGGAGTCAATAGCCACTTGTTTTTCAAGACCTGTACCAACAATTGGTCTTTCAGGAATTAAAAGTGGCACAGCTTGACGCATCATGTTTGATCCCATCAACGCACGGTTCGCATCATCATTCTCAAGGAATGGAATTAATGACGCTGCAATGGATGCAATTTGGTTAGGAGCGATGTCTATTAAGTCAACTTGCTCTTTTTGAACGATAGGATAATCAGCTAATTGACGTGCTTTAACTTTTTCAGAAAGCACTCCATTTTCATCCATATCAGATTTTGCCTGAGCAATAATTTTATTTTCTTCCTCTTCGGCACTTAGATAGATTGGATCATCTTGGAATTGAACAATACCATTTGTAACTTTTCTATATGGAGTTTCGATGAATCCCAATTTATTAATTTTTGCAAAAACGCATAAAGAGGAGATCAAACCAATATTTGGCCCTTCAGGAGTTTCAATAGTACATAAACGGCCATAATGTGTATAGTGAACGTCACGTACTTCAAATCCTGCACGTTCTCTGGATAAACCACCAGGTCCTAGAGCAGAAATTCTTCTTTTGTGAGTAATCTCAGAGAGTGGATTGGTTTGATCCATAAATTGAGATAACTGATTGGTTCCAAAAAATGAATTGATAACGGAGGAGAGTGTTTTAGCATTAATCAAATCTGCTGGTGCAAACACTTCATTATCACGTACATTCATTTTCTCACGAATAGTTCTTGCCATACGTGATAAACCCACTGAGAATTGGTTATATAATTGTTCTCCCACGGTTCTAACACGTCTGTTACTTAAGTGGTCAATATCATCAACATCAGTTTTGGAATTGATTAACTCCACTAAGTATTTTATGATAGAAATGATATCCTCTTTTGTTAGGATACCTGTTTCCATAGGGATATTTAGGTTTAATTTTTTATTGATACGATAACGTCCCACTTCTCCAAGGTCATATCTTTTATCAGAGAAGAAGAGTTTTTCAAGAGCAGAACGAGCAGCTTCTTCATCAGGAGCAGCAGTGTTACGCAATTGTAAATATATATATTCTATAGCTTGTTTTTCTGAGTTCGCAGGATCTTTTTGCAAAGTATTAAAGATAACAGAGTAATCTGTAGTCGTTTCTTCTCTATGGAATAATACAGTTTTAATATTTGCATCAATAATTTTATTGATATGTTGCTCCTCAAATATGGTTTCTCGGTCAATAATTAGTTCTGTACGTTCAATGTTAAATACTTCACCCGTTTCACCATCAACGAAATCTTCATTTCTTAATTTAACGACACGTGCAGCAAATTTTCTACCGATATTTTTCTTTAAATTTGCTTTTGTAACTTTAACCTCTTCAGCAATATTGAAAATATCCAGAATATCTTTATCTGTTTCATATCCAATAGCTCTTAGTAGCGTGGTTACAGGTAATTTCTTTTTTCGATCAATATACGCATACATTACGTTATTGATATCTGTTGTAAACTCCATCCAAGAACCTTTGAATGGAATAATTCTAGCCGAATAGAGTTGAGATCCATTGTTATGAAACGATGATCCAAAAAACACACCTGGAGATCTATGTAATTGAGATACAACTACACGTTCAGCACCATTAACGATAAATGTGCCTCTAGGGGTCATGTAAGGAACCATACCAAGATAAACATCTTGGATAACTGTTTCAAAATCTTCATGATCTAAGTCATTGCATGATAATTTCATTTTAGCTTTAAGAGGGACGCTATAGGTCAATCCTCTTTCGAGACACTCATCCATGGAGTATCTTGTACCATCGATGTAGTAATCTAAAAATTCTAAAACGAAACTGTTTCTTGCATCAGATATAGGAAAGTTTTCGGCGAAAACTCGATAAAGACCCTCTTGGTGTCTTCGTTCTGAATCTGTATCTATTTGGAAAAAATCTTGGAACGATTTTAATTGTATATCCAAAAAGTCTGGATATTCCACCGGACGGGTGGATGCAAAACTAAATCTTTGTTTGAATGTAGCCAAGGTAATTTTATTTTATAGGTTATTTTTTTGTGGAAAACACGAGTAATAAGGCAGTTCTATGAGTTCAGATTAACGTAATCTGTATATACAACAATAAGTACAAGACTTCCACCCTGAAGTGGAAGTTTGTACTCTTGAGGTTTCGGGTTGTAGAAATTATTTTACTTCTACTTCAGCACCAGCTTCTTCTAATGATTTTTTCAAACCTTCAGCTTCGTCTTTAGAAACGGCTTCTTTAATTGGTTTTGGAGCAGCGTCTACTAATTCTTTAGCTTCTTTCAAACCTAAGCTTGTTAATTCTTTTACAAGTTTAACAATTTGTAGTTTGTTAGGGCCTGCTGCTTTTAAGATTACATCAAACTCAGTTTTTTCTTCAACTTCAACTGCTGCTGCGGCTGGACCTGCTGCTACTGCTACTGCTGCTGCTGCTGGTTCAATACCATACTCGTCTTTTAAAATTTTAGCTAATTCATTAACTTCTTTAACGGTTAAATTAACTAATTGTTCTGCAAATGCTTTCAAATCTGCCATAATACTTATTTTTTAAAATGTTATTGACTAATTATTTCTTTTAATTGTTTTTTTGTTTTTGTTATCTTTCAGATAAAGTTTTTACTACACCTGCAATTGTAGATCCACCAGATTGTAAAGCGGAAATAACGTTTCTTGCTGGAGATTGTAATAAACCGATTATGCCACCAATAAGTTCTTCTCTAGACTTAATGTTGCATAAATTATCTAACTGATCATCACCAAAATAGGTGCACTCTTCAATAAATGCTGCTTTTACCAAAGGTTTTTTGTTTTTCACGCGAAACTCTTTGATCAATCTTGCAGGTGCATTACCTGTATTAGATAGCATGATTGACGTAACACCTGTTAATGCTGGATAGATTTCAGAATAATCAACTGGAGATTGATCCATAGCTCTTTTTAAAAGTGTATTTTTTACAACTTTTAATTTGATGTCTCTACGGAAACATTGTCTTCTTAATTGATTAACAGTTTCTACTGTAAATCCGGAAATATCGGTTACATAAACATGTTGATAATCAGCTAAATCTCTCTCGATTGCTTCTATGATAACACTTTTTTGTTCTTGTTTCATAATTTAACTTAGCTTTTTAGATTATACTGTAACTGATTTCACATCAACTTGTACACCAGGACTCATTGTGCTTGACAAGAAAATACTTTTAATATAGGTACCTTTTGCAGCAGTTGGTTTGAGTTTAATAATGGTTGACATAATCTCTTTAACATTTTCTGCAAGTTTGTCAGGAGCAAAATTAACTTTCCCGATTCCTGAATGTATAATCCCGTATTTGTCAACTTTGAAATCGATTTTACCGGCTTTTACATCAGCAACTGCTTTTCCAATATCCATAGTTACTGTGCCTGCTTTTGGATTAGGCATTAAACCACGTGGACCTAAAATTTTTCCTAATGCACCGATTTTAGGCATTACGCTTGGCATGGTAATTATAACGTCTATGTCTGTCCAACCTTTTTTGATTTTATCTACATATTCATCTAATCCTACATGATCAGCACCGGCTGCTTTTGCTTCTTCTTCCTTATCAGGAGTACAAAGAACTAATACTCTTACAACTTTTCCAGTTCCGTGTGGTAAAGCTACAATACCTCTTACCATTTGATTTGCTTTTCTTGGATCTACGCCTAAACGTACATCAATATCGAAAGAGGCATCAAATTTGGTATAGGTAATATCCTTCACAACTTGAACTGCTTCAGCCAAAGAGTAAACTTTGTTCTTATCAAATTTAGCAAAAGCTTCTTTGCGTTTTTTTGATATTTTTGCCATGTTGATTTGTTATTACTTAATTATTAATTCTTTTCAAAAGGATTGTCACCACCTTTTACAGTGATACCCATACTTCTTGCTGTTCCAGCTACCATACTCATTGCTGATTCGATATTGAAACAGTTCAAATCCACCATCTTGCCTTCTGCAATTGTGCGAACTTGATCCCAAGATACATTGGCAACCTTATTACGGTTTGGCTCTTTGGATCCTTTTGGTAGTTTAGTAACTTCCATTAATTGGACAGGTACTGGAGGGGTTTTGGTGATAAAGTCAAATGACTTGTCTTTGTAAACAGTAATGATTACAGGAACAATTTTTCCTGCCATCTCTTGCGTACGTGCGTTGAACTGCTTGCAGAACTCCATGATATTCACACCTTTAGATCCTAATGCTGGACCTACTGGTGGAGATGGGTTTGCCGCTCCCCCTTTGATTTGCAACTTAATTAGCGCAGATACTTCTTTTGCCATTTTTTTTAATTTAACTGTTTGTAACTTAACATTTTTTTGCTGATACTACATTTTTTCAACCTGCAAATAACCCAACTCAAGTGGAGTTTTTCGCCCGAAAATTTTCACCATAACTTTCAGCTTCTTCTTCTCGGTATTGATCTCTTCAATAATACCAGAAAAAGTGTTGAACGGACCATCAGTAACTTTAACCTCTTCACCTACAATGAATGGAATATCAACTTCAGCATCTTGCTCGATAAACTGGTCAACTTTTCCTAACATGCGGGTTACTTCATCAGGACGTAGTGCGATAGGTGGATCTGTTTTACGTTTACACCCTACAAAGCCCAAGACTCCAGGGATGCTTAATAAACCGTGAACCACTTCACCGGTCATGATTGCTTCAATCAAAATGTACCCTGGAAATAGTGCCTTCTCTTTAAAAATTTTCTTACCATTTCTAATTTGTAGAACTTTCTCCATTGGAATGAGTACGCGTAATACCATATTCTGTAACTGAGCACTCCCCTCAACCTCGCAATCAATTGCGTGCTTCACCTTCTTCTCTGTTCCCGTTACAGCACGGATCACATACCACTTTTTCTCGATTGTAGCCATAGTTAAAACTCTTGATAGTTGGAATACCAACGAAATAATTGATTATTAAATAGTCGGGAACATAAAATTCATCCCCGCGTTAAAGAATATATCCATCAAAAACACAACAAATGCTATGAGTAGGGAAGCAATAGATACAATCACAACGCTATTTTGAAGCTCCTTAGCTGATGGCCAACTAACTTTGTGAACTAACTCATCATAGGTTTCCTTAAAATAATTAACTATTTTCATTTTTCAACTATTTTTTTTCTTATTTTTATAATTTTTTTTCAATTTTTGGAAGCATTTTATCTCTAAAATAGCAACATTTTTTTTCATTTATTGACTTTTTCCCCTTTAAATTCCAACATTATTATGCTTAAAATCAATAAACTAACCCGATCAACACTCTAAAAGAAACACACTTTCTTTAATAAATTTTTCAAGTCGGCAAATATACGAAAATTTTTATTCATATTTCGCTGTTGATAAATATTTTTTTTAAAATAAAAATTTTTATTTCTATTCCACACTTTTTCATTTTATTTTCTTCATTATTCATTTTTCATTAATACTATTCACTATTAGTTATTCACTATTCACTAATTTTGGGCATTCCCCCTCGCTTCCCTCGGGGTCGGTCTCCGCCTTCAAGTCCGCAGGTTTAATCCGTGTGACTGCATGGTCGTAAAAGGAGCTCACAAGTTCGCTCTTTTACTCCCTGCATCACATCGTCATAAACCTTTGCGGGCTTTCTCGGCTCCGCCCTAATGCATGTTAGATTATATATGATTAAGGATAGAATAGATGATACTATCAAATCTTTTTGAGCTTAGGTTAACCTTGGAAGCAATACCCCTTTTCAGTGGATGTCAAATCTAATATGGCAGATGGATGAGGGGTGGTTGTAACAAAACCAACATTGTTTTGTGAAAAAACTTGCTTAGTTATGATGAAAAACAATACCAAAAAAAACAATCTTTTTATAAAACGAGATTCAGTATAAAGATTCATATATTTTTTCAAATTTATATCTATGTTTATCGAGCAATAATCAATGTAGAATGATATGACCTATTCATATAATAAAATATATAATAATAGTTCCCATTCGAAAGATTACCTCCATCCCAACTATTATCATAATAGTTTTTTTCAAATACTAATTTTCCCCATCTATTAAATATTTGAATCTTATTATCGGGATATTTTTCTGCATTTGTAATGACCAAGTAATCATTATATCCATCGTTATTAGGGGTAAAAATGTTTGGAAATTCTAAGATATCTTCGTTACATATTATTGTTTTTTTTATAGTATCTCGGCATCCAAAACTATTTTCTATTGTAAGCGTTACCTCATAATCCGCAATTTTCTCAGGATATTTATTACTAACAGGAGGTTCTTGAGTAGAAAAATTTCCATTTCCAAAATCCCAATACCAATTTGATGCCATAGAATTTGAATAGAAAGTAATATTTGAATTTTGAATTTTACAGGTATCCGGGATAAAATAAAAATCTGCTTCAGGTAATGGATCTACTCGAATTAAATCCATTTTTTCAGCAGTATAGTCACATAACGTCGTTTGAATGGTGAGAGTTACTGAATAACTCCCTTCATTATTGTAAGTATGGGTTGGATTCTCTTGAGGTGAATTATTCCCATCTCCAAAATTCCACAAAGACTCCCCTATCGGTCCCATATATGAAAAATCAACAGTTAATGGAGAACACCCCACAGTTGGATTCGATAAGAAATCAATAAATGGTATTGGTTCAACTGAAACACTTATCTCATCACTATTTGTACATCCAAAAGAATTGATTACCGTAACACTATAGTTTGTGTTTTGTAATGGAACTATTGTGATTGTTTGCGTTGTTTCTCCATTTGACCATTGAACTGAATAGTTATTTGCTCCTGCATCTAATACTAATGCTTCCCCACTACAAATTATTGTATCGTTTCCAATAAAAACAGAAGGTAAAAAATTTACGGTTAAATCGAGCGTATAAACAGAATCACATCCTTGAACTGTTGAGTAGGTTGCAGTGTAGGTTCCTGCTGTTGTATAGTTGGTTCCGTGCCATAAATAAGTTTCTCCGTTACAAATGTCATGGTTCTCCGTGAAAGCATACTCTGGATTCACCTCTAAATGGAGCGTATATACAGAATCACATCCTTGAGCTGTTGAGTAGGTTGCAGTGTATGTTCCTGCTGTAGTATAGTTAGTTCCGTGCCACAAATAGGTTTCCCCGTTACAAATGGCATGGTTCTCCGTGAAAGCATACTCTGGATTCACCGTTAAATGAAGCGTATATACAGAATCACATCCTTGAACTGTTGAGTAGGTTGAAGTGTAGGTTCCTGCTGTAGTATAGTTGGTTCCGTGCCACAAATAGGTTTCTCCGTCACAAATGGCATGGTTCTCCGTGAAAGCATACTCTGGATTCACCGTTAAATGAAGCGTATAAACAGAATCACATCCTTGAGCTGTTGAGTAAGTTGCAGTGTAGTTTCCTGCTGTAGTATAGTTGGTTCCGTGCCATAAATAAGTTTCTCCGTTACAAATGGCATGGTTCTCCGTGAAAGCATACTCAGGATTCATCGTTAAATGGAGCGTATATACAGAATCACATCCTTGAGCTGTTGAGTAGGTTGCCGTATAGGTTCCTGTGGCAGTATAGTTGGTGCCGTGCCATAAATAGGTTTCTCCCGTACAAATAGCATGATTCTCGATGAAAGTGTATTCTGGATTTACAGTCAAATTCAGCGTATAAACAGAATCACATCCTAGAACTGTTGAGTAGGTTGCAGTGTAGGTTCCTGCTGTAGTATAGTTGGTTCCGTGCCACAAATAGGTTTCTCCGTTACAAATGGCATGGTTCTCTGTGAAAGCATACTCTGGATTAACCGTTAAATGAAGCGTATATACAGAATCACATCCTTGAACTGTTGAGTAGGTTG
>JBLJBB010000061.1:0-6968 GCA_047638115.1 Bacteroidales bacterium | reverse complement strand
GTCCGTTGTCTGTAGTCCGTTGTCTGTAGTCCGTTGTCAAATTATTCTTTGCGAACTTTGCGAAAATCTTGGCGTCCTTTGCGGTTTATGCAATTTCGATCATTGCCATGTAATAAAGTACATGGCAATTGATACGTTTTACAAATATAATGCCGCGCTGCAGCTAGGAAATGTTGATCATGGCATCGGCTTTCGATATGAAGCAATTTATTGCTTGAATTCTTACTTTTATCGCGAAGGCTCTTCTACACTTCGACAGTTTCATTGAAACCCTTAACGACCTATGACTTTCCAATATTTCATTGCATTAATTTGACTGAGGGATAACTGTCCCACCCGCCCAACCTCGAAGAGGTTGCATATGCGTAACCGTATGCAAGCGTAGCATAGCTTACGGATGAATGAACCTCAGTCACAATCTTCAACCCCGAATGGGGTTGCATAAAAAAGTTGATTTTACTTAGAAGCAATACCCTAATTCCAATGATTCTCGTCAAAATCCAAACCAAATTCATTTAATATCTTTTTTATTTCTTCTTTGAAAGTGATCTTATTATGGTGTTCTCTTTGATTTTTTATATACTTGATTATGTTTTCTTTTTCACTATGATGAATAGTAAAACTACCATACCCTTCAGACCAACTTTTAAACTTTTCATATCCTTTTGCCATTTTTAACATCATGCTTGAGCTCCTTTTAATATCTCTCACAAAATCTGCTACAGCAATTGAAGGATGAATAGAAACCAGAAGATGAAAATGATTTTCAACTCCATTGATTCGAAATAATTTACATTTTTTATTTTCAATTATTCCCCAAATGAATTTATAAAGCTCTTCAGAGTTTTCTAGAGAAAGAGTATTTTTGTTGTTTTTAGTTCTGATGACAATGTGATACAATAATGAAGTATGACTCATAATATATATTTTTAATGCAACCCCATTCGGGGTTGAGTTTTTGTGGTGAATTATTCATCCGTAAGCTGCGCTTCGCTTGCATACGGTTACGCACATGTTACCCCTTTCGGGGTAACAAAGTTGTTGTTTTATTTTTGCATCCGTAAGTTACATTTGCATGTGCCCAAAAATAATTTAAAATTGTTGTGTATTTTCAAATTACAAAAAAAATAATTATAACAGTTTGAATTTCTGCAAAATAAATACATTTTAAATTAAAAAAAAATGTTAAAAAGTATCATTTATAAAAAACATTTTGTTAAAATTCTAGCCAGTAAAAGAAGAATATTATGATTGTATTCTAATTTATAGAAAAAGTTATGATTATAAACTCTTTAAATGTATATCGAAGAGGTTGTTTTTTTTACAAATATAACGCCTCGCTGCAGCAAAAACTCTTCGTTATTAATTATTCACTATTCGCTAAAAAAACCACCCCGCCTTCGGCACCCCTCCAAAGGAGGAGAATGTGCAACTAACTTATTTTCATGCAAATAAGTTAGTGATAATTAGCAAATTTGTAAATTAGCAAATGAAGAATAAAGAAGAGAAACCTTTTAAACCTTTAAACCTTTAAACCCTTAAACAGCGAAGCGTTTCAACAGCGATGCGATACAATAATCTGTGGTCATCTGTTTAATCAGTGTCATCTGTGTGCTATACAGCAATCAATTTTTTGAAAAATTGAAGGTATTCAAAAAATAATCATCATTGATTGGTTAATGAAATAATTTTTAAAAAAAACACTAACAATATTGCCAAACAGAAAAACATTGTGGATACTATTAAAATAGGATTAAAAGTTATCTCTAAAAATTGATTCTAATGCCTAAATTGAATCCAATACTGCTAAATGGGTATCTATAATTCAACATTTTAGTTGGTTCATTATCAGATATGATATCAGTAGAGGAAATGGTAAATTCCCTTAAAAATAAAAATTCTTTTTCACCAGTTTTGAGATTATGTAGGTCATCTTTGCCATTTTTTGTATATTCAACAATTTCCCCATTTTTAGGGGCATATGACATTGAGATTAGGTTTAGCTCACTAAACAAAGTAACAGTTTTTCCGAAATTATATGAAAGCCCTAAAGTAGCATTACAACCTAGAGCAATTCCACCATTCATTTGCATCTTAACAAAAGTATGTTCATTCAGATTGTAATCATCTTTTTCTAAGTCTGAAAATTCATAAGTAATAGATCCCAAACCAAGAATCAAACCAAATTTTGCATAAGGAGTGATTGTTTTACTTCCAAAAGTAAACACTAAAGAGGGATTTATCCTAAACATATTTGAAGAAATTGAATTTTCATGTATATAAGAAAAATGATTAGTACCAACATCAAAATAATGCCCATATTTGCAATTTGTTTTACCCCCAAACAAATAGGATAATCCCATATCAATTCCGAAATTTTCATTTAAAAAATACCCAGCTGATAGAGTTAAATTTGTACCTTTTCCCAAAGAAACTTCAATTTGTTCTATGCTTCCATCATGAATGATAAAATCAGACACCATATTATAAGTAGAGTTAATAAAAATAAAATTTAAATCTTCATTTTGTAAGTTCTGGGGACTCATTTTAAGAGCATAACCACCATTAAAACTTACATACCATTTTTTTTGTGCGAACACCTGAGTACCACAAATTAAAATTAAACAAATAATTAATAGATTTTTTTTCATAATATTTTTTGGTTTTTTATAAATATATTGTCCCAAATTGTTAGTATAGTTTTTTAGATTATAATTAAATTACTTTTCAATTAAAAGACAGATGTTCTGGTTCCCCTAAGAGTAAAGTGGTTTTTTATTTTATTAGAGCACAAAAATACAATTTTTTCTAATACTTCAATTTTTTTTATGCAATTTTATTGTAAATACTTTAAGAGCTAGAAATTTTGCAAGAGGACACGTTTGCTACAAAAATAACGATGCTTTGCAAAGAATAAATATTCACTATTCACTATTCACTAAAAAAACCACCCCACCTTCGGCACCACTCCAAATTAGGGAAATGTGCAACTAACTTATTTTCATACAAATAAGTTAGAAATAAACGATACAACTCCTTTGTGTTACTTTGTGTTTGAAACTTTGTGAACTTTGTGGTAAAAAGTTTTTAGTATGTGAAAATTCGTTAGAACACTGTGATCTTTTTTTCAATTAAGAATCAATCAACAAGTTGGGTGTAAGAAAATTATTTAAAATTTTTTATTTGTTTTACGAGTTCCCATATTACTATACCTCCTGCAATGGTGACATTTAGAGAGTGTTTCGTGCCGAACTGGGGAATCTCAATCACGCCATTGCAAATGGGCAATAACTTTTCATCAACGCCAAATACTTCATTTCCTAAAACAATCGCTACTTTTTTATCAAGATTGATCTTGAACTGATCTAAAAAGATAGAATTATCGGTTTGTTCGATCAAATACACCTCATAATGGTCTTGTTGCAATTGAGAAACTAAAGAAACCACATCCTCGTGATAACTCCATGCCACAGATTCAGTTGCTCCTAGCGCAGTTTTTGCAATATCTTTGTGAGGGGGCTGTGCAGTAATGCCGCAAAGATAGAGATGCTCGATAGCAAAAGCATCGCAAGTTCTAAAAATGGAACCTACATTGTTCATACTTCTTATGTTATCCAGTATAACCACAATGGGGAATTTTGTCTCATTTTTAAACTGTTCTACAGTAGTTCTATGGAGTTCATCCATGGAGAGTTTCTTCATTCTTTAAATTTTTGGCAAAAATAGAACATTTTTATGAAAAAAAATGCAAATTAAGATTCAAAATATGAGAAATATTTCTTATTATTTAGTATCTTTGCCCGCTTTTTTAAAATTAAAAAATGAAGAATCCAAAACTAGCATCAAGATACGCTCAAGCACTCTTTGACTTCGCTGAAACGCACTCCAAAATTGAGGAGATAAACACAGATATATTGCTGATAAACAGTATTTTAAAAGAGAATATCGAACTCAAAAAAGTGATTGAATCACCTCACATTCCATTAACTAAGAAAAGTGATATTTTTCATACCATTTTTAACTCAAAAATCGATGAATTATCCATAAATTTCCTTCAGTTAATCATAAAAAAAAGGAGAGTCCCAGAGTTACAAATTATTCTTGACGAATTTATTCAAATCTATTATAGATTTCACAATATAAAAGTTGCACATATAACGGTTCCCATAACCATCAATGATTCTATTTTAAATGAGATCTCTGCTATTTTGGCTAATGAGTTTCATTGCAAAATCTTAATGAAAGTTACTATAGACCCTAAAATTATTGGTGGAATCATCATCAAAGTAGATGATATTTTAATTGATGCATCTATTTTATCAAAAATCAAAAAATTGAAAACCGAGTTTTCACAAAACCAATACAAAGTATCTTATTAATAATCAACTGAATATAAATACAAAACATAATGGCAGAAATTAAACCATCAGAAGTAACCGCTATACTTCGACAACAGCTACAAAATTTTGATGCAAGTACTGAACTTCAAGAAACAGGCACTGTTCTTGTTGTTGGAGACGGAATTGCACGTGTATATGGATTAGAAAATGCTCTTTCTGGTGAGCTTGTTACCTTCGAAAAAGAGGGTGGCAACATCATGGGGATTGTTTTAAACCTGGAAGAGGATAACGTAGGTATTGTACTTCTTGGGGAAGCAAAAACTTTGAATGAAGGGGATATCTGTAAGAGAACAGGTAAAGTTGCTTCTATAAAAGTTGGAGAAGGGTTACTTGGAAGAGTCATCAATACGCTTGGAGAACCTATTGACGGTAAAGGGGAGATCACTGGTGAACTTTATGAAATGCCTATCGAAAGAAAAGCTCCCGGGGTTATTTTCCGTCAACCTGTGAAAGAACCACTTCAAACTGGGATCAAAGCGATTGATGCCATGATTCCTATTGGTCGTGGACAACGTGAGTTGATTATTGGTGACCGTCAAACAGGAAAAACAGCGATTGCCATCGATACCATTATCAATCAAAAAGAGTTCTACGAAAAAGGGGAACCTGTTTATTGTATTTATGTTGCCATTGGTCAAAAAGGTTCATCTGTGGCCAATACCGTAAAAACGTTGACTGAAAAGGGTGCTATGCCATATACCGTAGTGATCACAGCTACGGCCTCAGATCCTGCAGCGATGCAATTTTATGCCCCATTTGCAGGTGCATCTATCGGAGAGTTTTTCCGCGATTCAGGAAGACCTGCCTTGATCATTTTTGATGACTTATCTAAGCAAGCAGTTGCATACCGTGAGGTTTCCTTGTTACTTCGCCGTCCTCCAGGACGTGAAGCATATCCTGGTGATGTTTTCTATCTACACTCAAGATTACTGGAGAGAGCTGCAAAAATCATTGAATCTGATGAGATTGCTGCCCAAATGAATGATCTTCCAGAGGTGTTGAAACCAATCGTTAAAGGGGGTGGATCACTTACTGCACTTCCATTAATTGAAACTCAAGCGGGTGACGTATCTGCCTATATTCCTACTAATGTAATCTCTATCACTGATGGACAGATTTTCTTGGAAACAAACCTTTTCAACTCTGGAGTTCGTCCGGCTATCAACGTAGGGATCTCAGTTTCTCGCGTAGGGGGAAATGCGCAAATCAAATCTATGAAAAAAATTGCGGGTACATTGAAATTAGATCAGGCACAATATCGTGAATTGGAAGCATTTGCAAAATTTGGATCCGATTTGGATCAAGCTACAAAGAATGTATTAGATAGAGGTGTTAGAAACGTAGAAATTCTAAAACAAGCACAATACTCTCCAATGAAAGTGGAAGAGCAAGTAGCGATCATTTTCTGCGGTGTGAAATCTTTACTTCAAAAAGTTCCAGTTCATAGCATTAAAAACTTTGAAGCTAACTACTTATTAACTTTGAGAGAATCACATGCTGATACGTTGGAAGCAATCAAAAAAGGAATATTTGATGATACTGTTACCTCAGTTTTAGAAACTGTATGTAAAGAAGTTGCTAAACAATACGAAGTATAACAGGATAAATTGCTCAATCTTACTCCATTTTTATTATGGCAAGTTTAAAAGAAATTAGAAACAGAATTGTTTCGGTACAGTCAACACAAAAGATAACAGGGGCCATGAAATTAGTCTCTGCAGCTAAACTACGCAGAGCTCAAACGGCGATCATTGGCCTTCGCCCCTACTCTAACAAGTTGAATGAAATATTATCGAACCTTTCCTCTTCTATCCAAGATAATGGGAACTCCCCTTTATTTGAAAACAGGGAGATCCAAAAAGTTCTTCTTATTGTAATCACTTCAAACAGAGGTCTCTGTGGAGGATTTAACTCATCTGTTGTAAAAGAAGTTACAAAATGTGTGGACAGAAAATACAGAGCTCAATTTGAGTCTAACAACCTCGATTTAATCTGTATTGGAAAAAAAGGGAAAGAACAATTGGTTAAAAAATTTAACATAGTTAATTTTTTTGATACTATTCTGGATAAACCTGCATTTAATGATATTTCAGAAATGGCTGAATCATTGATGCAACAGTTTTCAGAACAACAATACGATAAAATTGAGATTATTTACAACAAATTTATCAATCCTGCAACCCAACGTATTGAAATTGAGAATTATCTTCCTATTGAAAATATGGTTAAAGAGGATGATAGCCAGAAGAATGTGGTAGATTATATCTTTGAGCCATCCCAAAAAGAGTTAACAGAAGTGTTGATTCCAAAAATATTAAAGATTCAACTTTTTAAGACCATTTTAGATTCTATTGCCTCAGAACATGGAGCTAGAATGACTTCCATGTCTAAAGCTACGGATAACGCAACGGAGCTACTTCGAGATCTAAAACTCAAATACAACAACGCCCGTCAGGCCTCTATTACGAATGAATTGAATGAGATTGTGGGTGGAGCGGAAGCGCTGAAAGGATAGACTACAGACTACAGTCTACAGTCTACAGTCTACAGTCTACAGACTACGGACTA
>JBLJBB010000060.1:0-17442 GCA_047638115.1 Bacteroidales bacterium | reverse complement strand
TGGGGCGATGCGGACTTGAAGGCGGAGACCGACGGCAGCAGGGTAGGATTGTGGGTTGGATGGTGCCGGAATGCCCAAATAACGAATAATGAATAATGAAGAATGAATATTGAAGGGATTTGGGTTATAATATAGGATGCTTTTTATTGAAATTTTTTGGTTTAATTTACCCAAAAAATAAATTACAAATAATTGTTAAAATAGAGGTTTCTCACCAACTTTTTTATATACCTTTGCAAGCAATTTAAAAACCGAATATTTTTTAGAAAATATAATTATAATATACTAGTTATTAATTAAATACATTTAAAATGGAGAAGATTAAATCTTTAGCCGATTTGAAGAAAAAAAGAGAAGAACTTCAATCTGCTCTTACGCTTCGCGAACAAGGGGAAAATACTGAGAACTTAATTCAAGTAAAAGTGGCCATGGCTACTTGCGGTATCGCCTCAGGAGCAAAACAAGTGATGGAGGTTATTATTAACGAATGTAACAAAAGAGGGATTCAAGCTGTGGTTACTCAAACAGGTTGTATGGGCTACTGCTATGCAGAACCTACTGTTGAAGTTACAAAACCAGGTGTAGAGCCAGTTGTTTTTGGTTATATTACTCCATTAAAAGCAGAAGAATTAGTTGCTAAATACTTAGCAGGTAATGAAATGCTTGATGGCGTTATTCCAGTTAATTATGAAAAAGTAGGTAAATAACATAAATAGGAGGTTTTCTCATGTCAAATTTTAAGTATCACATATTAATTTGCGGTGGAACAGGGTGTCATGCATCGCAAAGTGACCAAATAAAAAATAATTTAGCTCAACTGGTAGTTGAAAAAGGGTTAGCAGAAGATGTGCAAGTGGTTGTAACCGGCTGCTTCGGATTCTGTGAAAAAGGGCCAATCGTTAAGATGTTGCCAGATAACACTTTCTACACTGAAGTGAAACCTGAAGATTGTCGCGAAATTATCGAAGAACATATCGTTAAAGGTAGAAAAGTTGAAAGATTATTATACAAAAATCCTGAAACGAAAGAACATGTGGCTGATTCAAAACATATGGGCTTTTATAAAAAACAATTGCGTATTGCACTACGTAACTGCGGTTTTATCAACCCAGAGAACATTGAAGAGTATATCGCTCGTGATGGTTATGCTGCTTTAGCATCTGTTCTTGAACAAAACAATCCTCAAGTTACTATTGAAGCCATCAAAAAATCAGGCCTTCGCGGTCGTGGCGGTGGGGGTTTCTCTACGGGCTTAAAATGGGAATTAGCTTCTAAAAATCCTGCTGATCAAAAATATGTAGTTTGTAATGCTGATGAGGGTGACCCAGGTGCATTCATGGATCGTTCTATCTTAGAAGGTGACCCACATACTGTTCTTGAAGCTATGGCTATCAATGGATTTTGTATTGGGGCAACTAAAGGTTTAATCTATATTCGTGCAGAATACCCATTGGCTATTGAACGTTTAAAAATAGCGATCAAACAAGCTATGGATATGGGTGTTTTAGGTAAAAATATCTTCGATTCAGGTTTCGATTTTACCATTGAATTACGTTATGGTGCTGGTGCTTTCGTTTGTGGAGAAGAGACCGCTTTGATCCACTCTATGGAAGGGGAACGTGGTGAGCCAACATTCAAACCACCATTCCCAGCTCAAGAGGGATACCTTAAAAAACCAACCAACGTAAACAACGTTGAAACATTCGCTAATATTCCTGTGATCATCCTTAAAGGTGCTGAATGGTTCTCCTCAATTGGAACTGAAAAATCTAAAGGAACAAAAGTTTTCGCTCTTGCAGGGAAAATCAATAACGTTGGTCTTATTGAGGTCCCTATGGGAATCACACTTCGTGAAGTTATTTACGAAATTGGTGGCGGTATTAAAGATGGCAAAAACTTTAAAGCAGTGCAAACAGGTGGTCCATCTGGAGGTTGCTTAACTAAAAAATTCTTAGATACTCCTATCGATTATGATAACCTTATCGCTGCTGGTTCTATGATGGGATCAGGGGGTATGATTGTTATGGATGAAGATGATTGTATGGTTTCTGTTGCTAAATTCTATTTAGAATTTACTGTTGAAGAATCTTGTGGTAAATGTGCACCTTGTAGAATTGGTAACAAAAGACTTTTTGAGATTTTAGAGAAAATTACTGAAGGTAAAGGTACTATGGATGACTTAGAAAACTTGTCAAACTTAGGAAAAGTTATTAAAGATGCTTCTCTTTGCGGTTTAGGACAAACATCTCCAAATCCAGTTTTATCAACTCTTGATAACTTCTGGGATGAGTATGTTGCTCACGTAACCGACAAAAAATGTCCTGCTGGTCAATGTAAAGCATTAAAACAATATATCATCGAAGCTGATGCATGTATTGGATGTACAGCATGTGCACGCGTTTGCCCAGTTGGAGCTATAAAAGGTGAAAAGAAAATGGCACACGAAATCAACCAAGAAACTTGTATTAAATGCGGTGCTTGCTACGAAAAATGTAAATTTAACGCAATTTTTATTAAATAGAAAAGGAAGATATAATGGATCAAGTAAAATTAATCATAGATAATAGGGAAGTTACAGTACCAAAAGGTACTACGGTACTTAAGGCCGCAACTTCGATAGGTATTCATATCCCTACACTTTGCCACTTCGAATTAGAAGGTATGAACATTCATAACAAACCAGGTGGATGTCGTATTTGTGTTGTGGATGTAGAAGGACGTAAAAACTTAGCTCCTGCTTGCGTTACAGAAGTGTACGAAGGTATGGTTGTGAAAACAAACTCTGTTAGAGTTTACAATTCAAGAAGAACAGTTCTTGAACTTATTTTGAGTGACCACCCATTTGATTGCTTAGTATGTGCTAAAAGTGGAAGTTGCGAATTACAAGACCTCTCTATCCGTTTTGGAGTAAGAGATATCCCTTATAAAGGAGAAATGTCTCAATATCAAATAGAAACCTCTACTTCTATCATCAGAGATAACAATAAATGTATCATGTGCCGCCGTTGCGAAACCGTTTGTAACGATTTCCAAACTGTAGGCGCACTTTCTGCTATTGAAAGAGGGTTCCCAGCTGTTGTTTCTACAGCTTTTAATCAAAAAATGCACCACTCTCCTTGTACTTTCTGTGGCCAATGCGTAGCAGTTTGTCCAGTAGGTGCTCTGGTAGAGATGGATAGCACTCCTAAAGTGATTAGAGCGATTGCTAATGAGAAAAAAACCGTTGTGGTTCAAGTTGCTCCTGCAGTACGCGTTGCCCTTGGAGAAGAGTTTGGAATGAAACCAGGTTCTATCGTAACTGGTAAAATTACAGCTGCTCTTAAAGCGTTAGGTTTTGATTATGTTTTCGATACCGATTGGAGTGCAGACTTAACCATCATGGAAGAGGGTGCTGAACTTATTGATCGTTTAACCAGACATTTACAAGGTGATAAAACGGTTAAATTACCACTTCTAACCTCTTGTTGTCCTGCTTGGGTGAACTTCTTCGAACATCAGTTCCCTGATATGAAAGATATTCCTTCAACTGCAAAATCTCCACAACAAATGTTTGGTGCTATTGCTAAAACATACTTCGCTGACAAAATTGGTGTGAAACGTGAAGATTTGGTGGTGGTTTCTGTTATGCCATGTTTAGCTAAAAAATATGAGTGTGACCGTGACGAGTTCAAAACTGATGGTAATCCAGATGTGGACTACTCAATCACAACTCGTGAGTTAGCTCACCTTATAAAACAAGCTAATATCGATTTCAACTTATTAGAAGATGCTCAATTTGACTCTCCACTTGGAGAATCTACAGGTGCTGGTGTTATTTTCGGAACAACGGGTGGTGTTATTGAAGCTGCTTGTCGTACCGCTTACGAAATCATCACTAAAAAACCTCTTCCAAAAATTGATTTCACAGAACTTCGTGGTTTAGAAGGTGTTAGATCTGCAACAATTGATGTTGATGGTCTTAAATTGAACATTGGTATCGCTCATGGTTTGAGCAATGCTCGTAAACTTTTAGAACAAATTCGTAGAGGAGAATCTCAATTCCACGCTATTGAAGTGATGGCTTGTCCTGGTGGATGTATTGATGGTGGTGGACAACCACTACACCATGGTAATGCAGATATCATCAAAGCTCGTTGGGAAGCAATCTACGAAGCTGATAGAAGTATGCCACTTCGTAAATCTCATGAAAATCCTTCAGTAATTACACTTTACAAAGAATTCTTAGGAGAACCTTGTGGACATAAATCTCATGAGTTATTGCACACACACTATTTTGATAAACAAAAAGTTATCGAAATTAAAGTGGACTAACCCTTTTGTTAATTTATTAAAAGTTAAAAATCATGTCAAGTATTAAAATACAAATAACTGAAAAAACCAGAGCTAAAATTGAAGAGATTGCAAAATCTTTCAATAATGAACCTGGTGAACTTATCAATGTGTTACACAAAACCCAAGAATTTTTGGGTTACCTTCCTGCTGAAGCGCAAGAAGTGATTGCCAAAGAGATGAATGTATCAACCGCTAAAGTTTATGGCGTTGTTTCTTTCTACTCATTTTTTACCATGATTCCAAAAGGAAGATATCCAGTGTCAATTTGCATGGGAACAGCTTGTTATGTTCGTGGTGCGGAAAGAATCCTTGATGAATTTAAAATGAAACTAGGTCTTAACGTTGGGGAAACTGGCGCAGACGGACTTTTCTCTTTAGCATCTTTACGTTGCGTTGGAGCTTGTGGTTTAGCACCAGTTGTTCTCGTTGGAGAGAAAGTTTACGGACGTTTGGCATCGGATGATGTTAAAGGGATCGTTGAAGAGTACAAAAATGCTTCAGGAACCGTTTAATCAACTTTAAATTTTCATAATTAAAGGTGATAGCGCAAGTTATCACCTTTTTTTTTACTATTCTTTTTTCATTATTTTTTTATTATATTTGCATGTTAATTTGATTGTTTAACCAAAAAATTTGAAAATATGTTTGCAGGTAGCGGAAGTATGATTGATATGATGAATAGGATGAAACAAAATCGAGCTTTGCTTCCATCTAAACGTTCAAAATTTAAAGAGAACCGAAAAGATAATTTGTTTATTTCCAATAAAGTGAATAAGCAAAAAATTGACAATAAAGTTAGTGAAGAAGAATTGATTGATTACAAAAACAAGATTCTTAAATATGAAAAAAAAGGGAAAATAATGGAGTTCTCTATTTATGGAATTGTTGCTATTTGTTTGCTAATCATTATTATATTGTTTTTTTAATAATCCTACTTTTTTCCAAATTATCATTCACTTTTTCACTTTAATCCATCGAATTTGTATGTGATGGTTAAATTATAAACGAATCTTGCTACTCGAAAAGATACTTACATTATAGGATTGCCCTGTACTTAAGTGCAGGGCAATTGATAGGTTTATTGCATTAACCACAAAGATCACAAAGTTTAACAAAGTACCACAGAGGAGTTCACTCCTTAATATTAAATTCTTCATTCTTCATTCTTTATTCTTCATTTTTCATTTTTCATTAATTTTTTATTATATTTGCATCGTTAAAAACCTGTTTTTGAAATAAAAATAATTGTTATGAAAAAGTTTTACATTTTATTTACATTCATCCTAGGAATTGGATTAAATTTAGGATACTCTCAATGTCAAATTTCAGCGGGAGTGAACCAAAATATCACCTGCGGAGATTCAATTCAATTAACTCCAGTAATACAATGGAATTCAATGAGTAATTCTACTTTTAACAACTATACCATTAAATCTATCTCTTTTGCCAACGATTCGCTTGGGTATATGGTAGGTGACAACGCCAATGGAGCTTTCTATGCAAAAACTACTAATGGTGGCGTTACCTGGACCAGTGAAACCCTGTCTGAACCCGGAGTAACAGTGGCGCTAAATTGTGTATCAATGTTTAATGATACTTTAGGGTGTATGGTGGGAAGTCTTACTTTTCAAGGACAAACATTTGAAATTATAGGAGTAATTAGGGGAGATTCAATTTATAATGGTGACTTTGACGATAATCCCCTTTTAAAGAATCTGAGAGATGTTTTTTTCGTTACACCTAACATTGGTTATGTGGTTGGTAATTTTGGTGCTATTGGTAAAACTGTGAATGGGGGGATCTCATGGGTTGCTCAAAATAGTAACATTTTACACTCATTAAATAGTGTATATTTTACTTCTCCCTCAACCGGATATGTGGTAGGACTTTTAGGAAATATTATTAAAACAACAGATGGTGGGACAAACTGGACTTCACTCAATAGTAACACTACTGTTTCATTATATGATGTGTTTTTTCTCACTGATTCTGTAGGTTATGTTATTGGAAATGGTGGACTTATTCTCAAAACAACCAATGCTGGTAATACCTGGACTCCACAAACATCTTCTACATCAAATGATCTCAGATCGATTCACTTTAAACCAAATGGAACTGGCTATATTGCTGGGCTTGGCGTTATTTTAAATTCTACAAATGGTACAACATGGAGCACGGAATATACTTTAGATTCTACGTTACTTTCTATTGATTTCCCTTCCAATAACGTGGGATATGGTGTAGGAGAACATGGTAAAATATTAAAAAAAGTATTTTTTGACACCTTCTCTTGGCAACCTGGTTCATCTTTGAGCAATCCTAATACTCAGTATCCAATAGCAACCCCATCACAAACAACAACTTACACACTTACGGCAACAGCACCAAATGGATGTGTAGCTACCTCTGATGTTACGATTGCGGTCAATCCAAAACAAGCCCCTGAGATCTGTATTGTTACGGTTAATGAAAACAATAAAAATGTGGTCGTTTGGGAAAAACCAGTATCTGATGTGATTGATTCTTTCTACATCTATAAAGAAACCAATGTGACTAATATTTATCAACTTATTGGGGTCGTTTCTTATGCAGATATGAGTATTTTTACTGATAATAGCTCCAATCCGACTGTCCAATCATCAAAATATCAGATCACATTTAAAGATGTTTGTGGATTAGAAACAGAAAAAAGTGGTGCACATAAAACCATGCATCTTACCATCAATCAAGGGGTTGGGAATACATGGAATCTGATTTGGGAGCCCTATTTAGGATTTAGTGTTGCAACATATAATATTTATAGAGGGATTTCACCCAATTCGTTAACTTTTATTGGATCAACATCTGGAACGAGCACACAATATTCTGATTTAAATGCACCTTCGGGAGAGCTTTATTATCAAATTGAAGTGGTTTCACCTAATCCATGTGATCCATCTCGATCAATATCCTCATCACGTTCTAATATAGCATCCACTGAAGACGTAGGAATTGGAAATTATAATTTATCAGATATAAAAGTTTATCCAAATCCAGCAACTGATTTACTGACCATATCCTCTGAAAACGGATCAAATATTCAAAATGTAAAGATTTATGATCTACAAGGGAAATTGATTAAAAATGTTCAAAGTGATTACTCGAAAATTGACCTATCTCAAATTAAATCAGGACTATATATTATTCAAATCACAACTGAATCCCAAGAGCAATATCACATTAAACTAACAATTACCAAGTAACCCTTCACTCTTCACTCTTCACTCTTCCATCTCCTTATGCCTAGAATATGCTCTCCATTTGTCAATTACTGTTTGCATATCGGTAGGTAGCTCTGAATTAAAAAAGGTGTATTCTTCTGTTCCAGGGTGAACAAATCCTAATTGTTTGGCATGTAAAGCGTGGCGAGGAATAATGTCAAAGCAATTTTTGATATATTGTCGATATTTACTAAAAGTGGTCCCTTTTATAATCTCATTGCCTCCGTAAGTTGTATCATTAAACAAAGGGTGTCCAATAGATTTTAAGTGAATGCGAATCTGATGGGTTCTTCCCGTTTCTAAAACACACTCTATCAGCGTAACATATCCAAACCTTTCAACAACTTTCCAATGGGTAATCGCATTTCTCCCTTGGTCACCCTCAGGAAAAGTAGTCATTACAAGTCTGTCTTTGGGATTTCTTCCAACATGTACATCAATAGTTCCCTCATCTTCCTTAAAATCTCCCCATACTAAAGCATAATATTTTCGATCAATCGTATGATTAAAAAACTGTTTAGCCAAATGTATTTGAGCAAATTCATTTTTGGCTACAATGATGATCCCTGATGTATTTTTATCAATTCTATGTACTAAATAGGGCTTTACATCATCACCATTTTTCGTTTTTTGTCCTAGGAATCTAAATGTTAATGCATTAACCAAAGTTCCAGTGTAGTTTCCATAACCAGGATGTACTACTAATCCAGGTTCTTTGTTGATTAAAATAACATCATCATCTTCGTAAACAATATTTAATGGAATATCCTCGGGAAGAATTTCAATCTCTCTGGGTGGATGAGCCATAAGAACAGAAATTTTATCCAATGGTTTCACTCTATAATTTGATTTTTCTGGATTCCCATTTACCAAAATACAATTCGCTTTAACGGCATTTTGAATTTTATTTCGAGATGTATTGGGAATTAAACCCATAAGATATTTGTCCATTCGGGTTAACCCTTGTCCTTTGTCAACCTCGAAATTAAAATGTTCATATAATTCATCTTTCTCATCATTAACGGAAAGATCATCCATTTGCTCTTCAATCATTATCTGTTATTTGGTTTATTTTAAAAAGTCATTTTAGAAAATGCCCTCTTTGATTATATCGTGTAAATGAAGAACTCCTAAATAGAGTCCTTGGTTATCAACAACAAAAATGCTGGTGATATTTCTCTTTTTCATGAGATCTAATGCTTCAACGGCTAAAACATCTTCTGTTAACGTTTTAGGATTCATAGACATAACCTCTTTTGCAGTGAGTGTTGAGTACTCTGAATGTTTTTCCAACATTCTCCTTAAATCACCATCAGTGATACAACCTATTACTTTATCGTTTTCAACAACAGCCGTAATTCCAAGTCGTTTTCCTGATATTTCTAAAATCACATTTGGGATAGGAGAGTCTTGAGAAACCATTGGTTTTTCATTGAATTTGTATAGATCTTTTACTTTTGTATATAATCTTTTCCCTAATATGCCACCAGGATGATATTTGGCAAAATCTTGTGATGTAAATCCTCTTAATTCAATAAGACAACTTGCTAAAGCATCTCCTAAAACCAACTGAGCAGTAGAACTACATGTAGGAGCTAAATTGTTAGGACAAGCTTCACGTTCAATGGAACAATCTAAAACATAGTCTGCTTCTTGTGCCAAAAACGATTTTGTTTCACCTACAATAGCTATGATTTTGTTTCCACTCATTTTAAAGAATGGCATGAGCACTGAAATTTCTGGAGTATTGCCACTTTTTGATAAACAAAGTACAACATCATCAGGTTGGATAATCCCTAAATCCCCATGGATAGCTTCTGCAGCATGCATAAAAATGGCAGGAGTTCCCGTTGAATTGAATGTGGCCACAATTTTCTGTCCAATAATAGCACTTTTCCCAATACCCGTAACAATAATTCTTCCTTTAGAGTTCAAAATGAGATCTAAACTCTTTAAAAAATCATCATTGATTAACTCTTTCATTCGAATAATGGCATCCGCTTCCTCCTGAAGTACTTGTTTTGCCCTTTCGATCATATCTTTCATTTTTGTCTGTTTTTAATGAATTGTAACAGCTTTTCATAATTTTTCCCTTGTATAGGAGTTCCTTGAAAATAAAGGTTAAACGCCTCTTTTGTTAGGTTTTCAAACTCAGAATCTTCAAAGTGCAAAAATAGGGAAGAATTGGTTACTGCCAACTCACTAATGACCGATTTTTTATTTTTAGGACAAACATCTTGACAAACATCACAACCATAAATCCAGGGATGTTCTTTAACTAAATCGAAGTCTGGGTTTTTATTGGATAATGTTTGATATGATAAACATTTTTTTGCATCAATGACAAAGGGTGAAACAATAGCTTGTGTAGGACATTTATCCATACAAATAGAACAAGTCCCACAACTTTGGTCGAGATTTGGATGATCATAATAATCTACTTCTTTATTGATTAGTATGAGTCCAATGAAAAAATAGGATCCAAGAGGTGAAATGATGATCCCGTTTTTCCCAAAATGACCTAACCCTGCTTGAACAGCCCAATTTTTTTCTGAGATCCTAGATGAATCCACAGTAAAACGATATTCTAAAGTTGGGTCCATATTAAGTAATTGATAAGCTACTTGTTGTAAGTGTTTCTCTACAGTGACATGATAATCTTTTATGAAAGCATATTTTGAAATTTTATACCTTGAATTGAGTGTGATCCCCGTATTGTAATTAAAGAGAGCAACAATAATTGATTTGCAACCAGGTAATAATTGCTCAGGTGTAAAACGCCCATCGATATCTCTTTCCAAATACCCCATTTGATCATGATACCCTTTTGAAATCGCTTGATTAAAATAATACTTTGCTACAGGCATCTCTTCATTTTTAGCAATTCCACAAAAAGTGAATCCGGAAGCCATTGCTGTTTCCTTTATCAATTTTGAAGATAATTTTGACATTATTAAAATTTTGGTTGGAAATTAATTTTTGTAAAACTTTCTGGAATTGTTATCGCTGTGGGACCAGGAGTGTTAAAACGTATGTTTTTTAAGTCTAAAGAAAATTTAAAATCTATACTACTAATGGTCATCGAATTGAAAAATGGAAACTCAGACAAAGCATTGTACTGTAGGTATTTAATGTCGAGAATTTTTGAAATTGATTCTAGTTCAATATAGTTTTGAATAATTTGAAAAAAACTATTTAAAACTAATTTATGTTTTATAGAATTTCCACTTGTTATTTCTTTTCTTTTAGGGGAAAATAAAACAATACTATCCTGTAAGTTTGAAATTGAAAAATTTTGTTCATAATTGACAAACTCTTTTCCATTAAAAATGGATTGGATTGTGTGAAAATTGAGTGGAATTTTTGCAATTTTTTCAATTAAAAAATAATTACCCTGATAGTATGTCTTATTTAGTTTATTAACGTATGTTATTTGATTCGGAGTAAATACTATTCTTATAATTTCTATACCAGAAATGTTAATGTTAAAATAAATAATGCTATCGATTCTATTCACAAAAAAGAGGTTGCAGGTTCCTATATTACCATCAATAGTATAATCCACTTTTGCTCTGTATGTAAGCCATTGATAGTTATATTCATACAGATTTTTGAAATCCGCTGTGATTAATTTTGCAATTGTATCTGTTGGATGATTTATCTCAGTGATTCCAGAATCAAGAGTAGAATCCACATCCATATTTGTAGTTGGAGTTTGTTTCAGTGTTTTACAGCTATATACAGTGATCATCGCTATAAACATAGCGATGATCAGAGAAGATTTATAGATAATTTGGTTAACAATTATGGGTTTTATAATCATTTTAACGAATTAGAGTTACACTCCCTTGATATTTTTTAGGATTTCCTTCCATATCGTGAGTAATGATGAGATAAACATAAACACCAGCTGGGGCAAGAGATCCATCCATGGTTCTCCCATCCCAATAATCATAAGGTGTTGTAGATTTGAAAATTAGATTTCCCATTCTATTGTAAAGGAACATTTCAAAATTGTCAGGATCAACACCCTCTCCACTGGTATAGAATAGATCATTGATTCCATCTCCATTAGGGGTAAATGAATTAGGAGCGTAGTAGAAATAGGGAACTTCAACAGTTACAAATTGATACGTTGAATCTAAACACCCTTGATCAGACTCAACGGTTAAAGATGCTCTATATTTCCCAGAACGGGTGTAAATATGCAATGGTGATTCTAAATCGGATACGTTATCTGTTGGAATTGAATATTGATCTCCAAAATTCCAGAAGTAAAGTGCTCCATTTTCAGACATATTGATGAAATTTACTGGACCCTCTCCATTTTCAACATAAACATGATTTGGGGAAGGTAAGAACATGGCAGTAGGTTTTACAGCCACATTCACTGTAATTGAGTCTTTGGTAACACAACCAATAGGTGTGGTTACATCAACTGTATACTCTGCAGTTTCATTCGGAGAAACAATGATTGAAGAAGTGGTTGCCCCTGTGCTCCAATTATATGTACCAACTGCTTCAGTCACCGATAATGTTGATCTTTCTCCACTACAAATAGAAGTGTCTCCAATGATAACAGGTTTTGAAAGTTCAGGAACAGTTATGGAAATTGTGTCGTTGTTTTCGCAATTATTTGTGTATGATATGATTACATTGTATGTAGTCGTTGCACTAGGAGAAACCTGGATAGTTTGATCTGTCCCAAGAAGAGTAGTGCCATCATACCATCTGAATGATGCCAATTGATCCGCTTCGTTAGGATTAACAGTATTGACAGTAAGTTCAACCGGTTCATCAGGACAAACAGAAGAAACTGATGAAGTAGCAGTAATGGCAGGTTTATTCACGACAACCACTAAAGTATCGTACAATATGTATGATGTTCCAACTGGTGTAGGGAACTCCAATTTTCCAATATAAGTGGTTGTTTCGTCAGGAAATACGGCTAAAATCTTTTCATCCAGATTGTTATTTGTAATTAAATTGGCAGGAGTTACAGAGTTTTTGTACCAAACGGCTGTAATATTATCAACTGGAGAAATCGGAATAAAACGCCAAGATTCCTCACTTGCATTCCAGTTTCCAGTATTTCTCCCTGGAGGTACAACAGCTTGATTTCCACCAGAATTGAGAATGCCTAGTAAACTTCTACCGAAATTTGTAGTTGAATTCCCATTTCTATTTTTAACATGAACCTCTATGATATTTGAACCTTCATACATTACAATTTGATATGATTGAGGAGCACCACCAGCTCCACCAATATATAACGGAAGTCTATTAAAAGACATTACAAAAGCTCTACATGGAAATTCCCCTTGAAATCCATACCAAATTCCGCCTGTGTCAGTGCCAAGTGTTGTTACAAATCTAGGATCAGTATCTTGAAGTATGCCAAAAATGGAATTTTTATGATCGTGACCAAAATCTAAATTAAATTCAAATGATGGACTTGATATATTTGGAATACTATCATCGAAAACATACCCATTAAAAATTCCTGGAGAATGAGGATTAAAAGATACCATACCATTTGCCCCAGGAGTTAAAGATGAATAATCTTGTCCATAAAAAGAAAAACTAAACAACGGATTGGTAGGTAAATTTACATTGTTAAACCAAACATCATCTAGAATAGGACCTGTATAAGTTAACCCATTCCCATACCATGGAAATGGAGGATCATAAGGAATGCTTTGTAGAATATAGTCTGCCGTTGGTAATCCTGGTGCTTTAATATCTGCGTATAGCAATACCATGGGATTGGCACAATCAAACACAATAGTATCTTGTGGCGTAAAAGTCCCATTCACGACATAAGGACCTAAGTCAATTTTTGGACATGCTGACTCTCCAGGACCTTGTAAAAATATTTCAGTAATGCAACTAATGTCAAATTGAAATCCTGGCCCTGTCCCTTGAGTTATAAATCTAAATGTCATGGTTGAACCACTTGAAATTAGAGAATCTGGAGGTGGGAACCCATTCTTAAAATATCCAATTCTTCGTGCATTTGGATCAGAAAATAAATTACCATCAAATATTTCTAAAATACTGTTAGTCCCAACATTAAAAGAGACTTTTTTTGCTTTTATATGAGTTCCAACACTAGATCTAAATACTGTTGTGTTGTTCTCACCTGATGCAAAATTTTCAGTTGGACCTCCAGAGTCGTATAAAATGCCGTTACACTCCATATTTTCTAATCCCCAGATGGTGTTGTTGTCTAATTTGTAAGATCTCGGTTGATGAAAAAATGCACCGTAAAATGCTACCCAACCCATGTTTAATCCATTCAAATCAGCAATCCCATCTGAATAAAAAACAAAAGTGAGAGCTGTGTCTGTTGATGTGATAACACCAGGGTTATTTACAGAATTATATGCACCAATTAATGGTGCAGCTGTGCTATTTCCATCATAAATGAATAGAGTATCTCCAACACCTAAGGCAAATTGAGTGAAATTGAATTGTAAGGAACTCTTAACCCAATTTGGTGCAGAACTAGTTCCATAGTTAAATGTTATATTTGAATATAATGTTAAAGTAATCTCATTTTCAGTTGTAGCTGGATAGTTATTGTTTAAACCTCCTTGATCATAAAACCAACCATTTTCGTCAGTCAAATTTCTTATTCCTTGCTGCATATTGATATCTTGGCCTTGCATTACAAACATTGAAAAACTCAATAGGTATAAGAACAAAGATATTTTTAAACTTGGTTTCATCAGAATATTTTTTTTAGTTTACAATATAAGATGCAAAAATATGAAAAATGTTGCCCAATCCACGCAAAAATATCATATTTTTGCAAAAAAAAAATAATATGTCTAAGAAAGTTTTAGTGGTAACTGGGGGTGGTGATTGCCCTGGATTGAATGCTGTGATTAGAGGAATCGTTAAAAGTGCTGAAATTGAGGGAGATTGGGAGGTGATCGGTTGTATTGAATCTTATAATGGATTACTTAAAGATGATGTAGAAATTGTAACGCTTACCGATAAAGAGGTCGCTGGAATTCATGTAAATGGAGGGACAATCATTAAAACGACTAACAGAGGTGGTCCATTTCATTTCCCAATGCAACAACAAGATGGTTCCTGGCTTGAAGTGGATCGTTCAGAGCTCTTTAAAAAACGGCTCGAAAACCTGAGTATTGATGCCATTATTAGTATTGGGGGTGATGGTTCTCAAAGAATTTCACTCCAATTGGCAAATATGGGTATTAATATTGTTGGAGTTCCAAAAACTATTGATAACGACTTAGCTTCTACCGATTTTACTTTCGGATTTCAAACGGCAGTTCAAATTGCTACTGAAGCCGTTGATAAATTAGTGACTACTGCCTCTAGTCATAGTAGGATTTTTATTCTTGAAGTGATGGGTAGAGATGCTGGCTGGATTGCTCTTCACTCTTCCATAGCTGGAGGTGCAGAAATATGTATTATTCCAGAAATCCCTTATGATATTGATAAAATTGTTGAAAAAATTGAATCTAGATACCAAAATGGGAGGGGCTTTTGTAATATTGTAATTGCTGAAGGGGCAAAAGGTTTAGATGGTAAAGTTACTGGCTCTAAACCAACTGCGCTTGGAGATCCAAATTTTAAATTGGGAGGAGTAGGGGAGAAGCTAAAATATGAACTCGAACAAAAAGGGGTTACTCACGATATTCGTGTTATGGTTTTAGGGCATCTTCAACGTGGCGGTACGCCCGTTGCGTATGACAGAATTCTTGCCACTGCCTTTGGTGTGAAAGCATTTGAATTGGTTAAAGAACAAAAATATAGAACTATGGTAGCTTACAATCATCCAAATATCACGTATGTTCCTTTAGATGAAGCTATTAGAAGTGCCAATAATGTAAATCCTGAAACAAGTTCACTAGTAAATACTGCTCGAAAAATTGGGATCTCTTTTGGGGAATAATCTATGTATGAGATCTGGAATACATCTCAAATCTCCAGGTATTCCCATCTTCATCTGTGTATTCATATCTTAATTCAGACATGGTAAGCTTTTTGATTTCTGCCTTATAATTGTAATACTCTCCAGGTAATTGAAATTGAATAACCAGCTCTTTTTCATTATTTTCAAATCTCCAAAACCCTTGATTGGAAGATCTTACATTCCCATTAACGATCGCAGTAACCGATAAAATATAATCAAAATAGATATAATAATAGGTCCCAGGTCTGTTTGCAGATATATCGGTTGTAGTGATTTTCTCCCCATTTTTATAAACATTTACCAACTCCCAAACACCAACTAAACGAGTTTCAGCTTCTCTAATGGTAATAAATGGACCTTCATCATATTTACATCCACTAAACATCAAACAGAGTGCAACACAAACAATCACTAACTTTTTCATTTGTTCAATTTTTTTTGCAAAAATACGAAATAATAAGCTAATAAGATAATGAGCTAATAAGCAAATTACTTTTTGATGATTTTTGTAGTTCCTATAACTTTATTTTGAACCCACATTCTGATGTAATAGGTTCCTGAACTTTGAGAAGTTAGATCAATTTCTGTCGGTAATTGATCTGTATGCACTAACAGTACTCTCCCTTTATTGTCCAAAACATCTATTTTGTCGATGTTACATGTAATGTTACTATTAATTTTTACTAATCCACTTGTTGGATTAGGTGAAACAGTAATAAAATCTAAAGTTTTATCATCAATATTTAATGTTGTACTGATATTCATTTGAATAGTATCAGATACACCACATTGGTTAATACCATATACAGATAAAGTTCCATTTCCTAAACTATTGATGGAAACATTTACTCCCGTTCCATTAATATTGGTTAAAGTCCAATTTGGATTATCAATACTCCATATTAATGAGTCATAATTTGTGGCATTAGGAATATTATAAGAGTATGTCTGATTTAATGAAACAAAATAGTTGCCAACTATATTTCCTTCTAATGTAGGAGTATTAACGATTACTTTGAGTGTATCTATAAAACTATAGGTTGATCCATCTTGTCTTGTTGCAGTAACTAGGGAAATATAATTGGTTGTTTGATTCGGTCTCACTGCAATCTTACTATCATTAGTGATAGTTGTAGTAAGTTTATTTGCATTGTTTACTACGTTTTCAAACCATTGAATTTCGTAGTTAACAGGAGTAATAGGTGTGAAACGCCACGCTTCTTGTGATGCAACCCAATTCCCTGTATTCCTATTGGGTGGGGTTACCGCTTGATTCCCTCCAATGTTTAAAATACCTACCAATCCTGAACCACTATTCCAACTCCCACAAACGGTACGATCTTGAATATAAACATCAATAATATTAGTACCTTCATATAAAACCATCTGGTAAGTAGATAAATTGTCAGAAGTACAACTATATTGAGGAAGTCTGTAAAAGGTGAATACAAATACCCGATTCGGATAAGTTCCTTGATGGCCATAGTAAATTCCACTATATTGGGGAGGAGATCCAGCTCCTGGATAGGTGTCTTGAAATACCCCAAAAATGGTGTTTTTATGATTGTTTCCATTGATAAAGGTAAAGTTGGGATCCAAAATATTAGGAATAGTTTGATTAAAAACATACCCTGCTGGCCCTATGGTGATATTATTGAATGATATGGCCCCATTTGAATTAGGTACACAAAAGGTATATGGAGATCCATAAAAAGAAAAACTAAATGTATCTAAACTTCCTGCAGGGGTTAGTGGTTTTGGCCCAAGCCACATATCATCTTGAGTTGTGGGCACTTGAATTAATCCAGTTCCATACCAAGGAAATGGAGGTACACAGGGTATCGAACTTACTGTATAATCATAAGTGCTTACTCCAGGAACATTAACCGTTGTTTCTAA
>JBLJBB010000059.1:0-77409 GCA_047638115.1 Bacteroidales bacterium | reverse complement strand
ATTTGACCATGAGAGGCTTCAAATTGATCATGAGCGGTTTCAATTTGACCATGAGCGGCTTCCATTTGGGCATGAGCGGCTTCAATTTGGGCATGGGCGGTTTCAATTTGACCATGGGAGGCTTCAATTTGACCAAGAGCGGCTTCAATTTGGGCATGGGCGGCTTCAATTTGGACATGAGCAGGTACTCGCTATAAGGGTGTATTGCCTAAAGAGAGCAATGATATGAACACTAATTTTGGCTTCATTTGGAAGTGTAAATAATAATTATTAATCAAAAAAAAAAGAGTTATGGCTAAGAAGAAGTATCACCTTACCGAAACAGAAATGTTGGAGCAATTTAGAGTCTCCTTCGAAAATGCAAAAAAACAAACCGAAATCGCTACCATCTTGGACGAATTTGGGTACAGTGGCGCATAGTTAGGGTTGAGCGGTGAGGTTCCAAAATCGCACATCAATTGGTTGGAAGCGGTTAGAAAGTTTTACACAGGATTATCTGAAAGTCCTGAAATGCAAGCCAAAGTAAAAAAACTAAAAATCACCCCAGAAGGGATCACGCAATCCTTAGAGTTATTAGCTCAAGTAAATGGATCCCGAGCAGAATTCATGAAAGAGTTAGGGGAATCTCAACTATCCAGACAACAAAAAGATCAAGCCCTCGCCACCATCGAACTCTGGATGAGAGAATTTTACGCCGTCGCCAAAATCGGATTAGATGATAAGGTGAAGTTGTTAAAAGCGCTGAAGGGCTAAGGGCTCAAGGCTAAGGGCAAATATGGGAAAGGGACAGGGGAGACCTTGTTCCTTTTCTTAATTTTTATTAAAAAAATACACTTTTCACAAAAAATGATAATTAATGAGATAAATATGAATCTTATTAAAAACATTTTAATATATTTGCAGACAGAAAAAAGAAACACATCTCAAAACTTACTATAAGCACACAATACTTACCTAATTAGATTAAAAAACTTTGAGGTAAACATAAAGAAAAGTTATTGGCATGTGTAAAAAGACAGTCGATACAGCAAATTGACAATGAAAATTGAATATTAGACTTGAAATGAAAAACGAAACAGACAGACAAATAACCCGACACTCATTGCTGACCCGAATGTGTTTTAATTCCTTTACCCACCACACAAAATATATTGAAATTCTCTGCCAGCCGCACAAATGGCACATTTGCATTTTCCCCGACACACAAATCCAAACCTTTGGCAAAATCAAAAGAGCCATTTTTTCTATCACTTAATTATTTTTTAGCAACTATTTTCTTATGAAATCAAACAATGTTATAAACTTATACCATGATGCCATAGGGAAAGTATTATCATCAAGCAAGAAGAAAGACACTTTACATTTTTTGAAGAATGTGGTTGATTTTAACATATTAAGCCAAATGGCGGAAACATTGACTAAAACTGTAAAACCTCTAAATTTTACAGTATATGGAAATGCATTACCTGAAAAATTAGAAGATTTAGGGAAATCAGATATTTTATTTAAACCTGAATCTATTGAAAATGAAATCAAATGGCTTTTATTATCCATAAAAAAATATTCATCCGAATTATCATTATTTCTTATTCTTAAACGAGAATTTGAAAACAATTTTTTGTTAGGAAATTACGAAAAAGCGAAAAGCAACCTTGATGTTATACTAAAAGAAACAGGGTATTCATTATGGTATCTTGAAGCAAAATTTTTACTTCTTGAATATCTTAATGAATCTGAAGAGCAAAAAATATTTTTATCTGAAATTTTCGAGACTAATAAAAATGGATTAATAGGTACATTGGCTCATTTTTTATCTCAAAGAACAGAACGAAATCTATCCGCTTACAAATTTGATTACGACATTTCAAACCTTTTTAAGCTTAATAAGAATAAAGATGAGAATGAAGGTCGAGAAAGATATAGGTTTCGGTTAAATTTCTTTGAAAATTATAATTTAACAGATTATTCATACATAGTTTTATTTGAAAACAAGAATTCAATTGTTGATAGATATTTAATACTAATAAGTGTACTTAAAGTAATGTTTTTGACGGAAGAGAATGAAAGTTTCATATACTCCAGAGCAAGATATATATATAGAAAAACTAACGACACTTCGCTTTTACCAATACTCTTTGCTTTTAACACTAAATCAAACTATAAAGATTATTTTGATACAGATTATATTAGAATTATAGATTTATACTATTCTGGTTTTTTTGAGGATGCAATTTTGGAATGTTCAAAGTATTTATTGAAGAACACCAAACATTTTGATTTGTTCATTATATATGCAAAATGTCATGTAAATTTAAAGAAAGATTTTACTCATATAACAACCGATAATAGCACCCTCATAAATCAGTTAGGGTACAAGATTTACAACTTAATTTCTAATAAAGGAAATCGTAAAGACTTACTTTATAATTTGTATCAAATTAATAAGAATCTTTTATCTTTTGATATTTCGACTGGTTTAGATTACTTTCTAAAAAAAGAGCAGAATTTCTCAACAAATAAGAATTTAAAATTACTCTCAATTTATCAATTTGATCCATACTTTGCTTCTTGGTTTAATAAAGAAAGTAATGCGATTGAATATTTGAAAAATGGTTCTACTCAATTTGTAAACTCAGTCTCAATTATACACTGGAATAATTTTATTAATAACGAACTTAGTAAAGACAGTAAGGTGATTGAAGAAGTATCCCTGATTGACAATGCAAAGATATTATTTAAACAAAAAAAATATGATGAATCTATAACTAAATGGGAAAATATTATCGATACCTTTCCAGACAATGCTCCAATTATTCAAACTTCTCTAAAATATTGGTTTGAAAGCCTTGTTCATATGGAGAACTTTAATGAAGCAATTTCTCTTTTTGTCGAACAATTTTTAGAGGATCCTAATTCAATTAATAGGATACAGACTTTGGAATTAATTTTGATTTTGAGAAAACAAAAATACAAAGGAATTAAGCGTACAATAGACTTACCAATTTTTGTTGGGTTAAATTCAAACGATGATTTGGAAAAAAGCTTTATTCTTGAACAATTCTGTAAGATTTATTTCAAAAAAATCCCTTCGGAATTATTTGAAGTTGCTTTTTGTGATGATGAAAGAAAATGCGAACTGTTTTTTAATCGTGTATGCAACTCAGAAACTTTGAAGCATTCAATATATATAAATACAACAATAGATAGATTAACAGAAAGGCAAAAAATTATCAACCATTTAATTGAGATAAATTCTGCCAAAACTAAAATTTATCAGGAAGAACTCAATTTGGTTTCGAATGAATTAATTATTTATGAAGGAACTCAAAAACTAGAAGAGAGTAAAATATATGCAAATGATCAAGCAATAATAAATTATGAATTAAATGAAATTGAAGGGCTTTTTAAAAGATATAAAACTATTTATAATCTTTCTTTAAAAGACAAAAAAATCTTAGTCATTACTGAAAATTCATATGCACTATATAAATTTGATGACAAAGACAAGTATAAAGAAACGGAAGTAAAGTATTCAGACAGTGCGCTACTAGAGGTTTTTTCAGAATTATTCGATTTAATTATTGATAAATATTTGTTTAGTAAATTTGGCATCGTTGCTTATTTGAGTACTCGAATTAGACATGGTGTATTGTTAGGCGAACTAAGACCTGAAATTGAAAAACAAAATTTGATTTTAAGCAGAGTTGGTGGTTCTACCGATTATGAAAGCAGTAAATTTTGGAATAGACCTTTTTTTAATCTTAATGAAATTCAAATAAAGAAACTTCATGAAATTTTAAGCAAATTCTCTTTGAAAATAGATACTATAATTGAAACTATTATTAAAGAAAAGATTCAGATTAAAAAAGATGGGAAAAATACTAATGGGCTATTTAATTATGAATTTGACAAAACAGAACTTCATTCTTATGCTAATGAACTTGCTGTAGAGACTGATGCTAGAGTGTTTAGTCAAAAAGTTATCGACCTCATTTGGAAGAGAACTGATGCAAATTTAGAAGTAATTCGAGCTTATATTGATAATGATATTAAAAATCAGTTTTCTGAAGAATTAAATAATCTATACAAAGAGTTAGGGTTGTCATTTAAAAATAGTCAACTACCACAAATATTTACTAATGTAGTTGAATGTTCAACGATTATAGAAAATAAATTAAAAAAGATTAGTTCTTGGTTTAGACGTTCAGGTTCTTCTATTAATGACTTTGATATTGAAAAAGTATTTAATATTGTGTGGGTGAATACTGAACGATGCTATCCAAAAGCAAATGCATTCTGTAATATTAAATTAGAGGTAAATCCAATCATTAAATCAAACTATTATATTCATTTTACTGACTTATTTCGAATACTTTTAGATAATATGTTTAAATATGGCCAGACTAGAAATGGGAAGAAGCATTTCGAATTTAAATGTCAAGAAGAAAAGGGTTTCTTGGTATGTAGTTTTATTAATGACAGAAATATTGAGTCGGAAGAATTGCCTTTAGAAACAAAAAATGGTCAATTAATAATTAATACTAACAAGTTAATTTCAGAGAATAAATCAGGTATCAGTAAAGCAGTAAAAATAGTAAAATACGATCTCGACAACGAAAACAACTGTATAATGGTTGACACAGAAAACAAGGAGGTATTTTCAATGATCGTTGCAATAGAAATTAAAAATCTTATACAAAATGAAAAGAATATTAATTGTTGAGGATAACGAAAAAAAGCTTGAAAAGCTTAGAACTTTTCTTGTAACAGAGTTCTCAACTATTAATTTAGAAGAAAGAACATCCTATAACTCAGCTTCAAAAGAAATTGCATTAAACTATGAAAACTACGATCTCATATTATTAGACATGAGTATGCAAACTTATGATATTTCAAACGAAGAATCTGGGGGAGAACCTGAACCTTTAGCTGGAAAAAATATATTAAAGCAAATGTATCTTCGCGATATTCCAACTAAAGTTATTGTTGTAACAATGTATGAAAATTTTATTGATGGCACAAGAATTAAGCAGTTAGACGAAGAGTTATTAAAGGATTTTCCAGATAATTACATGGGTTACATATTTTTCTCACATAATAATTTTGACTGGTCAAAAAAACTTAAAGAATCAATAAATAAACTACTATGATAAAAATACTGATACTTGACGACTCATTAGAGAAAATTTCTTTAACTAAAAAATTTCTTCAAGAAGAATGTAAGGTTGATTCTACATTTATAGATGAAAGATATAACATTAAAGAAGGCAGAAAAGTCTTATACGAAAAAGATTATGATTTATTATTGCTTGATCTTGTTATGCCAAGAGATGCAGAATCAGAAGCAACGGCGGAAGAGACAATAAAGTTTTTGAATGAAATTTACTATAATAGTGATATTCATATTCCTGTTCATATAATTGGATTTTCCCAGCATGATGAATTAATTGAATTACATAATGATAGTTTTGAAGATAAATTATGGCACTTAATTACATTTTCATACACAAACAATAGCTGGAAGGATAAACTAAAGAATAAAATATGCCACTTAATATCAGTTAAAAACAGATTCAAAGAATCAATTGAAGCAAAAAATAAATTTGATTTTGCAATTATATGTGCTTTAGAAAATCCCGAGTTAAATGCCGTATTAGAATTACCCTGCAACTGGAAAGTTTTTGATTCCGAGAACGACCCAATACTCTATCATGAAGGCATTATAAATACAATAAATGGCAATTCATATAGGATCATTGCATGTTCTATAAACAAAATGGGTATGCAGGCAACTGCTTCAGTATCATCAATGATTATTTCAAAATTTAAAGTCAAGAACATTTTTATGACAGGAATTTGTGCTGGCATCAAAGAAAGAGATTTGAATTTTGGGGATATTGTTATCGCAGAAAATTCCATTGATTATGGCTCAGGTAAGGTAACAGAAAAAGAGTCTGGAGTTTTTGAATTTAAACCAGAACCTCATCAATTTCCAACCGACCAACAACTTATATCGAAACTCAATAATTTTATAAACAAGAATGTGGAAATATTTAAAATTCAAACTTCTTATAAAGGCAACGCAAGTAAAGATATTCTTAAAGCTAAAATTGGACCTGTAGCATCAGGATCATATGTTGTTGCTAGCAAATCTCTAATTTCAAATATAATTGAACCGAATAGAAAATTACTTGCAATTGACATGGAGGGTTATGGTCTTTATTTGGCATGTCACTTTTTTAACCAAACCAAAGCACTTTATATCAAATCAGTTTGCGATTTCGGTGATGAAAATAAAAATGATGATTATCAAAAGTATGCTGCTTTTACGAGTGCAAACTTTCTTCACTCTTTTATCTTTAACATGTTATAATCAATCTGTTTTGCAAGCACATTGCGAAAACCCACCTAGTTTTAGAGCCAACCGTAAGGCATAATTTAAATCGAACAATATGACGACAATTGACAGCAATCCAAAAAATTGGAAAGAACTTCAAAAAAAAGTTGGAAAAATTTTGACTCAATGTGGTTTAGTAGTTTTTGTAGAAAAAAAGGTTCAATCAATTAGGAATGATATTGAAATTGATGTTTACGCAGAGGAGTTAATAGACGATAGACTATACAAAATTTTAATAGAATGTAAAATGTGGAAGTCAAATATTCCACAGCTTTATGTTCACGGTTTAAGAACAGTAGTAAGTGATATTGGTGCAAATATTGGATATATTATAACTACAAGTGATTTTCAAAAAGGTGCAGTTAATTCCATTAAAAACACGAATGTTAAATTAATAACATGGAGTGAATTTCAAATACAATTCTTTAAGAGTTGGTACAATAACTTTTTCTCAAAAAAACTTCATTTTGACATTCTAAAAAACAACTACGATCCAACTTCAATTCAATTTTATGATGATAACGATAAAATCGAAAAAAAAGAATTTAATATACTTATTGAAAAATATAAACTACTAATCTTGATTTCAGAACATTTCCCATGTCATATAATGAAAGGGGTTCCTGGACAGTTTGCGGATATTGAGAAAAAATTACCATTAAAAGAAAAATTAATCATAGAAGAATGGGAATATAATCTTGACCTATTACCCAAAGAGCTATTAAATGAGAAATACTATTCTAAATTCTTGACGTTATTGAGAAAATTTGCTGAACCCATATATTCTGAAATGAACAATTTAGATTTGTTATCTAATCTAGATTATGAATAAAAAACTATGCCCAACAATGTATATGCAAAATTGGCGAGACCATAGCAAATTAAGAGGTTGTAGCCCGCTTCTAAATCGTAACGAGTTGATTTGAAGCCTGCAATCGCCTTCATTGCATATACTTATCTTATGCAAACATTTAATTATAATTTTCGTTTTCAACGGAATTTTCTCTCATTCTATAACTCTTGTCCTTAACGCCTAGTCCCTCGTCCATTTTTCATTCTTCATTTAGAACACAGATGCCACGGATTTTCAAACACGGATTAATACGGATTCTTTTTCATTCGCATGCTTTCTCCTCCTTTTTTATGCTAAAATCTTCCCCTTTTTTGCACTTCTTTCAACCTCTTCATAAAATAATGCATATTTTTACCTAAAAGATAATTTAAATGATTTAAAAATGGATCTTATTTGAAACATTTTAATATATTTGCAAACGAAATTTGAAACCACATAATGAAATCCAAATAACTAATAAGTATTTCAAATATTAAACTAATAATTTTTGCTAAAAGGTAGTTGAAAATTGCTTTTTTTAAACAATGTTAATAATAGTTGGTTTTCATTTTTCTAAATAATAAATGTCAAATAAATAAAAAATAATAAATGGCGAAAAAGAACGGAAACGATAAAGCAATAGAAGTAACCCTATGGGATGCAGCAAACAAATTGAGAGGTAGTGTTGAACCTGCTGAATATAAACATGTGGTTTTAGGGTTGATTTTCTTAAAGTTTGCAAGCGATAAGTTTGAAGATCAACGGGCTAAACTCATTGCTGAAGGTAAAGAAAAATACTTGGAAATGGCCGACTTCTACAATATGAACAATGTGTTCTTTTTGGATGAAACAAGCCGTTGGAGCTACCTGATGAAAAAGTCTAAACAAAACGATATTGCATTGCTTATTGATACTGCTTTACATAACATTGAGAAAAACAACAAAGCCCTAAAAGGTGCATTGCCCGACAATTATTTTTCACGGTTGGGATTAGATGCAATCAAACTGGCATCATTGCTCGATACCATAAACGACATAGATACCACTAAAGATCCTAAACATGATGTTGTGGGGAAAGTATACGAATATTTTCTATCGAAATTTGCGTTGGCAGAGGGGAAAGGGAAAGGAGAATTCTACACCCCAAAAAGTATTGTAAACCTCATTGCCGAGATGATTGAACCTTACAAAGGGATTATCTATGACCCTGCTTGTGGTTCAGGTGGAATGTTTGTGCAATCTATTAAGTTTATTGAAGCACACCACGGCAACAAAAAAGAGATCTCTATATACGGGCAGGAATACACCAATACCACCTACAAATTAGCAAAGATGAACCTTGCTATAAGGGGAATCAATGGCAATTTGGGTGAAAAAGCAGCTGATACTTTTGGCGATGACCAACACAAAGACCTGAAAGCTGACTTTATTATGGCCAACCCACCTTTTAACCAAAAAGACTGGAGAGCTGAAACCCAATTGATTGATGATCCTCGTTGGCGAGGATACGATGTGCCACCCAAAAGCAACGCCAACTATGGCTGGATTTTGAATATGGTTTCTAAACTTTCTGATAATGGTATTGCAGGGTTTATCTTAGCAAATGGAGCTTTGAGTGGAGGTGGTGAAGAATATAAAATACGCAGAAAGCTGATTGAAAATAATTTGGTGGAAGCTATTTTGGTATTGCCACAAGGAATGTTTTACACTACTCCAATAAGTGTTTCAATTTGGATATTAAACAAAAACAAAAAAGCCCATAGCCGAAGCATAGGCGATGAACAACGCCACTACCGCAACCGTGAAAAAGAAATTTTGTTTATGGATTTGAGACAATTGGGCGAACCATTTGAAAAGAAATTTATTCAGTTTAACGAGCAACACATTAAAGACATTGGCAAAACCTATCACACTTGGCAACAAGAAAAGAATAACTACAAAGACGTTCCTGAATATTGTTACTCTGCAACCTTTGACGAAGTTTCTAAAAAAGATTTTTCACTCGTACCAAGCAAATACATTGAGTTTGTAAACCGAGATGAAAACATTGACTTTGATGAAAAAATGCAAACGCTAAAAGCCGAATTTGCCGACTTGCTAAAAGCCGAAGCCACCAGTAAAAATGATTTACTAACCGTATTTAAAGAATTGGGTTATGAAATCAAATTATAAACGATTAGGTGATTATATACAGGAGTTGAAAGTCCGTAACACAGAAGAAAAAGCGGAACAACTATTGGGGATTAATATTGACAAGTTCTTTATGCCTTCTGTTGCCAATGTTGTTGGAACGGATTTATCTGTATATAAACTGGTAAGAAAAAATCAATTTGCTTGTAATCGAATGCACGTAGGTAGAGATTATCGTTTACCAGTTTCAATGTCAAATAGTGACGAAGAATTTATGGTTTCCCCTGCTTATGATGTGTTTGAAATCAAAGACACCAAAGTTCTTAATCCTGAATTTTTGATGATGTGGTTTACCCGTTCAGAGTTTGACCGTAATGCTTGGTTTTATACTGATGCAGATGTAAGAGGTGGTTTGCCTTGGAAATCATTTTGCGATATGATATTACCCATTCCCCACCCCGACAAACAAAGAGAAATAGTAAAAGAATATAAAGTACTCCAAAACCGTATAGCCCTCAACCAGAAACTGATACAAAAACTGGAAGAAACCGCCCAGGCGATTTATAAGCAGTGGTTTGTGGAGTTTGAATTTCCGAACGAAGAAGGTAAGCCGTATAAAAGTAGTGGCGGTGTAATGGAAATGAATTTGGAATTGGAAAAGGAAATTCCAGTGGGGTGGAAAATCGTTTCTTTGAATGAATATTGTAACAGAATTTCCGCAGGTGGAACACCTAGCAGATATGAGAACGACTTTTGGAATAAGAAAGAAATTCCTTGGGTTAAGAATGGCGAAATTAAAAGCAATATAATTTGTGACGCGGAAGAGTATATTTCAAAAGAAGGTTTAGCTAATTCTTCTGCCAAATTAATTCCTAAAAATTCTGTACTTTTGGCAATGTATTGTGTGTCGGAAATCCAAGTTGCATTTACAGCAATTGATTGTACCACAAATCAAGCTTGTTGTGCATTGATTTCAGAAAGTGAATTGAAGTCATCCTATTTATTTCATGCTTTAAAATACAGTGGTTCATCACTTATGTCTTCTGCAAATGGTTCTGCTCAAATAAATTTAAGCAAAGAGATTATTCAAGATTTTAAAATCTTATTTCCACATTCTGAATTAATAAAAAATGATTACTTCCTACTAAATTTAAAAGCGAAAGAAAAGTTTACAAAGGAAAACATCTTGCTTGAGCAAATGAAGAATTTATTGCTATCAAAACTTGCAACCATAGAAAATTAAGAGCATGAAAATAAAATCAGTCAAAATAAAGAACTTTAGAAGCTACAAAGAAGAAGTTAAGGTTGACATTGGCGACCTAACCGCTTTTGTTGGTAAAAATGACATTGGAAAATCTTCTATCCTTGAAGTTTTTGATGTTTTCTTTAATGAAAACAAAGGTGTTATCAAGATTGATAAAGATGACATCAACAAATCTGCCTTAGCAGAAGATGACAATGAAATAGTTATTACTGTTGTTTTTGAAGAATTGCCAACCACAATTATAATTGATAGCACTAACGAAACAACTCTTCAAAACGAACATTTACTTAATCAGGAAGGCAATTTGGAAATCATCAAAAAGTATCCAAATGCTGGAAAGGAAAAAGTATTTGTTAAAGCGTTTCACCCGAATAACCTACAATGCAGAGACTTATTGAAGAAAACAAATGCAGAACTGCGAACAATAATTGGTAATGCAAGCATTGAATGTGAAAATAGAACAATAAATGCAGTAATGCGTACTGCAATCTGGAATCATTATTCGGAGGCTCTTCAATTAGAGGATATAGAAATTGACGTTACAAAAGGTGATACAAAATCAATTTGGGATAAACTACAAGAGTATTTGCCTTTATATTCATTATTTCAATCCGACAGGAAAAATAGCGACGGAGACAGTGAAGTACAAGACCCATTGCAAGAAGCGGTAAAACAAATTCTCAATAACACAGAACTTAGAGAATTATTAAATAGAGTTGCAACCGAAGTTGAAATAAAGCTTAGGGAAGTAGCAAGTAGCACACTTGAAAAATTAAATGAGTTAAATCCTGATATTGCTAATTCACTTAATCCAATTATACCTACTTCTGAAAACTTGAAATGGTTAGATGTTTTCAAAAAAGTTTCCATTGCAGGAGATGAAGACATACCTATTAACAAAAGAGGCAGTGGAATCAAGCGTTTGATTCTGTTAAGTTTTTTTAGAGCAGAAGCAGAAAGAAGAAGAACAGAAAGAAACAATCCAAGTATAGTATATGCAATTGAAGAGCCAGAAACATCACAGCATACAGAGCATCAGAAAAAATTAATGACTGCACTGTTAACTCTTTCTCAGGCAGCAAATACTCAAATACTTTTAACAACTCATAGTGCTGTTGCAGTTAAAGAATTAGACTTTGAACATATTCGTCTTGTATCACAAACTGGCACAAACAAAACTGTCGAAGAAGTTATCCCAAATCAGCTACCATATCCTTCACTTAACGAAGTGAACTTTTTAGCTTTTCATGAAGTAACAGAAGAATATCACAACGAACTTTATGGTTTCATTGAAGCAGAAGGTTGGTTAAGTACTTACAAAGCAGGTAAGCCAACAATAAATTACAACAAGATTCTAAGGGATGGAAGTACAAGAGTAGAACAGATAATTTTGACTGAATTTGTAAGACATCAAATTCATCATCCAGAAAATAGCCATAACACTAGATTTACGAACCAACAACTTAGCGATTCAATAAATCTGATGAGAAGTTTTATTGAAGTACAACCATAATTGAATATGAAAACAATCTTAGACTTAAATAGTGAAGAAGCAAAAGCATTTTTTTTGAAAGAAGAAAGCTATTGTTCTTTTGAATTACCTGAATATTTCAGTTTCCAAACACTATTAACAAATCTATCAAAAGAACTTCAGGGCAAAGTATTGAGAGATTGCACTACAGCCATCAAACCCAAAGATGTTGAAGGAGTAAACTATACTTTGCTTAACAACAAAGATGGAAAATTTGCATGGCGTCCATTTCAATTAATTCATCCTGCTTTATACGTTTTTTTAGTTCAAGAAATTACTCAAGAAAATAATTGGAAGATCATTCAAGATAGGTTCAAAGTTTTTTATGCCAATAGTAAAATTGAATGTCATAGTATTCCTGTTGCTGAAGAAAACGAAAATCCCGATAAAAAAAATCAAATTTATGAATGGTGGCAGAAAGTAGAACAAAAGTCATTGGCACTTGCTTTAGAGTTTAATCACTTATTACATTTAGATATTTCAGATTGTTACGGTTCACTATATACACACAGTATTTCTTGGGCAATTCACACTACCGAAGAAGCAAAGAAACTTGAGAATCGAGACAATTTTATTTTTATTGGTGTATCTATTGATAAGCATATTCAAGCAATGTCTTACGGTCAAACAAATGGGATTCCACAAGGTTCAGCCCTGATGGATTTTATTGCTGAAATAGTTTTAGGTTATGGAGATTTACTTTTAACGGAAGAACTCAATAAACTCGGAATTTTAGAATACAAAATAATTAGATACCGTGATGACTACCGAATTTTTACAAATAGTCCACAACAATCTTCTGAAATTGCAAAAGTGCTTTCTGATGTTCTTTCTAAACTTAACTTTAAAATCAACTCTGCGAAAACTCATTCCACAGATGATTTAGTATTGGGTTCACTTAAACCAGATAAAGTTCATTGGATATACAACAAGCGAAAAACTGACAATATTCAACAATGGTTAATTCAACTTTATGTATTAGGAAAAGAATTTCCAAATTCAGGCTCGTTGTATAAAGAAACAAAATACTTTTTAGATTGGCTTCAACTCAAAGAAAAATCTGAAGAGGGTTTAGAATTCCAAAGCGTTGATGTTTTAGTGAGTATCCTAATTAATCTTGCCTACAATAATCCGAGATTGTTTGCTTTAGTGGCAGCTTCATTAAGTTTTCTAATTTCAAAAATTGAAGACAATGAACTTCAAAAGGAAACACTTTTAAAAATCAAAAATAAGTTTAGTCAATTACCGAATACAAGTTATTTAAATATTTGGTTGCAAAGACTAACTATTAAAATTGACCCAGCAATTTCTTATCCAGGAAAACTTTGCGAAAAGGTAATTGATAAAAGTTTGCCAATATGGAATTCTGATTGGCTCAACGTCAAATTCAAGAAAATTGTTGAAGAAACAGAAATTGTTAAAAATGAATCAATAGAGAAAATGGCAATCATATTTTCAGAAGAAGAAACAGAAGATTTATGCGAATATGATAAACTGTTTTCATAAAATGTAAATTAAAAAAGTAAAAATATGGCAGAACTACATGTAAGTAAAAAAACAATTGGTAAACTTTTAAGCGATATTCAGGGAAACAAGTTTATTATTCCTGATTTTCAACGCCCCTATAAATGGGAAAAAGAAAAATGTGAAACACTTTGGAATGACATTACAAGTTTTTTTGAAAATGATCCACCAGACTCAGATTATTTTCTAGGAACAATCGTTTTTGCTGGAGAAGACAAGAAAGACCCTATCGTTATTGACGGACAGCAAAGAATTACTTCATTATTCCTATTGTTGAGGGCATTTTATAAAAAGCTAGAGATAATGACTGAAGATGATGATGTTTTGGGGCTTAAAATGCAAGTGGGTCCTTGCATTTGGGATGTTCATTCTATTTCAAAAAGGGTAAATGATTTTACCAAAATTCATATATTATCTGAAGTTGCGACTGAAGAAGATAACGATGTATTCCATAATATTTTAAAAACTGGAGAATACAATGATAAAGCACAAGATAACTATTCAATCAATTATGGGTTCTTTAAAAAAGCATGTGATGATTATGCTATGAATAAACCTACAAAGTGGTATGATCTATGTGTTACTATCCTAAACCGCTGTATTATCCTTCCAATAAATTGTAATACAGAAGATACAGCATTAACAATCTTTTCTACCTTGAATGATCGTGGGTTGCCTTTAGCAGATTCAGATATTTTTAAAGCTCAAATTTATAAGAATTATTCAAAACTTGAAGAAAGGAAAGAGTTTACCGAATTATGGAAAGAACTGACCGATATTTGTAAAAAAGGTAATTTTTCTATTGACGATATTTTTAGATATTATTCTCATGTATTACGAGCTAAAGCAAAAGATAAAAGTAAAGAAATCGGATTAAGAAGGTTTTATCAAGGAGGGAAAGACAATTATTCCAAATTAAAACAAAGTGTGGTGATGGAAAATATAATGTCTTTAGCTTATTTTTGGTTTTATGTTAATTCAAGTACAGACCCAGAAATAGAAGATGGATATATTATTTCAACCGAAACCCGAAAATATTTGCAATGTTTTAGCCATTATCCAAATGATTTTTGGAAATACCCTACAAGTATATTCTTTTTAAAAAATAAAAGCAATGCATTTTTTGATGATGATTTAAGGGCTTTTCTAATAAAATTAATGTCGTTTTTATTTGCCAAGTTCATTGATACTCCTTCAATCAATGCTATTAAAGACGATATTTATAATGCTTGCATCTCGGTAGAAGAAAAAAATTCATTTGATCGCCAGTTCAAAATGGAAGAGGAAAAATTCAGAGAAAAAATTGATGAACAGTCAAGTGCTCGGTTAATGCGACCTTTACTTTTATTAGATGCATACTTGAATGAAAATCAGAATGAACTTATCAAAAACACTTTTGATATTGAGCATATATTCCCCAAGAAATGGCAAATGACCAATTATAATGGGTGGGATGAGAAAGATGCTCAAGCATATTTAGACCGTTTTGGAAACAAGATTGTTTTTGAGAAAAAACTTAACATCCAAGCAGGCAATGGATATTTTGAAAAGAAGAAAGATAAATATAAAGAATCTGAAATAGCCGTTGTACTTGAATTAGCTTCATATCACAAAAGCGATTGGGTAAAAGATGATATTGAAAAACGTGAGAAAGAGTTTAAAAACCGTATCGTAAAGTTTTTAAATGAAAACCTAAATTTGGTTAAAGATTAAAAAAGTTTATTAAATGTTCGACCTATCAAAAACATGGATTTCCATTGAATGCCCCAAATGTAATTACTCATTTGAAGTGCTGATTCAAGATGTGGTTTTGGGATCTCGCGTTTTTTGTCATAATTGCAAATGTGAAATTCAGTTGATAGATGAAGCTGTTTCTGCTAAACGTGGATTAAAATCAGCAAATAATGCGATGGAGGAATTAGAGAAAACCCTTAAAAATATGTTCAAATGATCTACTATAACAAACAATTACGAGCAAATCTCCAGGAATGGAAAAATCGTTTTTTAAAATCACATTTTGATGAAGCATTAAAAGAATTCAATTATTTTTTTGAGAGATTAGATAAAGAGTTCATTATTGTTTCAATATTAGATGAATTAACTGCAACTATTCCATATACAGAACAAGAAATTTTTAATATATTGGATGATGAATTTGATAGTTATATTTTTCCTACAGAAAAACATCACATCTCTCTAATTTTTCAATATTGTAAATTCTTTATTCAAAATAAAAAAGACTTTCGATTAAATTGGATTTTTTCGCATAATGGACTTACAAATTTAGAGGCTTTTAAAGATCGTTTTATAGTGAAACTATGTGATTATATTCATGATCAATTGGATATTGTTAGCTATGTTTTATATATCCTTGAAAAATATAAACTAAGAACAGAATGGTTTACAGCTAAGGATTTTTATCAACAATATAAAAATCTTGAACAAAATTATGAAGCATTTTTAGAAGAGGATCTTCGTTTGTTTTTATTTGATCAAGGGATCGATTATCCTTTTTCAACTCCACAATCTGCGTCCGGTCGAGCTGATGTGGTAAGTTTAATTAACACAGAAGATCCATTGGTTCTTGAAATTAAAATTTGGGATTCTGAAAAGGGTTATAAATCAAATAGATTAAAAGAAGGATTTGCTCAAATAGTGAAATATGCCAATGATTACCATAAAAACACAGGTTACTTGGTTGTTTTTAATATAGATAATATAGAAATTGAGATTGAAGGAAAAGAGAAAGATAATTTGTGGCCAGATCGGTTTTGTTTTAATGGTAAAACCTATTACATTATTTTTGTAAACTTGAACTACGAAACAACTGCAAGCAAACAAGGAACCCTAAAAAAAGAAACAATCCTTTTTGACGAATTAGTTAAAGATATTGGAAGTATTAATTAAAGTGAATTAACATAAAAAAAACTATCCAATGTCCACCACAAAATTTCAAAATCGGTTTCGCATACCATCGGCACGTTTTGAGCATCATGATTATAATGGTGGGCTCTACTTTATTACTATTTGCACTAAAAACAGGGAACATTTTTTTGTAAAAATGGTTAATTGTGTCAAGTTTATTGCACCATAAACTTGACATGTTGAATTATTATATATCTTTGCATGATGAAATTAACTGCAAAAATTAGAGAAAAAATTGAATCTATACCAGAAGGTAAAACCTTTGGATATGAAGATTTGAATATTGCACAAGAAGAATACACTTCTGCGGCAAAAGTTTTGGAACGTTTTCAAAAAAAAGGATGGATTAAAAAAATGTCAAAAGGCATTTTTTATAAACCAGAACAATCTCTATTTGGTGAGTTAAAACCTAATTATGAAGAATTACTAAGAACCTTTCTTTTTGAAAATGGTAAACGTGTGGCATACGAAACAGGTACATCACTCTACAATAGGTTAGGGTTAACCTCCCAAATGGCTTTTCGTATTAAAATCGCAAGTCGAGGTAAACGGATCAATATTGATCGTGAGTCATTAAAGGCAGATGCTGTAAAAAGTTATGCTGAAGTAACCAATTCAAATTATGAAATTTTAGGGATATTAGATGCTTTTAAAGATATTAAAAAGATTCCCGATTGCTCTGTAAGCCAAGCCATTGTTAGATTAACTGTAATTTTAAAAAATTTAAACGAACAACAGATAGAACTTCTAATTAAATATGCATTAAAATATCCTCCCAGAGTACAAGCATTAGTGGGTGCCGTTTTACAGAATATTAATTTTAAAGGTGATGGTTTGGAAAAATTAAAAATGAAATTAAACCCATTAACCCATTTCAAATTAGGTATTAAAGACTCAGAATTAAGTACAAAAAACAATTGGAATATTGAATGAACCTTCACGAAAATAAAAAAATATTTATAGACGCAATTCGGTTTACTTCACAACAACTGAATATTAAACCCGAATATATTGAAAAAGATTATTGGGTTACTTTTGCTTTGTTTACCATCTTTAAAAACGAGTTAGGTAAAGATGTTGTTTTTAAAGGGGGAACAGCTCTATCAAAATGTTATCATTTGATTGACCGTTTCTCTGAAGATATTGATTTAGTAGTTTTGAGACATGCAGGAGAATCTGACAGTCAACTCAAAAATAAACTTAAAAATTTAAGTACATTGGTTGAAACGATTATGATTGAAGTTGATGTCGAAGGAATTACCAATAAAAAAGGAATGAATCGAAAAACAGCTCATACATACAATAAAGAATTTAAAGGAAGTTATGGGCAAATAAGGGATGTAATTGTTATTGAATCTTCCTGGTTAGGACATTTTGAACCCTATACATCAAGATCAATAGTTTCTTTTATTGGCAATATGATGATTCAAAATGGTCAAACTGATCTGGCTGTTGCTCATAATATGCTTCCTTTCGAATTGAAAGTTTTAGAACCTTCAAGAACAATTTGTGAAAAAATTATGAGTTTAGTTCGTTTTTCATACGGTGAAAATCCGATTAGTGACCTAAAGAAAAAAATAAGACATACTTACGATATACATCAACTTTTAGACAAACAAGAATTTTCAGATTTTTTAAATTCTAAAGATTTTGAAATCATGCTCTTAAAAGTTGCGAATGATGATATAAAAAGTTTTAAAAACAACAATCAATGGCTTACTCATCACCCTAAAGATGCTCTGTTTTTTAAAAATTTGAATTCTGTTTGGGAAGAACTAATCCCCATATATTATAGTGAATTCAAAGATTTAGTTTATGGTAAACTTCCTGATGAATTAGCTGTTTTTGATTCTCTAAAAAAAATTAAAAGTAGATTACAAGCAATTACATGGTCAATAAATTTAAATATTATGGATCTAACTCATACTAAACTTCATTTCACCGAAGAAAAATTAGAACAAACTTTTACAGAGTTATTAGGGCAAGAAGGATTTCCCCATCAATGGGGTGTCACCATCCCCCGTAGATCTGATGAAGTGATTATTGAGGAGGATCTTTTCCAGTTCCTTATGGCTCGTTACCAAGAACATAAAATTACTGAGAATGAGTGTAGATCAATCATCCTTAAGTTAAAATCACTTCCCGCTTCAGACCTCTATGAGAGTAATAAAACTTTTATGCGCCTCTTGTCCGATGGTTTTATCCTCAAAAGGGAGGATCGATCTCAAAAAGATATATTTATTGAATTGATCAATTACTTTGGACTTACAAAACAACGTCAACCTGAAGAGGAACACCTCCTTTCCTTAGCTGCTCATACCCAAAATCCCTATTTCCATGATACAAATATTTATAAGTTTGTAACCCAATTTGAAATTGTGGGGTCAGAAAAACGGATCCCTGATGGAATTTTATATATCAACGGGTTGCCTGTAGTCGTTTTTGAATTTAAAAGTGCCATTCGTGAAGAAGCTACTATTAATGATGCCTTCAAACAATTAACAATTCGGTACCGTAGAGATATTCCTGAACTTTTTAAATACAACGCTTTTTGTGTGATCAGTGATGGAATTAACAATAAAGTGGGCTCTTTTTTTGCTCCTTATGAGTTTTTCTATGCCTGGCGAAGAGTGGCAGGTTTGGCTAAAGATGTGGATGGTATTGACAGTATGTTTACCCTTATTCAAGGGATGTTTCACAAGAATCGATTGCGCGATATTATTCGCAACTTTATTTATATTCCAGATAGCTCAAAGAAGAACGAAAAAATTGTTTGTAGATATCCGCAATATTATGCGGCCAGAGCATTGTATGAAAACATAAAAAAAGCTCAAAAGCCCGATGGAAACGGTAAAGGGGGCACTTACTTTGGAGCCACTGGTTGCGGTAAGAGTTTTACAATGTTATACCTCACAAGATTGTTGATGAAAAGTGCCCACTTTGAAAGTCCTACGATTATAATGATTACCGATCGAACCGATCTAGATGACCAACTTTCTGGACAATTTACCAATGCAAAAAATTTCATTGGTGATAATATTGTAATCAGCGTTGAGAGTCGTGCCCATTTAAGAGAATTGCTTCAATTCAGACAAAGTGGAGGGGTGTTTTTAACGACCATTCATAAATTTACTGAAGACACCGAATTACTTACTGACAGAACCAATGTAATTTGTATTTCTGATGAAGCACATAGAAGTCAACTAAACCTTGACCAAAAAATAAAAGTTACCGAAAAAGGGGTTGCCAAAACTTTTGGATTTGCCAAATATTTACATAACTCCTTACCTAATGCTACTTTTGTTGGGTTCACTGGGACACCCATAGATGCTACCCTTGATGTGTTTGGGAAAGTTGTAGATGCTTATACGATGACTGAATCGGTAAAAGATGAAATTACGGTTCGAATTGTTTATGAAGGTCGTGCTTCCAAAGTTGCCTTAAATAATAGTGAACTTGAAAAAATTGAAAAGTATTACGAAGAAGCTGCCCAAGCAGGTGCCAATATTTTTCAAATTGATCAAAGCAAAGAGGAGACTTCTAAAATGGATGCCATTTTAGGTGACCCGAAGGTTTTGAATAATATTGCAAACGATTTTGTAAACCACTATGAGCAAAGAGTCTCTGAAGGATCAACCGTAAAAGGGAAAGCAATGTTTGTTTGTAGTTCTCGAGAAATTGCTTATGAACTGTTCCAAAATATTATAAAATTAAGACCCGAATGGAATGAAATTCGGACATCCGAAGAAGGGGTAGAACTGACAGACAAAGATAAGAGAGAACTAAAACCTATTGAAAGAATAAAACTTATTGCTACCAGAGGTCAAGACGACATTAAAGAGATGTATGATTTATTGGGAACAAAAGAGCATCGTAAAGAACTGGATCGACAATTTAAAAATGAAAAATCAAATTTTAAAATTGCTATTGTCGTAGATATGTGGCTTACAGGATTTGATGTTCCTTTTTTAGATAGCATCTATATTTACAAACCCATTCAACAACACAATTTAATTCAAACTATTTCAAGAGTAAATCGCAAGTTTGAAGGTAAAAACAAAGGGTTGGTAGTCGATTATATTGGGATCAAAAAACAAATGAACTTAGCTTTAGCTAAATACAACAAAGGGGACGAAGAGAATTTTGAAGATATTGCTGAATCATTAATCATTGTACGCAATCATTTAGATCTCTTGGCAAAGTTGTTTCACACATTTGATGATATTAAATATTTTAAAGGAACAATTATACAACAATTGAACACATTGAATTTGGCTGCGGAATTTGCTCAAAAAACCAAAGACTACGAAAGTCGATTTATGGGTTTAGTAAAACGATTAAAAGCCGCTTATGATATTTGTTCAGGAAGTGAACTGTTAACTCAAACCGAAAGAGATTACACCCATTTCTATTTGGCAGTTCGTTCCATAATATTCAAACTCACCAAAGGAAATGCTCCAGATACTGCACAAATGAATGCCAAAGTTCGTGAAATGATTAAAGATGCTTTGCAAAGTGATGGGGTTGAAGAAATTTTTAAACTAGGTGATCAAACAGAATCGGAACAAGACATTTTTGATAAAGATTATTTAGCAAAGATTGATAAAATCAAATTGCCTAATACCAAAATCAAATTACTTCAACAGTTACTCGCTAAAGTGATTGGAGAAATGAGAAAGGTAAATAGAATAAAAGGAATAGACTTCTCTAAGAAGATGCAAACACTAGTGGAACGATATAACAATCGAGATGCCAATGACATTTTGAGGAGTGAAGTTTATGAAGATATGGCAAACGCATTAACAGAGTTGATTTGGGAAGTTCACAAAGAGTTTTCAGCCGGTGATGAATTGGGGATAGACTTTGAAGAGAAAGCATTTTATGATATTTTAAAAGAGCTTTGCATTAAATATGACTTCAGATATCCTGATGAGAAAATGATACAATTGGCTAAAGCCGTAAAGGAATTGGTTGATGGACAAGCAAAATACCCAGACTGGAACAAACGGGACGACATAAAATCTGCTCTTAAGGTTGGACTCATTTTGTTACTAGATGAATTTGGTTATCCACCTGTTGAAAGAGACGAAGTGTATGTTGAAATTTTTGAACAAGCAGAAAACTTTAAAAAAAATCAGAACTAATCAATCCGCGCAGTAGTCATATACATTGGCAAAACTCACTAGCCAATACTAACCTCAAGCTTGTCAAAGAGTGTGTTTGTCAAAACTTACGGAAAGACAGTAACGATGTAGCAAATTGAAAGAAAAAATGACAGAAATCAATGAACACCTAGTTTTACCACCAACCCTTTTGTGCAATTTTAACAATTAACAACAACATGAACTACGACAAGAAGAAATATAAAATTTGGGATTGGAAAAGTCCGGTGATTTTGCATTGGATCATTAATCCAGGGTTGGTTATTAATGAGTTAATTTTGGGACAAACCATCCCGAAAGTAATGTTGATAGAACGAGAAGGGGACAAACCCTTTTTCCAACGTTCATTAGTACCTTGTCCTCATTGCGGAGAACTACATTCCGGATTAAAATATTCTACGCAAAACAAGACTGCGTTTAAAAACTGGTTTGGCTTTTACTGTGACCATTGCAAAGGAATAATTCCGGTACATAGAAATTTGACTTCATTACTTATATTGACCATTACTTATCCTATTTGGGGTTGGTTTAAGAAATCAATGAAACAAAAGTGGTTAGACAAACAACCCGATAGATACAAAAACTTGAATCTTGAAATTATTGAAAAGAAAAATACAACAAAACATTGGTTAAAATCAGGACTTTTCTTTGGCCTATTTATGTTTGTTATCATGCAGATTCTTTTCCCATTAATCGAAAATAAAGAGATTACTCCAAAAAGCATTTTGATTGGGATCCCCTTATGGCTAATCTGTGGACTTTGTTGGGCATTAACTATGAAATGGTGGATGAATAAGAATAGGAAAGAAAATAGAGCCCCAAACAAACAATAAATACATGAACTATAAGTATGTTCTTTTTTGTATTTTTGCATAAATATCCTTGTGAACATCGAAGTACAGCGTGCGTTGCTGTAAAGATATTTATGAGGGTATTTTTTTTATTCTTCATTATTTCTGCAACCTCTTCGAGGTAGTAGATGGTCGTGGGGCATCATTCGTCCGCAGGTAGCTTCGCAACCTACGGTTATTAATCTGAAACCTCTTCGAGGTAAACAGTCTTCGGACCACAGACCACGGACTACCACAATTTCATTCTTCATTTTTCATTTTTCATTCTTCATTTTTCATTCTTCATTCTTCATTTTTCATTCTTTATTCTTCATTTTTCATTCTTCATTTTTCATTCTTCATTCTTCATTTTTCATTTTTCATTTTTCATTTTTCATTATCTTTGCACAACTAATCTAAAACTACTACACGATGAAAGACGAAATAATAATCTACCAAGCAAACGAAGCAACCTCCCACATTGAAGTAAGAATTGAAGATGAAACTGTTTGGCTGACACATGCTCAAATGGTTCTACTTTTTGATTCAACTAAACAGAATATTAGTTTACATATTAATAATATTTTTAAAGAGAAAGAACTTTCGTATGATTCAACTGTCAAGGAATACTTGACAGTTCAACAAGAAGGGAGTAGACTTGTTAAACGAAAATTAACAATATTTAATTTAGATGTAATTATTTCTGTCGGATATAGAATTAAATCTCAACGTGGTACCCAATTCCGCATTTGGGCAACTCAAATTTTAAAAGAATATTTGCTTAAAAGAAATATTTTTAATTACAGAGTCGATAATCTAGAAAAAGATATGACATTTGTAAAAACAAAACTAAGTGAAATTGATATCCAACTCCAAACCAATCTTCCACCTAGACAAGGGATCTTCTTTAACGGCCAAATCTTCGATGCGTATGTTTTTGTCTCCGATATTATCAAAAAAGCTCAAAGTGAAATCATCCTTATCGACAACTACATCGATGAAACAGTATTGCTACAATTATCCAAGCGAAACCCCGAAGTAAAAGCTACTATTTATACTGGGAAAATATCTCCAAAACTTCTCTTAGATCTTGAAAAACACAACAAACAATACCCACTCATAGAAATAAAACAGTTCGCCTACTCCCACGACCGCTTCATTATCATCGACCGTAAAGAGCTCTATCATCTAGGCGCTTCTCTCAAAGATCTCGGCAAAAAATGGTTCGCTTTCTCTCGTATGGACACCCTCACTGAATCGTTATTGAATATGTTAACAGATTAGCCATCTAGGTTTTAGGTTTTGGTGTTTCTAAAAAGAAAAGATCACAGTGTACCACAGTGAAAAAAAAGTGTTCCACAGTGTTATGAAATCTAAAAATTGGGACACATTAACACTGTGAAACAATAAGGACGAAGGACAAAGGACGAAGGACAAAGGACAAAAGACCAAGTCCCCCATTCTTCATTTTTCATTTTTCATTTTTCATTATCTTTGCACAACTAATCTAAACCTACTACACGATGAAAGACGAAATAATTATCTACCAAGCAAACGAAGCATCCACTCGAATTGAAGTACAACTAGCTTATGAAACAATTTGGCTAAATCAAGCACAAATTGTTGATCTATTTGATAGTAGTAAAACTAACATAAGTGAACATTTAAAAAATATTTTTTTGTCGAAAGAATTGGATGAAGTTTCAGTTGTACGGAAAATCCGAACAACTGCATCAGATGGGAAAATGTATGAAATGAAATACTATAATTTAGATGCAATTATCTCAGTCGGTTACAGAGTGAATTCGTTAAGAGGAACTCAATTTCGTATTTGGGCTAATCAAATTTTGAAAGATTATTTATTAAAAGGATATGCATTAAATAATAGAATGAATAGAATAGAAGATCATCTAAATATTCTATCTAAAAGAATTGATTGCATTGATATGCATATTAATTCAAATGAAATACCAAAACAGGGTATTTTCTTCAACGGTCAAATCTTTGATGCGTATGTTTTTGTCTCCGATATTATCAAAAAAGCTCAAAGTGAAATCATCCTTATCGACAACTACATTGATGAAACAGTGTTGTTGCAATTATCCAAGCGAAACCCCGAAGTAAAAGCTACTATTTATACTGGGAAAAATTCTCCTCAACTTCTCTTAGACCTCGAAAAACACAACAAACAATACCCCCCCATAGAAATAAAACAGTTCACCTACTCCCATGACCGCTTCATTATCATCGACCGTAAAGAGCTCTATCATCTAGGCGCTTCCCTCAAAGATCTCGGCAAAAAATGGTTCGCTTTCTCCCGTATGGACACCCTCACTGAATCGTTATTGAATATGTTAACAGATTAGCTGTCAGCTATCAGCTATAAGGTATCCTGTATCAGTTTTTCCTCTAGTCTCTTGTCCTTCGTCCATTCTTCATTAATAATTGGAACGCTGATGCAACGGATGCTTCGCATTACGGATAAAACAGATTCGTCTAAATCCGCGTTTGAAAATCCGCGTCATCCGCGTTCCATTTTTACTATTCCTCTAGTCACTCGTCTCTTGTCCCTCGTCCATTTTCATTTGCTAATTCACAAATTTGCTAATTTGCTAATTTATTTATGGTCAATTCAAATTCTTTTTTTTATATTTGCAAATCAATAGAAGTAAACCAATAAAAACAACAACATCAATGGCTAAAAAATCACTCGATTATAAAAATGCAAAAAAAATCATCTTGGAAAGGAGAGAGAACAATATATCAGATCAAGAGATATACAATGAATTAACACAACTATATTTTGACAAAAAAGGGTTAGCTTATTTAATTAAAGGGACTCTTACAAAAGAGATCAAGGAAAAATATAAAATTTACAACAATATTTTACTTGTACTTCTAGCCCTTTCTGTATTGGTGAGATTTCTGACTATTTTTTTTCTAACCAATCAATCAGTAGAACTTATGATCCTTACTTTTCTGATAATGTTTCCGCTGTTTACCATTTATATTATGTATGGAATTGCAAAGTATTACGTAACTTTTTATCGGTTTTGTGGGTTGTTAACAATTGGAGGTATCATAATGTCAATTAATCATTTTGATAATTTAGCGAACTTCTTAATCAATCTTATTTTTTCACTAGTAATTGTTGCACTTTCGTTTTATATGGATAGCAAAATGTCACCTTACTACAAGTTTAAAAACTTCAAAAAAGATAGTCAGGGAGAGTATATTTTAAGTTAGACCTTGCTCTTGTGCTCGTGTGCTCTTGTGCTCGTGTGCTAAATGTTAATTGTTAAATGTTACTTGTTAATTGCTAATTTATATTTTGTCTAATTCTTCTAACAAAGCATAACGTGAGGGGTGTTGTTGTCTCAATTTTTCAATTAATGCAATGACAATTTCGCTTGGACCCCATTTTTTCATTCTTCGGATAGCTCTGCACATCAATTGATAATGGTCCCTGCCCACATTCTGTTTTAGATATTTTATAATAAATTCTGAATATTTTTCACCCATTTCTTGGGGATACCTTGTACTTAGAATTTTTTCATACTCTTCCAAATATCTTAACGAATTCGTTTTTTGAGCGACGTTTAATAGTTCTTCCCATCTCTCTTCTCTAATTAATAGGGTTGATAATACAGTTTCATAAGATTTAAAATCCAGTTTCAAGATATCCGAAATCAGTTGATCTACAAAATTGTTCCAATCGTTTGGGTGAATATTATTTTGAAGGATTGTCAAATATTCTTGAACTTGATCTTTTGACTTCAATATTAAATAGGTGGCATATTTTATAATCTTCTCTGTTTCGTTTTGAATTTCAGCAATATTTAGAAGATATTGATACCATATAAATTCATTTTTATTCCATTTACCTTGTGCATTTTGAATCCCTTTAATGGCATATTTTATTGCTTTTTCATACTCCTCTTTTTTTATGGCAAACTTAATAGCTTCTTCGAGCAATAAATCGTTTTTAAAATTTTTCTCTGAAAATTGAATGGCCTTTTCTTCTCCTTGAGATTTAAAAATTATATCAAATTGGATTTTTTGAATTTTCTCATAATAAAAATCAGATCTCTTCACCTCATTGGTAATATTTATCAGATGTTCTGCCTCTTTTTCCGTTTTAAGAAGAGAAACTGCTAGTTTGATCACCTCCAAATCGTGACCCCATCCAGCAAAAACCTTAGATTGATACTTTACTGCGCAGTAATTAAAAAACATTTCTCTAAAATCTTCTGAAATATTAGAAGAAGCGATTTCCTTTAATAGTATGAATGCAATGTCAAGGGATGCTCCCATGGCGCCATAACTATCGTCTGAATCATCAAATACCACAATGAGTGATTCAATTATAGCCGTTAAAATGTTAAAAGCAACTTCAACATTATTTTTTTCATAATAATCATTTGCTAAATTATTTAGTTTTTGGATTTCAACACCCACAAATCTTGATTTTGATTTATCAATAAATCCATATCTCCTTTTGGCTCTTCTTAAAATGGTTTGTATTTGTTTTACGAAAAATTCTTTGGAATTGTTCGTTTTAGGGGGATTAAACCGTGCCATAAAATGTTTTCTAAAACCAGCATCTTCAATAGCACTATCAATGATATAATTTTTCAAATCCTCATGTGATATCTTTTCCAGTGTCTCTTCAAATTTTTCAAATACTGTTTTAGCCGATGATTTTGATTTTAAAAAGTCACTTTTTTTTGTAGCTTTTTCTTTAGCTTGAATGTTCAATTCATCTTGTTGCATGTAAAAAAGAACTGCTGCAATATGTTTGCAAACGGGACCAACATCATAAGGACAAGAACAGATTTTATCCACAATAACACCATTATTGATATGTATCTGAACCGTATAATCCTCAGTTCCTGCCACAGTGGCTTCAAATTGTCCATTTGAGACCTCATCAAAATCTACAACTTTGTTATTTTTAAAATAGGATAATCCTTTCTTTAAAATAGAAGGTTCTATGGAATGCTCAAAATGAGTTAATGGAATATTCATTGGTTTTTTTTGCAAAAATAAGATTTATATTTCATCAAAATCACTATTGTCCGATAAACTTTTATCAAAGTATTATTATTGTGATTTCTCACTTCGTTCGAAATGACAATCAATTGTTTATATTTGGAGTGGGGTCAGAAAGGAGCCCTTTTTCAGATCGTGAAGGAAAGCGCGCAAAGCTGGAAAGTTTACTTACAAAAACTCCATGTAGTTATCTCTATTTATAACTTTAAATTCTGTATTTGGGTAGTTTTTTTGAAAAATTGATGGTAAAGCAGCTCTTTTTCGTTCATTCCATTTGAATTCATAAGCAGTAATTATTCCACCTTGTTCTTCAATGAGATCAATCTCTTGTTGTTGTTGTGTTCGCCAAAAAAACAATTGAGCATAGTTGCGATTATAGGCATTATGTTTCACTCTCTCACTAATCATCAAATTTTCCCATAAAGCACCTGTATCATTACGCAATTCTAAAGGAGCGAAATTTGAAATCAATGCATTTCTAATTCCATTATCGTAAAAATAAATCTTTTTCCCTTTTCTTATTTCATTTCTTACATTACGACTGTAAGAGGAGAGTCTAAAAATTACAAAACATTTTTCTAACAAATTGATATAATTTTCTACGGTAATTTTATCAATTCCCAAGGTTTGAGCCAATTCATTATAGGAAACTTCATTTCCTAATTGAAGAGCCAATGCACGGATCAATTTATGAAGTATTTCAGGTTTTTTTATTCCTTTGAATTCAAAAAGATCTTTGTATAGATAGTTATTTGCAAGATTTGTCAATAATCGCTTTGCATCAGAATAATGATTTACAATTTCTGGATACAATCCATAAACCATACGACTCTCTAACATCCTTTTTTCTTCCCTTAAAGAATGGAATTCTGAAAGTTCTCTCAGTGAAAATGGAAAAAGATGATATTCATATAATCTTCCTGTTGCCGTTTCATATATTTCTGATGCGATTTCAAGTGATGAAGATCCTGTAACTAAAACTTGAATTGGCAATTTCATGTCAGCTATGATTTTTAAAGTTAAGCCAATATTTTTCACACGCTGTGCTTCATCGATAAACACGATTTTATTGTTCCCAATCAAATTTTTTAATTCAGTAGATGTTTTATTCTCTAGATCAGCTCGATCATCGTAATTATCACAATTTAACATCAATAGGTTATCTTGATCTTTTACAAGATTTTGTAATAATGTTGTTTTTCCTACTTGACGAGCCCCTAGAATAACAATCACTTTTCCCTTATTGAAGTCGTTCAATATCTGATTACTAATTTCTCTATTAATCATAATTTCCACTTTTTAAAGTGCAAAAATAATAAAAAAAGTGATTCTATTCACAAATTATTATAAGATTTAGTGATTACAATCACTTTTTATTATAATAATATGGTAAAAATTGTCTATTTACCTCAAAGAATGGATCACAAATGACAAATAAAATTCATTTTTATGTTGTATTTTTGCATAAAACCTGTATAATATGAAACCAGCCCTTTTTTTGGATCGAGATGGAACATTGATAAAAGATAACGGATATATCAACGATATTCGTTATGTGGAGTTTTACGATTTTACATTCGAATCTCTTCGGGAACTGCAAAAAGAGTTTCTGTTATTTATCATTACCAATCAGGCCGGGGTTGGGAAAGGGCTCATTACCATGCAAGAGATGGAAAACGTAAATGAGTATGTTTTGGATCAACTGCAAAAAAATGGGATTGAGATCACAAAACTGTATGTTTGTCCTCACAAAAAAGAGGATCTTTGTGAATGTAGAAAGCCAAAGCCCTATTTTATTGATCTGGCTTGTCAGGAGTACAATATTGACTTATCCCAATCTTTTGTCATTGGCGATCACCCTTCCGATATTGAGTTAGGGATTAATCGAGGAATCAAGGGGATCTATGTGTTAACGGGGCATGGGAGAAAGCATTATCATGAAATGAGTTCAATCAAACCATTACATTATCGAGTTTTCAGGTCATTGAGATATTTTGTGAAAGCTATATCTGTAACCTCTTTAAACTCTTGAATATGGTTGATTCGTAATATAGACAGCAAATCTTTTTCAGTCAATTGGAAGAATTGTGCAAAATATTTCCACAATTCTTTCAATTTAGGGAGTGAATCTTGTTCTGATTTTAGTTGAAACAAAGATTGTTGAAGTTCATAATAATACGATTTAAATCGGATCAGTTTTTGTTCATCATTTAATGAAATACCCATCTTCAACTCTTCAACTAAAAAAGGATCTCTAAGCACTCCCCTACCCAACATCCAATTCTGAATCTGAGGAAATCTTTTTTGTAAATTCTGAAAAGTGTTTAGATTATTAATATCACCACTATATACAATTTTTTGATTGGAATTAAGAATCATGGTTTCAAAACTATCTAAATCAACTTCTCCTTCGTACTGTTGAATGCCCAGACGTGGATGAATCACTAGAAAATCAAGAGGATACTGATTTAAACGTTTGATAATCTCATCACCCTCTTTCGGAGAGTTTAATCCCAATCTCATTTTAATTGAAAATGAGATCTTTGTTTTTTGAGTAACTCTATTTACAACATTTTCAATCAATTCAGGATGAGGCATTACGCCACAACCCCTCTGTTTTCTCACGATTTGATTCATTGGACAACCGATGTTCCAATTGATCTGATTATAGCCAAATTGAGATTGAATTGCAAGAATGGTGTCAACGATCGCATCAGGATCATTTCCCATAAGTTGAGGAATGATAGGAATAAATGGATTATTTTCTGGATCAAGATCTATCCATTTTTTAACATTTAGTTTATCATATTTATGAGCCGGCACGAAAGGAGCTATTGCCTGATCAAAAAAAACTACATGAGAAAACAAAACGTTTCTCATGTAGTGGTATGTGATCCCATGTAAAGGTGCAAACCAAAAAATGGGGTTATTTTGAGACATATGATTACTCAATCACTAATTTTGAAGTGGATACTTGAGAACCTTGAGTTAATCGAACAAAGTAAATCCCTGCACCTAAATTTGATGTTTCAATTTTAGTTTGTGAATTTATGTTTGATTCAGCTAACACTAATTTTCCAAATACATCAAACATTTCTAAAGTATTATTAACTTCATTATCAAGAACTTCAACTATGAAATATTGTTTTGCTGGGTTAGGATATACTTTTAAATTTTGAGTTGATTGAGTATTAATTCCCCAAGATTCAAATTTTAAAGTGATATCATCCATAAAAAATTCAGTGGCAACAGAAGCTTGAGCTCCACCAGCAGAGATGATTACCCTAATAGTATCACAAACAGGTGATGCTACTGTTTTTTCCATCATCACATTCATTTGTTTATATTGGGTTGACATTTCCGTAATTGTAGTAGATCCTGAAGCAACTACTTCACTAACACCAAGAGTTGCATTCCATTTTGTAGTTATCACGTTAACAGTAGCTTCATCTGTACCATCAGGTAAAAATTTATACCAAAATTTAACTTCTGAGGGGGATTCTGTCATGGGAACACCTTTAGAAATTAGACCTTGTAATGATGCTAAGCTAGAGGGATCAATGTTAGAAAAATCGAGATTTGAAATAGCTGTCAAAAGTGCCATATCTATATTGAATGTACCCACAGAACCCAATTGAACAAATCCTGGCATGGTAATATCACCAATAGACAACAAAGCAGGAGAAACTTTTAGAGCATAGGTTCCTGTGTGAGCATCAAGTGTTCTAACTCCGAAAGAAAAATTTAATGGGACAATACCTCCAACAGTACCGTTATAATTCACGGCCCAATTTTGAGGAGTAGAAGCGTTTACCCAGGTTTCAAATCCATTATTTGGTAAATTTTGAGCATTACTTTGGAATACAAAAAGTAATAGTGCAAAGAAAAATGTAATTTTTTTCATAATTGACTTTTATTTAATTTCGTTTTAAAGGTTTATTCAATAATTTTCAAAAACTATCCTTTGTAAAATGGCATTTTAACAACCATAGCTTTCACTAATTTTTCACGTATTTTGATAAATATTTCTGTATTCAATTTAGAAAATTCAGTTTTAACCCAAGCAGTACCAACCGCTTTTTGAATGGAAGGCCCTTGAGTACCAGAGCGAACCACTCCAATTACATTTCCTTCAGCATCACAAACTTCATAATCTTGACGAGGAATTCCACGGTCAATCATCTCAAAACCAACTAATTTACGTTTTAAACCGTCCGCTTTTAATTGAATCATAAAATCTTTATCAATAAAATCTTTATGATCTACAAATTTAGTGATCCAACCTAAGCCAGCTTCAATAGGGGTAATGGTGTCATCAATTTCGTGACCATATAAACAAAAGCCCATTTCTAATCTAAGAGTATCACGAGCAGCAAGTCCAATAGGTTTAATATCAAATTCAGCACCCGCTTCAAAAACAGCTTTCCAAACTTTTTCAGCATCTTCATTTTTGAAATAGATTTCGCAACCACCTGAACCAGTATATCCAGTAGTTGAAAAAATAACATTAGGAATTCCAGCAAATGTAAGCGTTTTAACAGTATAGTACTCCATATCTTCAACGGTAGTATCTGTCAACTTTTGCATCGCTTTTAATGCTAAAGGACCTTGAACTGCCAATTGAGAAACTTCATCTGAAATATTTTTAATATCGGCACCAAATTTTTCATTTTGGAGAGAAACCCAAGCCCAATCTTTGTCAATATTAGCAGCATTTACCACTAACAGATAGTCATTTTCAGCCATGCAATACACAAGTAAGTCATCAACAATACCACCTTTACCATTAGGAAAACAAGAGTATTGAACTTTTCCAGGATAAAGTGCAGCAACATCATTAGATGTGATATATTGTAATAAAGGTAATGCATTTGGACCTTTCACAGTAAACTCACCCATATGAGATACATCAAAAACACCCACTTTATTCCTAACATGAATATGTTCAGCAGTTAATCCCTCATATTGAATTGGCATATAAAACCCAGCAAATTCAACCATTTTTGCGCCAGCTTGTTCGTGTAAATGTCTAAAAGCAGTTTCTTTCATAGTATTTTGATTTTTAAATTTTTATAAGAATATTTGAAAATAATTTAACGTGCAAAGATAATAAAATTTTAATGAAAAATATCTATTTAGAAAGAGAAATATTATCTTTTTAAGAGATATTTAATCACTTTTGGATAGAGTTGGTGTTCAATTTGATGAATTTTACTTTCAACTTCATCAATGGTCTCATTTCCAATAATTTTGAAAGATTCTTGATCAATAATTTGTCCAGTATCTACCCCTTCATCAACAAAATGAACCGTAACACCAAAAATTTTAACTCCGTAATTAAATGCATCTTGAATTCCGTGAGCCCCAGGAAAAGAAGGTAATAAAGCCGGATGAATATTTACTATTTTACTGGGATATGCTTTAAGGAGTCTATTTCCAATAATGCGCATATAACCCGCTAGAAAAATCCAAGAAATATCTCTTTTAACTAATTCATTTAAAATAACTTGCTCATATTCATCTTTATTTTTATACTCTTTAGGATTAAAAATAAATGTTTCAATATGAGCTTTACGTGCTCTTTCAATAACAAATGCATTGGGATTGTCACAAACAAGTAATGAAATGTTTACGTGTTGATTATCATTTTCAAAATTATCAATAATTGCTTGGAAGTTTGAACCAGATCCACTTGCAAAAATGGCAATATTTGTATGATTATTAGTCATTTAAAATGATTTTTACCCCAGGTATATCGGTTACTTTTCCTATTACGAATCCTTTTTCATGATGTGTATTCAAAATAGACAAAATCTCATCTTGGTCTTTAGATTCAACAACGAGCACCATTCCAATTCCCATATTGAAGATATTAAACATTTCACGGTGATTAACATCTCCTTTTTTTTCTAGGAAATCAAAAATGGGTGGTTTAGTCCATGATCTCTCTTCAACCTCAATACCTTGGTTTTCGGAAAGAACTCTAGGAATATTTTCGTCGAAACCCCCTCCAGTAACATGACAAATAGCGTGTACATCCACTGATTTTAATATATCTAGAACTGGTTTAACATAAATTTTTGTAGGTGTAAGCAGTACATCGCCTAGTTTTCCATTTAACTCAGAATAATATTGATTTAAATCAAGTTGATTATCTTTTAAAACAATTTTTCTAACTAAAGAGAATCCATTGGAATGCACTCCAGAAGATTGAATCCCGATGAGGATATCTCCTACTTTTACTTTAGAACCATCAATAAGTTTTGATTTTTCAACCACTCCAACCGTGAACCCAGCAATATCGTATTCACCTTCAAGATACATATCTGGCATCTCAGCAGTTTCCCCCCCAATAAGGGATGCATTTGCCAAAACACAGCCATCAGCAACACCTTTTACAATTTGTTCAATTTGAGCAGGATCGTTTTTACCGACAGCTACATAATCGAGAAAAAATAGAGGTTGAGCACCTTGAGCAAGGACATCATTTACACACATGGCAACCACATCTTGTCCAATAGTATCATGTTTATCCATCAAAAAGGCAATTTTCAATTTTGTGCCCACACCATCCGTTCCACTCACTAAGATAGGTTCTTTAATATTTAAGGCAGCAAGGTCAAACATACCTCCAAAGCTACCAATATTTCCCATCATTCCTAACCTTTCGGTTCTTGCAATATGTTTTTTTATTCTTCTAACTGATTCATATCCTGCTTCTAAAGATACTCCAGAAGCTTCATAAGATTTAGCCATTTTGATCAAATTTAATGAGTTGAAATTATATGATTAACATTGCATCACCATACGTAAGAAATCTATACTTTTCTTTAATGGCTTCTTTATAAGCTTTCATAATAAACTCGTAACCACCAAAAGCAGCAGCCATCATCAGCATTGGGCTTTCAGAAGGATGAAAATTTGTTACAAATGCATTACAAGATAAGAATTTATGAGGAGGAAATAAAAAGCGATTTGTCCAACCATCATAAGGTTTAATTCTTCCATCAGTATACAATGAAGATTCTAAAGCTTTTAATGCTGTAGTCCCAATAACACAAATCTTTTTTTCCTTTAATTTCACATCATTGATTTGTTGCGCTGTTTCAGGGGTAATCAACATTTGCTCTGAATCAGCTTTATGTTTTGTTAAGTCTTCAACATCAATCTCTCTAAAATTACCTAATCCCGCATGTAAAGTGATATGAGCAAAGTCAATCCCTTTTAACTCACATCTTTTAAGTAACTCTCTGCTGAAATGAAATCCAGCTGCAGGAGCAGCAACAGCACCCTCCACTGAGGCATACAACGTTTGGTAACGTTCCATATCAATCGCTTCAGGATCTCTTGATTTAAGCAATTCATCAGGTAGAGGTGTATGACCTAAGTCTTTTAATTTTTCTCTAAACGCTACATAATCTCCTTCAAAAAGGAAACGTAGAGTTCTACCTCTAGAAGTTGTATTATCTATAACTTCAGCAACTAAACTGCTATTTTCTCCGAAATAGAGCTTATTTCCAATTCTTATTTTTCTGGCAGGATCAACAAGTACATCCCATAGTCGAGTTTCAGTATCAAGCTCGCGTAGAAGGAATACTCTAATTTTAGCGCCTGTTTTCTCTTTCTCGCCGTATAAAAGTGCCGGAAATACTCTCGTATTATTTGTAACAAATAGATCACCTTCGTCAAAATATTCAAGAATATCTTTAAAAGATCTATGTTCAATAGTGTGTTTTTCCTTATTTAATACCATTAATCGTGAGTCACCTCTCTCCTCAGTAGGTTGCAAAGCTATCAGATCTTGAGGTAAATGGAACTTAAATTGTGATAATTTCATTTTGAAAATTTTAGGGGTGCAAATATACAACAATTTTTGGCCAAAGTCAAGTCTTTTTTGATCTATTTTGCACAAAATGAAATATATAGAAAAATGGGTTTGTTTCGTACAATAATTGTAAATTTGCTACGTTAATTTTGAAAATTTTAAAAATTATGAAAAAAATATCTAACTATTTGCTATTCATTTATTTATATTTATTTTTTATCATTTTTAATCCTGCTTATGGTCAGGTAACTTGTACAGCATCTGCCCCATCACAAGTTAATGTTGGACAACCATTTCAATACACAGTAACTCTTAATGAGAGTGCTTCTCAGATACTAAGTACCAATTTTTCAAATTTCAATGTTCTTAATGGACCCAATGCTGGATCCTCTTCTTCAATTACTGTTATTAATGGTAAAACAACACAAAATCAATCCTTTACATACACGTATACCCTTTCAGCAAAGTCGGAAGGCACTTTTTCAATCCCACCTACTACTTTTAAAGTTAATAATAAAACTATAAAATCAAATCCAATAACTATTACAGTAATAAAAGGATCTCAACAAAATACAAGACAAAATTCGAATCAGCAAAATACACCAAAATTTAACGAAAAAGATGTTTTTATTCGTGCATCTGCTTCAAAAACCAACCCATATCTTGGAGAACAAGTGTTAATTACTCATAAACTTTATATTGGAGCTAGTGTAAATGGAGGTTATAGAATAGAAAACATAAATATTCCTTCTCAGAGTGGACTTTGGACGTACACTATGGGTGAAGATTCTGGAAATCCAAAGCAAACTGTTGAAACTATTGATGGTAAAAGATATACCGTTTACGAAATTAGAAAAACATCTGTTTTCCCTCAAAAAGATGGTGAGATCACGGTTACACCTATGGAAATGGTTTTTATAGCACGTATCATCACAAAACAAAGTAGTGGGGATCCATTTTTTGATCAATTCTTTGGAAATCAATCTGCCAGAGATTATGAACTTAATATTAAATCCAATCCAATCAAACTTTCTGTAAAACCGTTACCTTCAAATCAAAAACCTGACAATTTCAGTGGACTTTCAGGACAATTTACGATAAAAGCTCTCATAAGTAGAAATACATTAAAAACAAATGATGCAACAAATCTAACGATCTCAGTTTCGGGAAATGGAAATATTCAACATATTGAATCTTTAAACATAAAATTTCCGAGTGGGCTTGATGTTACTGATCCCAAAATTACCGACAACATAAATACAAAGGGGATAACTGTAAATGGAACCAGAATTTTTGAATATGTAATTATTCCAAGAAGTGAAGGTACATTTACGATACCTTCAGCCACATTTTCATACTTTGATCTTCGATCAAATTCATACAAAACCATCACAACTGAACCGTTGGTGTTAAATGTAGAAAAGGGATCTGGTGATAATTCAGTTTTAACATCTTCTCAAAATCAAAAAAACATTAAAATATTAGGAAAAGATATAAGATTTATAAAAACTGGCAACTTAAAACTTGATCTTGCTTCTTCAAAAAATTTCTTTGGTTCAACGACATATTTTACTTTACTTTTATTGCCATTATTGCTTGGTATCATCATCATTATTTTGCGAAGAAAACAGATTGAATATTATAGCAATGTAGCTTTAGTGAAAAACAAACGTGCTAAAAAATTAGCACAAAAGAAACTCAAAAATGCACATCATCTTTTAAAACTTCTGCAAGTTGATCCATTTTATAATGAAATATCTAGAGCATTGTGGGGTTATATTAGTGATAAATACCATATTCCTTTAGCTCAGTTATCCTTAGAGAGTGTAGAATCAACTCTACTTTTAAAAGGGATCTCATCAGACATCATTCAAAAATTTATAGAAACATTACAACAATGTGAATATGCCCGTTTTGCACCAGGTGATAATGCAATATTGATGAACGAGATGTACGAAAAAGCTTTAGAATTTATTTTAAACAACGAATCAGTTAATAAAAACTAATTAATACTTTATGAAAATGAAAAAAACATTATTTTTAGTTCTGATTTTATCTTTCACTTCCTCTCTATTTTCTCAAGATCTTAATGATACTCTAAAAAATTACTTTAATGAAGGGAACCAATATTACCAAGAAGGGAAATATCAAAATGCCATTGAATCTTACAATTACATCATAGAAAAGCAATATAAAAGTGCAAAGCTTTTCTACAATCTTGGAAACGCATATTATAAAATAAATGAACCTGCAAAAGCTATTTTATGGTATGAGCGTGCACTTAAAATGGATCCTTCTAATGATGATATTAAACATAATATTGCATTTGTAAATCATCATTTAGAAGATAAAATTGAAATCATTCCAAAATTATTTATTACTGAATGGTATTTGAATATTGTATATTCTCTAACCATAAATCAATGGGCTATTTTAAGTATAATTGCCTGTTTTCTTCTAATATTCTCCTTAGTAGCTTCTCTATTTTCACGAAATGGTTTGATAAAAACGACATCATCAATTTTCGTTTTACTTTTTCTTCTTGTAACAATTTTCAGTATCCATTTTGCATATAAAATTAATGCCAGAAATGAAAACAATCCAGAAGCAATTGTAATGACAAACATTGTCACTGGCAAAAGTACACCAAATGAAACTGGAAATGACTTATTTGTGATTCACAAAGGGATTAAAGTGATTATTACTGATCAGTTAAACAATTGGATTGAGATTAAACTTCCTAATGGAGAAAAAGGGTGGGTTCAGTATACTGATCTTGAAAAGATTTAATGAATTGAATCTTTTATAATACATTAATACTTCCGTGAATTTGCTTAGTTTTGGTTTTATCAAAACGTACTTTCATCCGATAAGAGAAAGTGGAATTTGAGGCAACTTTACCTCCAACTTTTCCATCCCAAATGAATGCTGGATCAATCGTAAAGAATACCAATGCTCCCCACCTATCAAAAATAAAAAGTTCAAATTCAACAATTTCAGGGACTATTGAGGGGTGAAGTGAAAAATAATCATTAATTCCATCTTTTTCTCCAGGAGATATTGTATTTGGCAAATAAACATAATGTTCACAAGGAGTTATTTTAAAAGAATTTGTTACTGAACAATCATCTAAAGTCGCTGTAACAGAGTACACACCCGCACTATTTACAACGATCTGGGGTGTTGTTTCACCGGTGCTCCAAATAAAATTGGGAAATTCTGATTCAGCAAATAAAATGGCTTGGTAATACTCGCAAAAATCTGATGGTTCTTGCATAATATTCACTGCAGCTTCAATTTGATCAAGTCTGAGAAAAACAATAGTATCACAATCTAATCCATCAATAAAATATTCATAATCTCCAGAAATTGATAAAATTCTATCATAAAATTGATAAGTTCCATTGGGACAAAATGTTGCGGTATCAAAAACTTGTATCCCTGGAATTATTTCGATATTATGAACAATCGTATCGATACATCCAAACGAAGAGGTCGCTATCAATTGAACATCGTAGGATCCATCAAGAACGTATATATGAGTTGGATCACTTACAGTTGAAGTAGCACCATCTCCAAAACTCCAATGATAACTATCTGCTCCAATGGATAAATTTTCAAAACTCGTTGGATTATTTATACAATTAGTAATTGTAGCAAAATTTGCTTCTGGCTTAGGCAATACAACCACTTTTAACGTGTCTGATTGCATCTCACAAACCCCAAAGTGACCCTCAATAAGATAAGTGCCAGAATTTCCAGGATTTGCATTCAGAATTGAAAGAGTAGATAAAGTTGAGGGCCCTTGTTGCGTAGATGATTCCAAATGTGTCCATGTATAAGAAGCTCCATTAAAGGAATTTACTATTTCAAATGAAATTGAATCCCCTTCACAAATTGTATCTGAAGTTAAGCTGGTTCCAATAACTGGATATTGAGCGAAATCTGAAAAATATCCAAATTTACAAGTAGTTCCTTCCCCTCCATTAATTACCCCTAAATGAAAATCACCTGATAAGTTTTCAATTCTTGCAGAAGTTTCCACAGGGAAAACTGTAGTAGAGAGTAATTTTCGTGCAAATTTATAAGCACCCCATGTTCCTGGGACATCTTGAAAATCTGTAGCACTTATTACAGTTGAAGAACCATTAAAAGTGAAATTGGAGATATGGTTTATGGAAGTAACTATTGTAACATAATAACTATCTCCTTGACTTCGTGTTAAAGACACTGAACGTGACCCTCTACAATCCATAGTTGGGAGTATACTATACCCTAATTCACAATCAAATCCGGAGACTTGAGAAACATAAACAGGATTTGAAGTAGTTATATAAACTGCTGAGTTGGTAGTAGTTAATATTGGATTTGCTGTAAACTGATGTTTGTATGTTTGTCCAGCATTTATAGTAGCAACAGGTGTTCCTGCACCATTAATAAAGATTGCTGTGTTATTTACAGTTGCTAAAATAAAAACTTGGTCGTATGGACCTTGAGATCCATTACTTTGATAATATGAAGCATAACCTTGAATAGCAACATAGGTATTCCCAAGAAGTGTAGTGGGAACAATTTGATCTCCTCCAATATCTGCACATCCACCAAATAACAAAGTTCCAGACATAGAATCATCGTAATAGGTAATAGCAACTTTTTTGTTGGAAACCACTTTGCTTCCAGCAGGATGAGCTACCGCTGTAAAACCTGCTGCACGAGCTGTATAAAATTGCCCAGCATTTAAGGTAACAGTGAACGGTGTATTTGCTCCATGCCCTAATAATGCTTGAGTGGGGGTAATAGTAACTTGTGTGTTATTTTCTGAAGCTATTACTGAAAAATAGCTGTAACATTGTCCGTTTGTTCCTGAGTAGGTGTGATTGGGCAAATAATTTTGCATGGGGATTAAAAAATCGGTACCCAAAGCATTCTTCCCTTTTAAGGCAAATATTTCAGTATTCCAAATTGGGAAAATGGGGTTTTTGTATACTTCATAATAACAAAAAACAGGATTTGTTGCCACAATTTTAAAACCACGATTTGAAGTTTGATCAGATTGGTCTGCATTTGCTGAAGCTGCAGAAATAAGAACAGGTTGATTTGAATTAGGCCCAATAGAATAATTTATAGGTGTAAAAGAAGGATTTGCAGGTTGTGTTATAGTTACTGTACTCGCAAGATTTCCTGTAGAAAACACAAATCTAAATTGATTATTTATATCATGCACAGGATTCGCATAGGGTGGAGCAAACTAAAACTCTGTATCAAATTGAGCAAAAGATTGGCTTACAGAAAAAAAGACGAGTAAAAGCAATATAATTTTTTTCATTTTAAAATAAAAATGGGTTAACTTAATTCTAACATTTTCAGAATGGGCAACTTAGCTTTTTCAATGATTTCTGCATCTAAAAGTATTTCAGGAGATTCAGTTTTTAATGCATTGTATATTTTCAACAAAGAGTTTAACTTCATATATTCACAATCGTTACAACTACACGTTTCTGGATTATTTACAACATAAAACTTTTTATCTGGATTCCTTTTTTGCATTTCATAAATGATTCCAGTTTCAGTGGCTATAATATATTCCATTGTATCATCCGAAGAGGTAAAATTGAGCATGGCAGCCGTTGAACCCACAAAATCTGCCAATGCTAGAACGGTTCCTTTACATTCAGGATGAGCTAAAACTTTAGCATTTGGATATAGATGCTTCATTTTAAAAACCTCATCTGCAGTAAGATGATCATGAACATGGCAAGCTCCTTTCCATAAAACCATCTCTCTACCCAATTGAGTATTGATATAAGCCCCTAAGTTTTGATCTGGAGTAAAAATAATCTTTTGGTCTTTGGGAAGGGAATCCACAATCTTTAAGGCATTCCCAGATGTTACAATGATATCAGAAAGAGTTTTAACTTTTGCTGAACAATTAACATAACTTAACACAATATGATTGGGATATTGAGCTATAAATTTTTCTAAATCTTCAGCGGGACAACTATCCGCCAATGAGCAACGAGCCTCTAAGTCTGGAATAATTACTTTTTTCGATGGATTTAATATTTTTGATGTTTCAGCCATAAAATGAACACCTGCAAAAACAATTAGATCAGCATCTGTTTCTGCTGCTGCTCTAGCTAAAGCCAGACTATCTCCTACAAAATCGGCAATATCCTGAACTTCTGGAATGGTATAATAATGGGCTAAAATAACCGCATTTTTTTGTTTTTTTAATTCAATAATTTTGTCTTTCATAGTAAAATAACTAGTTTATTTAGGAAACATTTTTTGTTCAACAAGTTCGCAAATAATATGTCCAAAAAGAATATGAATCTCTTGAATTCGAGGTGTATCTGAGGAGGGAACTTTAACCAAATAATTACAACATTGATCCATCTTTCCACCTGATGCTCCCGTAAATCCAATAGTTGTAACTCCCATTTTTTCGGATTGATGTATTGCATTGATGATGTTACTTGAATTACCTGATGTTGACAATGCTATGAGCACATCTCCTTTATGGGCAGATGCTTCCATAAGACGAGAATAGATATGTTCGTATCCATAATCATTTGCAACGGCTGTAAGATACGATGTATTACAGTGGAGTGCTTCTGCATTTAGTGGTGCTCTGTCATAGTAAAATCTTCCAGATAACTCCGCTGCAAGATGTTGTGCATCTGCTGCACTGCCACCATTTCCACAAAAAAATATTTTCCCATTTTGGGAAAGAGATTGAACTAATATATTTGCAATTTCCTCAATTAAGTTCAACAAAATCGTGTCTTGAAGAATTTGTTTTTTTAAGTCTAAACTCTCTTGAATGGATTGAATAACTCTCATTTTAACTTTTATTAATAAAACGCAAAGTTACTAACTTTTTTTAACATTTGCAATAGGAAAAAGAGGAGTTTAAAAAAATAAATATATATTTCAAAAAATAGGAATTATCTAAAACAAAGAGCCCCGATATGAGGGTACATACCGGGGAGTCTTTAACCATGAAAACAAAATATTACTTTTTAGCTAAAAAGTCTTTGATATTCCCAGTCTCTACAATTGCGTCTTTGAACGTATAAGCTCCAGTTTTTGGAGAACGTTCCATTTTAATAACGCGGGTGAAGGACACACCACCTTCTTTCTTTAATGTTGCAACAACCTTCTTTGCCATTGTATGAACTTTTTATTGTTAATTATTTAATTTCTTTATGTACAGTAACTTTTTTTAAGAAAGGGTTATATTTCTTAAGCTCTAGTCTTTCAGTAGTATTTTTTCTGTTTTTAGTAGAAATGTATCTTGACATTCCAGCTATTCCACTACTTTTTTGTTCAGTGCACTCTAAAATAATTTGTTGACGTGCTTCTTTAGTCTTCTTTGCCATTTTTCTTTAAAATTACTTATATTTGACTCCTTTTATAAAGGACTGCAAAAATACAATATTTTCTCTTACCTTCTGCCTGTATGATAAACTTTTTTTTGAATTATTATTATCTTATTAATAATCAATTTAATACATTTAAAAAGTGGGACTTTTAGTTTAATAATTCCCAAATTTTATCTTTTAATTCCATTAAATTTTGGTTTGCTAAGGAAGAAATATATAAAACATCTACATCTGCAGGAACTTTTTTCTTGATTTTTTTCAGTTCAGTTTCCGAAAGTAGATCACATTTAGATATAACCAATAATCGTTTTTTATCTAGTAATTCAGGATTATATGACTTCAATTCATGGAGTAAAATTTTGTACTCTTTTTTTATACTTTCAGAATCACTGGGTACTATAAAAAGCAATATTGAATTTCTTTCGATATGTCTTAGAAAACGTAGTCCTAGCCCTTTTCCTTCAGAAGCTCCTTTTATAATTCCAGGAATATCGGCAATAACAAAAGATTTATAATCTCTATATGCTACCATCCCTAAATTAGGTTTCAATGTTGTGAAAGGGTAATTTGCAATTTTGGGTTTAGCATTTGAAAGCACTGATATTAAAGTCGATTTTCCTGCATTAGGAAACCCAACTAATCCAACATCAGCAAGAACTTTAAGTTCAATACCAAGCCAACCTTCAATACCCTCTTCTCCAGGTTGTGAAAAACGAGGAGTTTGTCTTGTAGCTGTCTTAAAATGGACGTTTCCTTGTCCACCCCTACCACCTTTCATGATGATAAACTCTTGCCCATCCTCAGTAACTTCTCCCATAAATTCTCCTGTTTCGGGATCCTTTACTACAGTTCCCAATGGAACATCAACATAGACGTTCGCACCATTTTTCCCAAAGCACTGATTTGATCCTCCATTTCCACCATTTTCGGCCATAAGGTGTTTTGTATATCTTAGGTGTAAAAGTGTCCATAGATTCCGATTACCTCTTAAGATAACATCACCTCCTTTACCTCCATCTCCGCCATCAGGACCAGCTTTTGGATCTTGAGCAGTTCGTTGTAAATGAGCTGACCCTGACCCTCCGTTTCCAGAACGGCAAAATATCTTTACGTAATCGATGAAATTTTCATTTCCCATATAAAATTTTATTAAATAACTTCAAAAATGAAGTATTGTGTTTCAAAGCAAAGAGAACTATTTTATGGCTCTACTTCCAGGTTTAACTGTAGGGATGCCCTCTTTACATAATGGACAATCTGCAGGATCCCAACTCTCAATATCTAATTTAACAGCATCAAAAAGTGGATACTCTATAGATGTTGAACTTCTATTAACAATACATGCAATCCCAACTATTTCAGCACCGAAATTTTTTAAAACTTCTATAGTTTCTAAAGATGACTTACCCGTTGTTACCACATCTTCTGTGATTAAAACTTTTTGTCCTTTATGTATTTCAAAACCACGACGAAGCGCCATTTGTCCATTTTCTCTTTCAGTAAATATGGCAGGAACACCTAATTGTCTTCCTAATTCATAAGCAACAATTATTCCACCCATTGCTGGACCAACAACGATATCTACTTCAATATTTTTCAACTTTTCAGCTATTACAGCAATCACTTTCGCTGCTCTATCTGGATATTGCAATAACTTTGCACATTGACAATATCTATTACTATGTCTTCCTGAAGATAGAAGAAAATGACCCTCTAAAAGAGCTTCTGATTCTTTTAATTGCTCGATTACCATATATTTATATTTTTAAAATTGAATTTGCAAAGATACGAAAAAAAAAGGTATTCTATACCGTTATTTCACCTCGTAGAGAGACACCCATATAATGTTTCACCTCTTCATTGGACAAACCTTGTCCTAGAAGATACATCAACTTTGCAACAGCTGCTTCTGTTGTAATATCATTACCACTGAGAACACCAATTTTACCAAGTTGAACACTTGCTCCGTATTTTCCAATCTCAACCGTTCCACCACCTTTACATTGTGTTACATTTAAAACGATTATGCCGTTTTCAATAGCTTCTTTTATTAGATTAAGAAATTGAGGATCTGAGGGAGCATTCCCGGAACCATATGTTTCCATAATTACAGCACGAATATTGGGTGTTTGAAAAACTGACCTCATAACATGTAATGAAATCCCTGGATAAAGCTTTATAATGCCAATATTGGGGTCCATTTTTTGATGAAGTATCAATTTCTGCTCTTTATAAGGTTCTATGAAAGCTTCATTATATTTAATATTTACACCAACCTCGGCTAATTTGGGATAATTTGCTGACATAAAAGCATTAAAATGTTCCGCATTATCTTTGTATGTTCTGTTTCCTCTGTAAAGGGAATTTTCAAAATAGATACATACCTCCGGCACGAGTGGAACTCCATTTTTTTGAGCTGAAGCAATCTCAATAGAATTTAATATGTTTTCTCTACCGTCTGTTCTCATTACACCTAAAGGGAGCTGAGATCCTGTTAAAATGACAGGTTTAGATAAATTTTCTAAAAGAAAACTTAATGCAGATGCTGTATAGGACATGGTATCTGTGCCATGTAATACAACAAACCCATCATAATTATCATATTGGTTGTAAATGAGTTGCGCTAATCTTAACCAAAATTCCTGATTGGTATCAGATGAATCAATTAAGGGAAGCATTTCAGTAAAATCAACTTTCGCATCTACCAATTTAAGCATGGGTAAATGTTCGTACACATCTTTAAATCGGAATGGCTCTAAAGCATCAGTTTCCTGATTTTTTATCATTCCTATAGTTCCACCTGTATAAATTACATTAATTTTCTTTTGCATACTTGAATATAACATCTTAAGAGCTAATTTGTTTTAGCTTAATTTTAATGATTTAGAAAAAAGGAGTAAACTACTTACAAAAATCGCATCCTATTTTACGTATTTCAGCATTATCATAAATACATGGTGTTAACTTATTTAGTAAAACACACAAATATTTAGGATTTCTGAGTTCAGCAAGCTTTACAGCTTTTGTAAACAATGAGCTCATAAAATATTCCTCTTTATGACCCGTTAATGAGATATAGGCAAAAAGGAAGTCTTCAGAAACCCTTGGATTATCTATAAAAGGCGTCATGATCTCAATAGCATAATCATAATCTCCACCTTTAATAAATACATGGGCTAGTTTATAAGCTGCTTCCCAACTATCCATTACTGGGTTTTTAATGGCTTTTATTTTTAAGTAAGTGTTTACATTCAACGTATTATTTTCAGAGTTTTTAGGAGCTGTGACTAAATAATCAATAATCCGAATTTGAAACTCCAAATTCAAATTATTTATTCTATCAGCAGGTATAGCTGTTAATGTATATAATTTGTCAATATCTGCTTGTAATTTTACAATTTGAGCTGTAGAAGTTAATGGCGTTCCAAAAACTTCTGCTAAAACCATATTATAATTAGAAATTGAATTCTTGGGATCAAGATTCAAAACTCTTTTGGTTTTTATCAATAATTTTTCATCCAAAGTTGTAGACTGATAATATTGTAAATATAAATTATTCGTTAAAAATGGAACATACATTTTTGTTTCAGGAACATACAATCTTTCAGGTGAAAAGTTTCTATATCTTTGGAATTCAACTTGTCTGATGATGTAATTTTGAATAGAGATCGCTAAAGGTAGGTTTTTCTCATTGATAGCATTATTAAATTTATATAGAGCAAACTCTTGTTCATTATTACCATCTAATTGGTAAGTATAATGAAAAACTATTTTAGCGTATCTTTGTTTGGCAAGATAATCTTTTTCCAAATCTTTCGCTATCTCATTATTGTTTTCACGAAGTTTTTTAATTACTTCCTCTTTGGTCATCAATCCTAAATAGTAATAAGTTTCATTAGAAACAATTTCACTTTGGAATTGTGTCCAACTATCACCAACTGAATTTGTAATTGGCATTCCTGGATATTTAGTTAAAAGAGCTTTTTTAAAACTTTCTCCTCGGGTTTTTAAATTCTTTTGAAGAGTAGCATTCGATAATTGGTCAAGAGAATTACAAGCAATAACTTCAATATGATCAATTTTAAGAGGTGGAAGTTTTGCTTCAGCTTGTGCAATCAAAGTATCAAAATCTGAAAGTGTATAAATATTTTTGTTGGGTATAACGAAAGGAACAAAAATTTCAAATGTACCTTTTTCAGGTGTTGCCACCCACTCTCCTGGAGAAGTTAAAGTGATCTCATCTTTTAAATAATTAACTTTTTCACTTGACTTAACATTATGAGCTTCAATCGATTTTTTATATATGGTTCTACAAACTACATTTTTATCTTTTACATATAACACATTGATAAAGAAATCATCAGATAGGTCTATTGAAAGGGGCACTTTAGCGATCATGGACTTTACCTTAGACGATTTTTCAGTGATTTCATTCACTCTCATAATCATCTCAAAAGTGATTGGTTTGTTTACTTCTCCCCTAAATATTTTGTCATTATCAATCATCATATCTTGACAATCATATTGCATCATTTGAATAAAATCTAAAACAATACCATCTCCTTCTTTTCCAATAATTTTTTTAAGTGCTTTTGCATCATCAAACTCTAAATAGACACTTCCCTCTTTGTCTATGGTGATCATACTTGACAATAATTCCAAAGAATTGTCATCTAAACATTTTCTACAAATTCCATCGTCATAGTATTCTAAACCTCCTTTACCTTTTGTAATAGGTAAGTTTTTATTCATAGGTGAAGATTTAAAAACCTGAAAAGTGCGATCATTCCCTAAGATAATGGAGGCGTACATCGATTTCATCAGTTCATCAGGTTCACATGCAAATCCAATATATGTATATTGTTTGTCCAGCAATTGTTTAGATTGCTTTTGATTTTTAAGAATTGGAGTGATTAACTCCATACATAGATCGTAATAAGAATAATTTTGAATACCAAGTGTGGCCCTTGCTTTAGAAACAATTTCGATACCTCTGTGAGTTAAACCATATTTTTTTAATCTGTAAAAAGTAGTTTTATAAGGTGCTACATTGAGATCTGTTTTTTCATTTTTTATAGCTTGGTAAGATGCTTGCATAAAAGCAGTAGAATCAAATGCAGCATCATGCTTCAATGGTTCTAAATAAAAATATTTTTTTCTTGCATAATCGATCAAATCAGTCATACAATCGTACAAAATTTTGGAATTATAGTTGCCTGGATTAAAATTTTGCGCATATTTTTTATTTTCTTTTAACGTGGGAGCATCAAAATCTGCATATGGATTCACCGTCTGTGAAAACAGTAATCCATTGAACAACAAACAAATAGCTAATGTTGAAAAGTATAATTTTTTAATCATAACACATAAATTTTAAAATAATAATTCATTTAGCAATAATAACAAAAAATCTTTTAAGTTCGCCAAAGAAAAACGTGTAATTTTGCAAATTGATAATTTTTATTTATGGATACAGTTTTAAGCGGGATCAGACCAACAGGATTTTTACATTTAGGCAACTATTTTGGAGCTTTAAAGAATTTTATTAGGATGCAAGAAGAGAATCAGTGCTATTTTTTTATTGCTGATTATCATTCACTTACAACTCATCCAAAATCTAGTGAACTTCATACACATATTAAAAACGTTTTAATTGACTATATTGCTGCAGGATTAGATCCAGACAAGGCAACCATATACGTACAAAGTGATGTTCCAGAAGTTTGTGAGTTGAATCTTTTACTTTCTATGCATGTTTATGTGGGGGAACTTCAAAGAGTAAGTTCATTTAAAGATAAAGTTCGTCGTCAACCCGATAATGTTAACGCAGGATTATTAGGATATCCTATTTTAATGGCCTCAGATATCCTTCTACATCGTGCAGATAAAGTTCCAGTTGGAAAGGATCAAGAACAACATTTAGAGATGACACGTGATTTTGCACAAAGATTTAATAGTTTTTATGATGTTAATTATTTTAAACTCCCTTTAGCTTATAACTTTGGAGAGCAATTAGTTAAAATCCCTGGTCTCGATGGATCTACAAAAATGTCAAAATCTGATAATGAAGGATCTTGCATCTATTTGTCTGATTCTCCAGAGATCATCAAGAAAAAAGTGATGAAAGCAGTTTCAGATTCTGGACCAACCACTCCAAATCAAGAAAAACCTCAAGCAATTGAAAATTTATTTCAGTTGATGAGTGCCGTTTCTGAAAAAGAAACACTCCAATATTTTGAAGATCAATACAATAATTGTCAAATTAGATATGGTGATATGAAAAAACAGATTGCTTCTGATATTATCACATTTACTACTCCAATTTATGAAAAAATAATCGAGTTAAGAAGTAATCAAGATTATCTTTCTAAAGTTGCCAAACAAGGTGCGGAGAAAGCCAGAGAAAATGCTCAAAAGACCATCAGAGAAGTTCGTGAAATTATGGGATTCAAAAAATTATAATTACTCAATTGTATATGCTTTCAAAAAATAATAATCTCCTTTATTTCATATTTGTTTTTTTAACATGTGTCTTAATTTTTGAATCTTGCAATAGCTCTAAAAGCAAAACATCAGATAATTCATCAGCACTAATACAAACAAGAGATTCTTTAGACGCAATTTCGAGAGATACCATCTCTGTGAATATTAAAAATTGTAAAAAAACAATAAAAATGGCATGGAGTAGAAATACTACTACTCATCAAAAAAAGTTAATTCAAGAACTTATTCAAGAACTTATATATGTTGACGGAGGTACATTTCTTATGGGTTGTAATACTCCTAAAGATACAGAATGCTTTGAGGCAGAATTTCCATCTCATTTAGTTACTTTAGATCCATTTTTCATAGGGAAATTTGAAATTACTCAACTTTTATGGGTGAAAATTATGGATCACGATCCTAACACATACAAAGGAAATACACTTCCGGTTACAAGTATTAGTTGGGATGATTGTCAGGAGTTTATTAAAAGGTTAAATCATATTACAAGTTTAAATTTTGCACTTCCAACTGAAGCACAATGGGAATTTGCAGCTCGCGGTGGTATAAAGTCTAAGAACACTCCATTTGCTGGAAGTAAAGATATTAATGAGGTTGCTTGGTACAAAGGAAATTCAAAGTTAATGTATCAAAGTATTGGTATGCTGACTCCTAACGAATTGGGATTACACGATATGAGCGGAAATGTTTGGGAATGGTGTTCCGATTTTTATGGACCATATTCAACAGAACAACAAAAAAATCCTAAAGGTCCTGAATCTGGTGTTAATAGAGTTTACCGCGGTGGAAGTTGGTTAGATAATGAAAACTATATCAGAATCACAACAAGAAATTGTGGTCGTCCAGATTATAAAATGAATTGCTTAGGATTCCGATTAATTCTAATTCCATAATCATATGAATGGTATCGTTTTAAAGTCTACTGGACATTGGTATGAAGTGATGGATTCACAGAAAAATAAAATCAATTGTAGGTTAAGAGGAAAATTTCGAAATGAGGGTATAAAAAATACAAATCCGATTGTTGTTGGAGACCATATCCAGTATAAACTCATGGATGATGGAACAGGATACATTACCCATATTGAAAAACGTAAAAATTATATAGATAGAAAATCAACAAAACTATCAAAAATCAGCCATTTAATTGCTTCAAACATTGACAAAGCATTTCTTGTAATAACGATTCGTGATCCTCGAACTTCATTAGGGTTTATTGATCGTTTTTTAGTGGCTGCTGAAGGATTTAGAATCCCTTGCACCTTGGTGTTTAATAAAATGGATATTTATAATTCAAAAGATCTTGAAGTTGTTGATTACCTATCAAATCTCTATAAGAAAATTGGATACGACCTCATCCACACTTCAACAGTAACTCAAGAGGGTATTGAAACTTTAAAGTCAAAAATGTCTGGAAATGTATCGTTAGTTAGTGGACATTCAGGCGTTGGAAAATCTGCACTAATAAATAGAGTTTTTCCTGGCTTAGATTTAAAAGTGGGTGAAATTTCTGAGTATCATAAGAAAGGGAAACACACCACTACTTTTGCTCAAATGTTTCCTCTAAATGAGGATAGTTATATTATTGACACTCCTGGGATCAAAGAATTTGGACTTATTGAATATTCTAAAGAGGAGATCCGCGACTATTTCCCAGAAATTAGAGCTTTCAATAATCAATGTCGATTTTCAAACTGTTCACATGTTCATGAGCCAGGATGTGAGGTTATAAAAGCAGTAGAGGAGGGTAAAATCTCCTCCTCTAGATACTTAAATTATCTTGCAATCTTACAAGATGATGATATGAAAATTGCAGATTGGCAATTACTATAAGATATTTGCTTCCACTTTAATATTCATCGTTGGATTTTTTGGATCGTTTGTAATGATATCGATCGTTGCGGGTTGTTGTCCAGCACGATTTTTAGCAAAGAATGTAACGGTCAATACCGCAAAACCACCTGGTTCAATTTGAGTTTTATCTGTTACTACAGTGTACATAGTACTGCTTGGTTTTACTTGTCTTATAACCAATGGAGATTTTCCATTATTTAAAATTTTTACAGATTGAACAGATTGTGAACCTTTTGCTTGATCACCAAAATTAATAAGTGTTGTACTTAAAGCTAAAACTGGTGCTTTTTTGATTTGTTCTGGAGTATATGTAGAAAAATCTTCTGTGATCTTAATGTCCAAAAACAGAATAACTTTTGGTTCAATGGAATCTAAAGTCATAAATTTTAGAATCTCTCTTGAATCTCCAATCTCATTCTTTTTGATAGGATCAAAAGTAATTGTAATTTTACCTTCTTCGTTAGCACCCAACTCTTTTCCAAATGATGTTTCAACTTTTATATATTGTGGGATGTTGGTAGGGATAATTGTAGATTTTTTAGAGCTAAAATTTCTAATACTTACTTCATGTTTAATGGGTTTTATATTGGTTGTTTCCAACTTAGCAAAACGCTCTTTAATTCTAATAGTTCCTGATCCTTCTGTATAACCTGCAGTTTCATATACCGTTGGGGGTCTTTTTTCTACATTTCCTTTGATGAATATTAAAATTGGAGCAGCATTGGGTTCACTTTGTGCGGGCTCATTCGTAGTTATTCTGATGTTTTTATGGAATGCACCTGGACGATTATAAGGATCATAAGTAGCATCAATAAATCCACGTCCACCTGGAGGAACCGCATCTCTAGTATAATTTGCCGCTGTACATCCGCAGCCGGGAGCAACCTTTACTAATAGTAGATCAGCATTTCCAATGTTTGTAAACTCAAATCTACCGGTTACTTTACCATCAATTTCTTTAATTTGTCCGAAATCATAGGTTGTGTTGTCGAACTTAATTTGTGGTTGAGCAATAGCTACAATCGCAAGGATAACTACCATAATAGTTAAACTTAATCTTTTCATTGTTGTATTTTTTAGTTGTGTTATATGTGATTAATGATTTTAATTTCGCAAAAGTACTAATTTTTTTGAAAAAGCTTGCAAGTCGATCCCATTAAAATTTCCGGAAGACATCATGACAAAAACAACCTTCTTCTCTTTAATGGCCAACAATTTAGATTCTAATTCTTCCCTATTATTTAAGACTACTAAATCTTCTCTTCCAAAAGCATCAAACACCATTTTAGAAGAGATTGGTGGCAATTTTTTATGAGCTATCGCTTCAGGATTAAAGAAAACGATTGCTAAATCTGATTTGTCCATACAACCATAATACTCTTTTAGAAACTGTTCTGACAAACTACTAAAAGTATGTAATTCCATGCAAGCTACAACTAATCTATCCTTAAACTGCTCTTTTACAGCTTCAATAGTTGCCTTCAATTTGGAAGGAGAATGCGCAAAATCCTTATATACAGAACAATTTTCATTTTTTTCAATAAGTTCTAGTCGACTACTTGCGCCTTTAAAAGTTGAGATTGCTTCATAAAATTTATTTTCAGAAACACCCACAGATAAACAAGCGTATTTGGCAGCATTGATATTAGCAAGATTATGTTTTCCAAACACTTGCAATGCAAATTCACCTAAAGATGTTTCTAAATAGGTTATCCCATTTTTGATGGTATAAGGATGAAAACTGTAAGGAACTTTTACAGTTTGTGTAATCTTGCTACTCATTTCTGTTAACACTTGATCATCAGAACAATAGATATATTTTCCATTTTCTGGAATTGATGATGCAAATATTTCAAATTGTTCCACATAATTATCAAAAGTGGGAAACACATTCACATGATCCCATGCAATACCACTGATAATTCCAATATTAGGTTTATACAAATGAAATTTTGGCCTTCTATCAATAGGAGATGTAAGGTATTCATCACCTTCAATAACCATAATTTTTGCAGTTTCAGATAGTTTAACCATCACTTCAAACCCTTTTAATTGAGCGCCAACCATATAATCACATTCAATACCCACATTTTGTAAAACATGGATGATCATAGATGTAATGGTTGTTTTCCCGTGACTACCTCCCACAACAACTCTTAATTTATTCTCACTCTGTTCATACAAATATTCTGGGTAGGAATAAATTTTCAAACCTAACGATTTCGCTTTCAACAACTCAGGATTATCTATTCTGGCATGCATTCCAAGAATAACAGCATCCAGAGTTGGAAGTATCCTTTCTGGATCCCAACCCATAGTTTCTGGCAACAAACCATATTTCAACAACCTAGATTTAGCAGGATCGAAGATTTCATCATCAGAACCGGTAACATGATCCCCTTTTAAGTGCATAGCAATTGCCAAATTATGCATGGCACTACCTCCAATAGCTATAAAATGTACTCTCATAAGTTAAAATTTGCACAAAAGTAATAATTAGACCCTTAAAAAAAGAACAAGTTTAAAAAAACAATCAACAATAAAATAGTAATAAGAGTGCAGGGTGCAGGGTGCAAGGACAACGGACTACGGACAACGGACTACGGACAACGGACTACACCCTGCACCTTTCACCTTTTTTTGTATTTTTGTAATCTGATTTTAAAAAATAAACGTATGAAATTTGGAACAATTTTTATGATTACTTTGACTTTATTTACGTTGGGTTCTTGTAACGAACCTAAAAAAGAAACTCCTAAAGAGGAAACTCAAGTATTTGATTATGATGTAGATAAATTTGCAGATATTGAAATTCTGAGATTTCAAGTGGATCAATGGGAGAACCTTTCATTGCAACAAAAAACATTGATTTATTACCTGAGTGAAGCGGCTAATTGCGGTAGAGATATCGTTTTTGACCAAAATTTTAAATATAATCTCGATATAAAAATCGCTCTTGAAAATATTATCGACTCCTATTCAGGAGATAAAAGTAGTGCAGATTTTGAAAAATTTATGGTGTATGTGAAACGCTTCTGGTTCTCTAATGGGATTCATCACCACTATTCCAATGCTAAATTTTTTCCTGAAATTGAAAAATCATATTTTTATTCTTTGTTAGATAAATCTGATATTAATGGATTTCAACTCTCTGAAAATCAAACATACGATACCTATAAAACCTGGATCACAGATCTCATCTTTAATCCAAACATTGCACCCCTTAAGATCTCTCAAGATAATTCAAAAGATCTTATCACTCAATCTGCATCCAATTTTTATCAAGATGTTACTGAAAATGAAGCAACATCGTTTTATCATAAACTGGAGAACAAAATGAATGGGAAAGATCCAAAAAGACCGATTGCCGTTGGATTAAATAGTCAACTTGTGAAAGAGAAAGGCAAAATAGTTGAAAAAACTTACAAAATCGGTGGTTTGTACAGTGCATCACTGGAAAAAGTAGTATATTGGCTAGAATTAGCACTCACGGTTACAGAAAATGAAACGCAAAAAACTCATATTCAAAAATTAATTGAATACTATAAAACGGGTGATTTAAAAATCTGGGACGATTATAATGTGCTTTGGGTAAAAGATTTAGAATCTCAAATCGACTATGTAAACGGTTTTATCGAAGTGTATGGGGACCCTTTGCAACGAAAAGCTACTTGGGAAGCAATCGTAAATTTTAAAGATCTTCAAAATACTAAAAGAACTGAGGTGATCAGCAATAATGCGCAATGGTTTGAGGACCACTCCCCTATTGCTGCACCTTTAAAGAAGAAAGAGGTGAAAGGGGTGGCTGCTAAGGTGATTACCGTTGCTTTCTTGGGTGGTGAATCATATCCCACAACACCGCTAGGGATCAATTTGCCCAATTCAAACTGGATCAGAAAAGAGCATGGCTCTAAGTCTGTGACCATGAGCAATATCATGTTTGCTCATAATCAAGCCAGTTTAAAATCAGGTATCAATGATGAGTTTTATTTCTCTAATGATGAAGTGCGCTTGGCGGAAGAGTTTGGCTATATCACTTATAATCTGTTTGTGGATATGCACGAATGTTTAGGCCATGGCTCTGGGCAGATGGCTCCAGGCATTAGCGATGCCGCCCTGAAACATTTCCATTCCGTAATCGAAGAGACCCGCGCGGACCTCTTTGCTTTGTACTTTTTAGGGGATCCTAAAATTGTTGAGTTAGGTTTGGTGAATCATCCAGATGCATACAAAGCAGAGTATTACAGAACGATTGTCAACGGAATGATGCTACAACTTAACCGCATCAATCTAGGGGATGAGATCACCCAAACTCATATGCGTGATCGTGCACTGATTGCCAACTGGTGCTATGAAAAAGGGAAAGCAGACAATGTGATTGAATGGGTTGTCAGAGATAATAAATCGTACATCAGAATTAACGATTACGAAAAACTACGTGCACTTTTTGGTGAATTACTGGCTTATGTTCAAGAGATTAAGTCTTACGGAAAGTTTGAAGAGGCCAAACTTTTGGTTGAGAAATATGGGATTAAAATTGATCCAGAGATCCACAAAGAGGTGAAAAACCGATTCGCATTGTTGGATATTGCACCTTATAGTGGGTTTATCAATCCTAAGTTTATCATAACAAAAGAGAATAACCAAATTACAAAAATTGAACTTGATTATTCTCAAAATTATGTAGATCAGATGATCGAATATGGTAAGAAATATAGGTTTTTAAAGTAACCTTACTCCTATTTCTCTACTCTAATTCTTGCATCTACGGCAATCACATATTCAGAAGTACCTAAGAGTGGATTTAAGTCCATCTCTACAATCTCAGGTGCAGCTTGTACCAATGCAGATACTCTGGCTACTATGTCGCTTAAGATATCTTCATTTACGGGCTCTTGTCCACGAACACCTTGTAAAATCTTATAGCCACGCAATTGTTTGAGTAATGATTTGGCTTCCTCCTGATTTACAGGTACTAGCGATGCTTGAACATCTTTGAGCACTTCAATAAAGATACCCCCTAACCCAAACAACACCTGATGTCCAAATTTCTCCTCTTTGGATGCCCCAATGAACACTTCAGTGCCTTTGTACATCTTGCAAATCTCAACGGCGTAAGTTTCTGGAATATTAATCAATCGGTTATATTCTCGGATAACGGTTTCCATATCTTTCACATTCAACACTACACCACCCACATCAGATTTATGAACAGGTCCCACCACTTTCATTACAAGAGGGAATCCCATTTTTTGAGCCGCTGCCACTGCGTTAGATTCGGTATTCACTTCAACCTCATCTTTACGAGCAATTCCTGCTGCATCCAGTAAAGCACTAATATCGTTCAATCCTAAATATCCCTCTTCACAACGTTCAATAACCGAACGGATCGCTTTTACATCTACTTGAGGAAGAACGGGATACAATGGTTGTGGCTTAGGAGTATTCACTACTTTCGATAACGCGTTTCCGAAAACACACTCTTCAGGGAAGTTGATGCGTCTTTTATTAGTAATAAAATCTGCAATCTCCTCTTTTACATTCACAATGGAAGGCAAAATCGGGAAAATCGGCTTTTTGCAGGTTTTCATTTTTTGATGTAACAACTCATACACATCCCAATTTGGGAACAATCCGGGAGATCCAAAGATCACTGCCATAGCATCAATATTGTCAAAATCGTTCTCACAAGCATCAATGATAAAACCCAATTGTTCGGCTGTCCCTGTAGCTAAAAAGTCAATAGGATTCCCTACAGAAGAGCCAGGATAAAGCTTAGCTAACAATGCATCAGCCGCTTCCCCTTCTAAATGAGGAACTTCCAAGCCATTGTTAGATAAAGTATCGGTTAACATCACTGCTGGTCCTCCTGCATGGGTGATTACCGCAATGTTTTTCCCTTTCACTTCGGGATGCATAAAAATGGAGCAAACAGTGGTCAACTCCTCACGGTTAGCACAACGAATGATCCCCGCTTTTCTGAAAAGCGCTTCTACAGCAACATCAGAAGTGGCCAACGCCCCCGTATGTGAAGATGCTGCTCTACTTCCCGCTGCTGATCCACCCGATTTGATCCCTGCAATACGACACCCTTTATTGATCAACGAGGTAGCATGAAACAATAATTTTTGAGGATTACGTACATTCTCCATGTACAACATGATCACTTTTGAACTGATTTTTGGGTCGAAAGACTCATCTAAATGGGCTACAACCTCTTCAATTCCCGTTTGTGCAGAGTTCCCAACTGCCCATATACTATTGAATGACAATCCATTAGTCATCCCATATTCAGTGATAAATACTGCAGTTGCCCCTGAGCCCGTAACAAAATCTACCCCTTGAGGATCAAGTGGTGGAACTGGTTCTGCAAAGTTTCCACAGTAATTCATGTTTAAAAATCCAGTACAATTTGGACCGATCAATGTTCCTCCAGTTGCATTGATGGTGTCAACAATCTGTTTTTCTAATAATGCTCCTGCTTCATTCTCTTCCGAAAAACCAGCAGACATGATGATAAATCCACCAGTCCCTTTCTGATTCGCTAAAACATCAACGGTATAGGGACAAAATTTTGCTGCAATGGCAAGGATGGCACAATCCACAGCAGGAAGATCTTCCACTTTAGCATAACATTTGATCCCTTGAATTTCAGTTTCTTTAGGATTTACTACATAAACATCACCGGTAAAGTTGCTATTCAGTAGATTTTTAAGTACTTTTCCACCTGGTTTTTGTACATCATTAGAAGCACCAACAACTACAATAGAAGCTGGATTAATTAATTTTGAGTTAATCATAAGTATGGTATAAATTTAATTTAATTTTAAAGATTGAATCACATTTTTGATTTTGTCAGCAAGTTTTTGGTTCTCTTTTTCAAAATCAACATATTTTTGAAGCTCCCCTTTAACCGCAAAATAGAATTTTATTTTTGGCTCTGTACCTGAGGGACGAATTGTTACTTTAGTATCATCTGCAGTAAAAAACTGTAAAACATCCGATTGAGGAAGAGAAATTGGTGTTTTAACTCCTGTTAAACAGTCAATGGAAACTTGCTGCCAATAATCTTTAATCATCACAACTTGTGAATTGTTGATCTCTTTGGGTGGATGATTTCTATAATTGATCATCATCTGTTTGATCTCTTCTAACCCATCTTTCCCTTTTTTAGTGATGGAGAGTAAATCCTCTTTGAAAATGCCGTACTCTTTGTATATTTTGAGCAATTCTTTAAATGCAAAACTTTTTTCAGTGATTGCTTGTGCTGCCAATTCTGCCATCAAACAACAGGCAGAAACAGCATCTTTATCCCGAACAAAATCACCAATTAGAAAACCATAACTCTCTTCACCGCCACAAATAAACTTTTGTTTCCCTTCGGTTCTCAACATAATATCAGCAATATATTTAAAACCAGTTAAAACATCAAAATAGCCAACATTATAAGCATTCGCTAATTTTGGAAGCAATTCTGTGGTTACTATGGTTTTAACAATATACATTGATTCTGTCAATTGACCTCTATTTTGCAATTGACGAAGTATATAATCAGTTAATAAAACAGCAGTTTCATTTCCGTTAAGTCGATAATAACCCCCTTTCCCATCTCGTACTGCCACAGCAAGACGATCTGCATCTGGATCTGTAGCTAAAATTACGTCAGCAGATATCTTTTGACCTTTTAACATAGCCATCTCCATCGCCTCTTTCTCTTCTGGATTCGGAGAAATAACGGTTGGGAAATTTCCATCAGGGGTTTTTTGATCTTCAACAATAATCACATGTTTGAAACCAATATTTTTAAGTGCTTTAGGAACAAGCGTAATGCCAGTCCCATGAAGGGGAGTATATAGAATTTTAAATTTTTTTCTTTTTTCTATAGAATCAAGATTAAATGAAAGGCCTTTTATTTTTTCTAAATACGCTTCATCTATCTCTTTTCCAATCAGTTGAATATACTCTTCATTCCGCGTCCACTTCACTTGATCGATCCCTTTCACCCGATTTACATGAGTAATTACATTCTCATCATGAGGAGGTACAAGTTGACCGCCATCTTTCCAATATGCCTTATAACCATTATACTCTTTAGGATTATGGGAAGCGGTTATCATCACACCAGCATGACACTCAAGGTGACGAACACTAAATGACAAGAGTGGAACTGGACGAAGTTCTTCAAATAGATAACAAAAAATCTGATTTGCAGAAAAAACAGCTGCAGTAATTTGTGCAAAACTATGACTATTCAGTCTAGAATCGTAAGCAATAGCTACTTTAATTTGTTGCTTAGGAAAACATTTTTTCAAATAGTTAGCAAACCCTTGAGTAGCTGCCCCAACAGTATATTTATTCATTCTATTTGTTCCAACACCCATAATTCCTCTAAGTCCACCTGTTCCAAATTCTAAATTTTTGTAAAATGCATCAATCAGATCAGTTGGATTTTCATGTACTAAATAATTAATTTGATCTTTCGTATTTTCATCGTAATCTCCTTCTAACCAAGAGTTTACTCGTTTTTTAATAATCTCATCCATAATAGAATATGTTAAAGTGCAAATATAGTAATTTAATTTTGAATATATATAATGTTTTAAGATTTATTAAGGAAATAGATTTGGGCGTGCCGGCTTTCCCACCGCACGGTCTGACACACGCCGTCGGGCTTGTTCCGGGGTTCGCTTCGCTCCCGTGCTTCGCTGCACTTCACTTCGTGTCGCTACGCTCCACTTCGTTCGTTCCAGCTCGCACCGGCTTCGCCGCCCTCCACATCCCTCACGCAACAAAACCTTCGGTTTTTAGTGTATAATGAATAGTGAATAATGAATAGTGAATAATGAAATTAGCAAATAAAAAATGAAGAAGATTAACCTTTAAACTTTTAAACAGCGAAGCGTTAAACCTTTAAAACAGCGAAGCGTTTCAACAGCGAAGCGTTTAAGAAAACAACAAATCCAGTTCCCCCTTACCTTCACGGATAATCTCAATTTCATCGCTGGTGCAGTCGATTACTGTCGAAGGAACATTGTCACCATATCCGCCATCAATTACGATATCCACTAAATCTCCGTAAGTTTCGTAGATCAGTTCAGGATCTGTAATATATTCCAACACTTCATCATCATGTTTAATGGAAGAGGACAAGATCGGATTGCCAAACTCTTTAACAATCTCTCTGATAATATTATTATCGGGAACCCTTATCCCAACCGTTTTCTTGTTGCCATGGATAATCTTGGGTACCTGATTGTTCGCATTAAGGATAAACGTATATGGCCCGGGAAGTACCCTTTTCATCGCTTTAAAAATCTGATTATTGATGGGCGTAGTGAAATCTGAAAGATGACTTAAATCGTGACAAATAAAAGAGAGGGCAGACTTTTTCTTGGCATTCCCCTGGATTTGAATAATTTTTTCAATAGCTTTTGGTCTGTAGATATCACATCCAATGCCATAAATAGTGTCCGTAGGGTAAATGATTATCCCACCATCTTTCAAGCATTCGACTACCTGTTGGATGGCCCGTGGATTCGGATTTTCAGGATAGATTTTTATAAGCATGTGAGTGAAATAAAAGAAGGGTAAGCTACTTGTATCGCATCGCTACAACCAATGTACCCTTGCTACATTCCTGTCCTGGGGGAGTTGAAAGGGAGCTGATCGTACAAGACTTACCCAACTGCAAAAGTACAAAAAAAATCGTTACTTTTGCCCACTTTTTTTAAACAATAAACAAATGAAAAAAATATTTTCAAAAATAGTTGTCTTAATATTTGTATCCATTTTATTATTAAATAGTTGTAATAAAGTACAGATTTATAATTTTCAGGGAAGCTCACTAGGCACTTACTATTCTATTACATACATAGGAGCAGAAAATCCTCAATTACAGAGTAGTGTTGATTCCATTTTGGCAGATATTTCGCACCAATTTTCCATTTTTGATACCAATTCGATCATATATAGAATCAACAAAGGGGATAGTTTACCCTTAACAGATGATATGAAATTTGTTTTTGAGGTATCACAAAAAGTGAGTAGTATAACCGATGGAGCATTTGACATTACCGTCGCTCCGATAGTTAATTTATGGGGATTTGGAAAAGAGAAGCGCACTAATGTTGAGCAGTGGGAGATTGACAGTGTTATGCAGTTTGTAGGTTTTCATAAGATTAAACTTCAAAACAGTTATGTAATAAAGAATGACCCCAGGATACAACTCAATTTCAATGCCATTGCAAAAGGTTTTGCGGTTGATAAAGTCGCTCAATTTATAGCATCACAAGGTTATGCTAATTGTATAGTAGATATTGGAGGAGAGGTTGTTGCATTAGGAACAAAAGATGGTCAACAATGGCAAGTAGGAATTCAAACGCCAACCAATGAAGCTGATGGGGCTATTGATTCCCAATATGCTTTTCCAATGAAAAACAAAGCGGTAGCTACAAGTGGAAATTATCGAAATTATTTGGAAAAAGATGGAAAACGATATAGCCATATCATCTCACCAAAAACTGGAAATCCGGAAAAGTCAACCTTACTTAGTGTCTCTGTAATTGCCAAAGATTGTGTAACTGCAGATGCTTACGCCACTGCCTTTATGGTGCTAGGAATGGAAAAATCATTAGAGATTGTTAAGAATAACCCATCCTTAGCGGTCTATTTTATCTTCGATAAAAATGGGAAATTCGAAGTAAAAAAATCTCCAAACTTCCCATAAAAAATATTTATTAACCTGTTATTTCAGTTCGTTTCCGATACTTTTCATTTTTGTAAAGATAGATGAAACTCCCACGCCAACCTTAAAATATGCTGGGAATCCAACACCTGGTGTCATTCCAAATTCCATTTTGGTATAAAACCCTAAATATTTCCCAGAAGTATTATAATATTCAAAACCTAATCTACCACCAAATGGCATCTTTCTTAATAGGTCAGTTGCCTCATAGGTGTAAATTCCATACGTGATGGGTGCTAAGGTGATAAAAGGAGCATAAAAAAGATCAAAATATCCAGTTAAAGTACTGGTAAATTTATCACTCTCTTGATAATCAGACATTTTTATTTTAAAATAATTCAAGGATTTCTTTCCAATACCTAAATATAAAAATGCACAATTTATATTTCCACTATAATCAATAATTTGTCCATCAGGCATCAAAAGCCCTGTAGTTACTTTTTCTTTAAATCCATTTAGTGTTGTCAAAGCATTTGCTTCAAATCTGGAATTCATATAATATTCTGCACCAAGACGTAAAATGGTTTGTTCATAAACTCTAACCTTATAATCTCTATATTTTTTAATGGTATAATTACCAGATTGAGTTGTACTAATAGTTAAATCAAATCGGTCATAGTTTTTTTTGTTCCTTAAAACCAACTCTGTACCTGCATAAAAATTGTATCGATTTCCATCATTATAAATAAAAGACATATCCAAAAGAGGTGCTAAAAACCCAGCATTAACATATAAAATTTTTGCAACTTTGACATTAAGATCTGCCCCATAAAATATCCCAGTATATGGAAAACCTATAGCAGGTGTAATATGAGCTGCAAATAAAATTTTTGGCTGATTAAAATAATCTACAGTTGCAGGAGCCCAGCCATTATTGTCAACTTGTGCAATACTAGTTTTCAATGATAATAGAAAAACTAAACATGTTGTAAAGAATAAAAATTTTTTCATAAAAAAGTGTTTTTAGTTAATAAATCCCCTACTCTTACGTTTTTCGGCTACACGGTGCGTACCAACTCGCACAATTCATTGAAAAACAAAAATAGTTTGTTTTTGTGAGACAATTGTAAAGAATTATAATACTTTACAACTTTCTAAAAATCATATATTATTGATATTCTGCTAATTAATAATTATAGTTTTTTTTATTTAAATTATTATTAATAAATATGATTTGATTATATTTGTATTTCAAAAAACATGTTCACATATGAATGAAACCTTTGTTATTGTGATATATTCTTTGGCTACTTTTAGCATGTCAATTATATCATTACTCACTTTATTTCGATATAAGAATAACAAAGGTTATCTCTGGTTAAGCTTAGTTTTTTTCACTCCAGTTATTGCCTATACAACCAATATCTTGATTTATGAAAACAATGGAGTTCCAGCTCTTCACTTGTTATCCATTTTTATGAATCTATCGTATGGTGGCTATTTAATCATGGCTCTCCGTTATTTCAGAAATGAATCGATACCAAAATATTATGGGTTACTTTTTACACCTTCTTTTTTATATTTCATATTTATAATCTATTCCATCTTTAATCCTCAATATATTATTGATTTTGTAAAAGGGACAGAAAATATTACCATGGGGCATATCATTAACAATGTGGCCAATGTAATTATGGTTTTGTACTCTATGGGTGCAAATGGTTATTTATTGATAAAAGAATTAAGAAAAAAGACTCAACAAAAAAGCACCATTTCACAGAGCATTAGAATTGAATTTTTAGCTGTACAGTTAGTTTTGCAAATGGGTGCCTTTATTCCATTTCTTTTAAAATTAGACGCATTATATATAATACTTTACATGCCTATTTTTGGTCAATTGTTCTTTTTGTATCTGTTTTTCAGGTTAACACCTCATGGAGTAAACACTTTGCATGATATCAATCTTAATAATGGGAAAGAGAGATATTCGGGGAAAAAAATTGAACAAACCAGGATGGATGAAATTATTGAAAAAATTAAAAATAAAATGGATTTAGAGAAGCTCTATTTAGATGAAACACTCTCACTTCAATCTTTAAGTAAAGAATTAAATGAAAGCCCTAATTTAATCTCAATGATCATCAATCAGCAATTTCAGGTTTCATTTCCTGATTTTGTAAATCAATATCGGGTTCATGAAGCAATCAGAATTATGAAAGAGGCACATTCTCATAAATATTCAATGGAAGGGATTGCCTTTGAGTGTGGTTTTGGAAATCGAACCTCATTTTATAATGCCTTTAAAAAACAGATGGGTTGTACTCCCAATCAGTATTTGAAAAATGGCAAAGAATAAAAAAAAGTCTCTCCAAGGAGAGACTTTTTCATTATATAGTATTACGGAGATGGCTCACGCCTGGAAATTATACTTTTTTAATGATCACTGCTGTACCCATTCCACCACCAATACACAATGATGCAAGCCCAATATTTTTGTTTTCAGCAATTAATTCATGTACTAAGGTTACTAATATTCTGTTACCAGAAGCACCAATTGGGTGCCCTAAAGCAATGGCTCCACCATTAATATTTGTTCTTTCAAAGATCCACTCTTTAGTTACACCATGCTCAGCCACCAACTCGTGAACAACCCCTAAAGATTGAGCTGCAAATGCTTCGTTAAGTTCTAAAAGGTCCATATCGGTAAGTTTCAAACCAGCTTTTTTCAAAGCACAACGAATTGCAGGCACTGGACCTAAGCCCATCACAGCGGGTTCCACCCCACCCTGTCCAACTGCCACGATTTCAGCTAAAGGAGTTAACCCTAATTCTTTCATTTTCTCTTCAGAAGCTAATAATACAAATGAGGCACCATCATTAATCCCAGAAGCATTCCCTGCAGTAACGGTACCCTCTTTTTTGAAAGCTGGTTTTAAAGTTCCCAATTTCTCAAAAGTGGTTGCTCTATTTGGATATTCGTCATCTTTAAAGATTATAGTCTCTTTTTTGGTAACGATTTCTACTTGAGTGATCTCTTTAGCAAATTTGCCACCATCAACAGCTGCAATAGCTTTCATTTGAGAGTTAATCGCAAATTGATCTTGTTCCTCTCTGGTTATACCAAACTTATCAGCCACATTCTCAGCAGTAATCCCCATATGATAGTGCTCAAAGGCATCTGTCAACCCATCATTAACCATATGGTCAATAGCAGTTATATTCCCCATTTTTACTCCATTGCGTAAGTTTCCATTAAAAATAAAGCCCGCATTGGACATCACTTCAGTTCCACCTGCTAAAACCAGTTCAGCATCCCCAACAAGAATATCATTGTAACCAGTCATTACTGATTTTAATCCACTACCACACACCATATTAATACTATAAGCAGGCACTTCAGCAGGAATTCCACCTTTAATAGCAGCTTGTCTGATCACACCTTGGCCTTGACCAGCACTTAAGATGTTACCACCAATAACCTCATCAATAAGAGCTGGGTTAACGCCTGTCTCTTTTAAAATATCTTTAATAACAACTGCTCCTAAATCTCCAGGGGTAAAATTTGCAAGAGTTCCGAACATTTTTCCAATTGCAGTTCGTTTTGCAGCAACAATAAAAACTTTTCTTTTCATAATACTTTTATTATATGGTTAGTAGACAATTAATTATGGTTAATTCAAATCCATTGGTTTTAAATCTGGAGCTATGATAAGGGTTGCTTCCGTTGCAGCTTGCACCTCCTCAACACTAAATTCTGGATGAATCTCTTTCAGAACGATTCCATTTTTAGTGATCTCCATGACGCCCATTTCAGTAACGATAAGGTTAACCTGACCTTTAGCAGTAAGGGGAAGGGTACATTTTTTAAGAATTTTGGGAGCCCCTTTAGCGGTGTGTTCCATCGCTAAAATCACATATTTTGCGCCAATGAGCAGATCCATCGCTCCACCCATACCAGGGGTTAGTTTACCAGGGATCATCCAGTTAGCCAAATCGCCCTGTTCATCCACTTGCATGGCACCTAAGATAGTAGCATCCACGTGACCACCACGAATAATACAAAATGATTGTGCAGAAGTAAAAGTAGAAGCGCCATCCAAAGCAGTAATATAACCACCTCCGGCGTTTAACAAGTTGTTATCTTCAAAACCTGCTTCTGGGGTGGGCCCCATACCTAATAATCCATTTTCAGATTGGAGCACCAATTCCACATCTTTTGGTAAATAGTTAGGTACTAGTGTTGGTAATCCTATTCCTAGATTCACGACATTGCCATCTTTAAGTTCTTTTGCAACTCTTTTTGCAATCACTTCTCTGACTTGATTTTTATCCATAGTTTAGTTTTTTTATTTTTTAATTCTTCTGGCCATCTCTTCAGCAATAAAAGAGGCCACATTATCAGCATAAGAGTTCATTCCGAAACCTGCGTCGTAACCTAACTCTTTCGCCAACTCATGATTAATTCTTGGGCCACCACAACAAACGATTAATTTGTCACGAAGTCCTTCAGCTTCAAGTAGTTCAATAAGTTCTGTAAGGTTTTTGATATGTACATCTTTCTGAGTTACTGTTTGAGACACTAAAAGTGCATCTGCTTTAAGTTCAATGGCTTTCGCAATAAAATCTTCATTAGTCACTTGACTTCCCATATTGAGGGCTTCAAACATTTCGTACCGTTCAATTCCATAGTGGCCAGCATACCCTTTCATGTTCATTATGGCGTCTATACCCACTGTATGTGCATCGGTACCGGTACTTGCCCCAATAATAACGATTTTTCTACCTATATTATCCTTTATAAATTGGTCTGTTTCATGCATATCCATTACATTAGACTCCACTTTATCCACTTTAATAGTTGTAAAATCAACATCATGTACACAAGAACCATAGCAATTAAAAAAGGTAAACCCATTAGTAAGTTCTTTGTAGTAAACCACTTGAGGATTATCAAATCCCATTTTTTTCATTAATTGTTTCGCTGCTTCAATTGCTTCATCGTTACATGGTACGGGCAAAGTAAAACTTAATTGTGTTTTGCCATCGTTCATGGTATCCCCAAAGGGTTTCACTTTGGTTAAATCCAGCGTTTGATCAAAATCTTTTTGATCTGTAGAATATAATCCACCACTCATATCTCTTTGTATTTTATGTATTTATATAAATTTCGTCGAACTTTAAAATAGTCTTAATATTTTTGCAAATATACAAAAAAAATACTATTTAAAAAAATCTAAGCGCTAATTTTAGCGCTTAGATAAATGGTAAAAAAAAAAAAAATGTATTCTTTTAAAAGAATAAAATTAAATTTCGGTGAATTAGAGTTTAGATTGATTCGCAAAAAGAATCTGATTCATTTTATTAAATTTTCTAATCAAGATTGTTTCAAGAAGCAAGTAAAATGCCCAAAGAATGATTGCTACAACCGCAACTCCTGAATGGGATAATTTATAAAACATAGCTTCCTGTCCAAAAAATGTAGCATTTATTATCCAAGTCATTAGTAACATAACCATTAATAACAAACCCCACCAAAGTCCAATATAAAACTCGCTACTATCTTCTTTAGTTTCTTTTGGTACTATTCCTTTATCCTTAAGAATATAATCAGTTTCTTCCCAAATTTCAGCAAATACAGTATAAGGTTTAATAAAATTATAGATTGGAATAAACCATCCTAAGATAGCCCAATAAGGAGCTGTACTTTTTCCCATCCAAACTGAAGTAACTCTAAGGTTTTTAATATTATTCATATTCCAAATACCAAAAGATACAACTTTTAAAACAACCAATGCGATGGTAATCCACATTATCACTAAAAATGAATTTTTGGCATCAGTAGTACGCTTTTCTAAATCTTTATAGACTTTTTGAATAGGTTCAAAAAACATTTGTTCAATATGAATTAGAGAATCTACACTATTTAAAACACTTCTCTTTTCTTTAACATTATTCTCAGTTCTAGATAATTCTTCTATTTGCTCCTTGGTTAATTTTGCACCAGATAAAGCGTTTTTTGCATTTAATGTATCTAATTTGTTTTCATAAAATTCTAATTCGGCTAAAGCTTGTCTTCTTGGTTTTTCAACTTCTCTGATTTTTTCAACTCCATTTTCATATTCTGGACCATTTGCCACTAATTTAACATTTACTTCGTCAAATTTCATGATAAGAATCATAGAAATAATAAAAGAAACTAAAATGAAGAGATTGAGAAGCATTGAAACTTTTCCCAATTTCGCGTTGTTTGTAATTTTTCTCATCACTATATTATTTATTTAGATTGTTAATATTCAAATAGTTAAAAATAATAGAACATTTTTTTAACCGAAAGCAAAAGTAAAAAAATCTTTCTTACCAAAAGTGTAAATTAAAATATTTTTTATCCATTAATGTTAATAGTTTTATAAAATGGTGCTCCATTATTGTAACGCCCTGATACAGTGAGTGTTTTATTTTTTGAATTTGAAATCCAAATTACTCTTACTTCATTATTTGACTGATCTATAATAAAACCTCCTTCTATACCCCACAAAATATTGTTAATATTTGAACTATTTATAGTATAGATCTGTAAGTTTTGATTGTTTCTAATAATTTCCAGCGGATCTGGTACTATACTATGGTAAAAAAAATCCGCCATATTTGTTTTGATAAATGCATGTTTAGAGTTTGGCATACCTTTAGCATCGACATGTGGTTCATGATCAAAGTTTTCAAAAGTATATAGTTTTTCTCTTCTTTTCAAGTTTTGTAACATTTTATGTATTTCATAAGATCCATACATTTTCCCGAAGATCACTTTTCCGACCTCTTTACTAATAATTTCAAATGGGTAGTCGTGTTTATAAGGAACAATCCGATCTTTATCACCATGAAAAGAAACAACAGCGATATCTGCACTTTTTAAAAGATCAATATCATTTATTGCTCCCCACATATTTCCTATAGCTTTAATTGAAAAATTGTTATTAAGAAGATTTCCTGAATTTTCAATATTGCCTAAATCTGAATTAAGGAACCCTTTTTTTGTACTTTCTGGTCTAGAACTATTTTGCATAAATCCTAGATTTAACGAAGTTATGGCACCTGCACTAGTTCCACAAACAAACAATAAAGAAGTATCAATTTGATATTGACTTCGATTTTCTACCATAAAACGCATCGCTGCATGTGCATCTTGTAATGCTTGATAACCGGCTCGTTCTACACTGGTTTTGGAAGGTAAAAAACCCAACCTGTAATTAATGGATGCTGTAGTATAACCTAATGAAGCAAAATATCTACAAAAAGCTACAATGGGAGTAGATTCTTTATCTCCCATATAAAAGGCCCCACCATGAATAACCATTAAGAAAGGTCTATTAGAATTACCAGCATTTATAGGCATATAAATATCCATTTTCAATTCTAAATCCCTAGTTCTAATTGTTGAAGAGACACCTTTAGCAAAAATATTAAAATAGGACTCATTATCCGTAATATAAGAATCCCAAAATCCTTGAACTCTGGCAAATGTAACATCTTTTATGACTTCAACTTGATATAATTCTTTTTTAAAACGTTCTGGATACAATGCAGGTTTTGTAGGCACATTATAAATTTGTGCACTATCAATTACAAAAGGGATTTTTTTGGAGATTTTTCTTAATGAATATTTAAAATCTACAGGATCAACAGTTAAACCATTTCCAGCCCTGTAATAAACACCTTTCGCATTTTTTTGGGTAATATCAGTAAAAGTAAAAAAATAAACTGAATCTTGATAATGGGCTTTATAAAAGGTGTTTGGCTTATAATAAGTAAGGTTTGCCTTTGGCGTACATGATCCTAGAAACAAGATCAACCAAACAATTGCACAAAACGTTAAAAATCTATACTTTTTCAATTCTCAAATTTTAGAATTACAAAAATACACATTCTTAAAATAAAATCAACCGCTTGATATTTTTTTTTTAATTTAATAATCAATGATTTAAATTTTTATTATTTTTGTAGTTCTAAAATATAGCGAAATATGAATGATGATTTATGTAATCTTTTAATTTCAAAAGGGGAATTAAAAATTGAAGTATTTAATGCTGCACTTGATGTCATGCAACACTTTAAAGATGCAGCAAAAGCTTTTGATGACTATTTTAAAACTAATTTTTCTGAAAGTCATGAAACAGTTCCCGTATTATATAACAATAGAAATCAATATCTTTTTCAAATTAAATTTGCTGGAGATATTCTTGTTTTTATGATGCATACTAATATTTTTGAGTTTCCTAGGAATCATGAAGTAATGAAATCACCATATATGAGAGAAGATAAAGAAAGATCATATTGTGGTATGATATCTATTTATAATTTTTTATCTGATTCATTCAAATATGATAGAGTGAACGATACTGGCTACATGATTGGTAGAGTTCTAATTAATAAAGAAAAACACTATTATATTGAAGGGAAAAGAGAACTTGCCCAAATTTTGAATAATTTTAGTTCAAATAAATTTACGGAAGAAACAGCCACCGAGATACTACATTCCGCTATTAAGTATACCATAAATTTTGATCTTTTACTTCCAGATTATGATGTTATTAAAGTAATTTCAGTCAATGATATGATGCAAATGGAAAATCAAATTATGACCATTCCAACTGCTAAAAGACTAGGATTCAGATTTGAACGAGATAAGGATAATCCTAAAATTTAATATGTTTAAAAACTTCTGAGTGTATCAGTTTTTTTAGTACTTTTGCACCCGAAAACTATCAGATGCCGCATTCGTCTAGCTGGCCCAGGACATCAGGTTTTCATCCTGAAGATCAGGGGTTCGAATCCCCTATGCGGTACCAAAATGCTCCTCTAACAAGGAGTATTTTTATTTGAATTATTTATCGATTATTTGGGTATATTTGCAATTCATTTTAAAGAACAAATTATGGAGCCATTTACACCTCAAGATATAGTGTTCCTGGAAGAACGGGGAAGTAACCTATTAGACGTTACAAAACAATTTTCATTTTATTCTGAAGGATTTCCTTTTGCTCAATTGGAACGCATTGCAACCATAAACGACGGGATTTCCACTTTATCAAATTCTCAACTTGAATTCTTTAAAAATTATTATGTATCTCAAATCTCAAATAAACAAGTTGTAAAATTTGTACCTGCATCAGGAGCAGCATCCAGAATGTTTAAAGATTTATTTGATTTTCTAAATCAGGATCATGATGATCTAAATGATAAAATCAAAAAGCTTATACAAAATCTTCAAGATTTTGCATTTTTTGCAGATCTTAAACCTTTTATTCAACAAGAAGATCAATCCCAATGGGATCCAAAATACCTAATTTCAAAATTATTATTGGAAGAGGGATTAAACTATGGAGATCTCCCAAAAGGGGTTCTAAAATTTCATAAATACCATAATGAAAATAGAACTGCTTTTGAAGAACATTTAGTAGAAGCTGCCCTTTATGCAAATTGCAATGGGATCTGTAAAATTCATTTTACAGTATCACCTCAACACAGATCGCTTTTTGAAGATCTTGTTGCATCTGTTAAAGGAAAGTATGAAAAGAGATTTAATGTAATTTATGAAATTACATATTCCATTCAAGATCCTTCCACTGATACACTTGCATCTGATGTATATAATCAACCATTTAGAGATAAAAAGGGGAAACTATTATTTAGACCTGGTGGTCATGGAGCTTTAATTCATAATTTGAATAACATTAATGCTGATCTTGTTTTTATAAAAAATATTGACAATGTTATTACTGAAGATAAACTAAAAGATACCATTGATTACAAACAAGCTTGCGGTGGATTACTCTTGTTTTTACAAAATAAAAATTTTGAATATATAGCAAAACTCAAAAATTCAAATATTTCTATTGAAGAAACATCCGAAATTATTGAATTTGCTCGAAATCATTTACACATTCAATTTAAAAGTTCAAATCCTTCTATCCATGAATTATTCAATACTTTGAATCGACCAATCCGTGTTTGTGGAATGGTAAAAAATGAAGGGGAACCTGGTGGAGGTCCATTTTGGGTTACAAATCATAAAAATGAAACTTCTTGTCAAATTGTTGAAAGTTCTCAAATAGATCTGAAAAATATACAACAAAAAACAATAATGTTACAAGCAACTCATTTTAATCCAGTGGATATGGTGTGTAGTTTTAAAGATTTTACTGGCAACCCATTTAATCTCAAAGAATATGTAGATGAGAAAACTGGTTTTATTTCAGAAAAATCTTATGAAGGGAGAACCTTAAAAGCGATGGAGCTTCCTGGCTTATGGAATGGAGCTATGGCAGATTGGATCACAATTTTTGTCGAAGTACCATTATCAACTTTCAATCCAGTTAAAACAATATTTGATTTACTTAAAAGATAAAAGATTGAAAAATATATCTAAAGGAGTTTGGTTTGCCTTAGGAGCTTATACTTTGTGGGGTTTGTTTCCCCTTTATTGGCATCTGTTGAATAATGTTCCTGCTGAGGAGATCCTTGCACATAGAATCTTTTGGTCTGCAATTTTTATGCTGATTTTAACTTGGTTCATTTTTAAAATTAAATTGTTTCCAATTTTTAAAAATTGGAAACAATTGAAATTTTTAATTGCTACAAGTATTCTGATAACTGCAAATTGGGGAGTCTATATTTGGGCCGTTAATAATAAACATGTAGTAGATGCATCCTTAGGATATTATATAAATCCTCTTATCAATGTAGTTTTTGGATATTTCTTTCTGAATGAACGAATGAATAAAATGCAAAAAATGGCATTGTTTTTAGCATTTGTTGGAGTTCTATATTTAACTATTGATTATGGAAAATTCCCATATATTGCATTGTTTTTAGCTTTCTCATTTTCAGGATATGGACTACTCAGAAAAATGGCAAAGATCAATGCATTACCTGCACTTACCATAGAAACATTACTAATTACTCCAATCGCTTTAGGATTTTTAATATCAACATTTATCACTTCTACTCTAAAAGAATCTTTAGACATAGGGACAATATTATTATTACTTGGAGCAGGTCCTGCAACCGCAATCCCTCTTTTTCTTTTTGGAAAAGCAACTGAAACAGTTTCTTTATCTACCCTTGGGTTTATTCAATACTTATCCCCAACTTTGCAACTTTTAATTGGTATCTTAGTATTTCAAGAACATTTTACTACTGCTCATATTGTATGTTTTGCGTTTATTTGGGCAGGATTATTACTATTTACGTTCAACTATAATAGAAATAGAAAATTAGAAAAAATAGAGTTAAAAATAAAAGATAGTTCACAGATTTAATGTATTTTTGCATAAAATAAGTTCAATGAAAAAAATATTAGTAACAGGAGGTGCAGGTTTTTTGGGTTCTCATTTATGTGAGAAGTTATTAGAACAAGGTAATGAAGTGATTTGTTTAGACAATTATTTTACAGGAAGTAAAGCTAATGTAATTCATTTATTGGATAATCCATACTTTGAATTAATCAGACATGATGTTATTGCACCATTTTTCGTAGAAGTTGATGAAATCTACAATTTAGCTTGCCCCGCCTCCCCTATTCATTATCAATATAATCCGATTAAGACAATTAAAACATCTGTAATGGGATCTATAAATATGTTAGGGTTAGCTAAAAGAATCAAAGCAAGAATTCTTCAAGCATCAACCAGTGAAGTTTATGGAGATCCAACAATACACCCACAAGTTGAAGAGTATTGGGGAAACGTTAATCCAATTGGGATTCGCTCTTGTTATGACGAAGGTAAAAGATGTGCTGAAACACTTTTTTTTGATTATCATAGACAAAACCATGTTGACGTAAAAGTTGTGAGGATTTTTAACACCTATGGCCCCCGTATGCATCCACATGATGGAAGAGTGGTCTCAAATTTTATCGTACAAGCTCTTAAGGGAGAAAATATTACAATTTTTGGAGATGGATCTCAAACACGAAGTTTTTGTTACTGTGATGATCTTATACGTGGTCTTATAGCCATGATGGGAACAAGCTCCGATGTTATTGGTCCAATTAATATCGGAAATCCAAATGAGTTTACAATGATGGAATTAGCAAATTTGGTTATTGAATTAACAGGAACAAAATCAAAAATCGTTTTTGAACCATTACCTTCTGATGATCCAATGCAAAGACAACCCAATATTGAAAAAGCTAAAAAACTTCTAAATTGGGAGCCAAAAATTCAATTAAAAGAGGGTTTAATGAATACAATTACCTATTTTGATTCCACTTTATAATTTTTATCTTACTGAATATAAGTACTATAGAAAATTTATTAAAAAAATATATCAAAAAGTACAATTTATTAAATTTTGTTGTATATTTGCACATTAAATAATCACCAAATAAATTATAGGAGAGAAGCTATCGATTAGATTTTTACATTTTTGAAACAGTACTAATCTATTAAAGAAGGGAGACCTTATGAGACAGCTTGAAATTAGTGATAATGAACTTATTATCAATTACGTTAATGGTGATGAATCTTCTCTAAAACAATTAATTCAACGTCACCAAAAAAGGATATTTACTTATATCTTACTTTCTGTGAAAAATAGAGAGTTAGCTGAAGACATTTTTCAAGATACTTTTATTAAAGTGGTCAATACTCTTCGATCCGGAGCTTATAGAGAAGAGGGAAAGTTTGTTCAATGGGTTATGAGAATTGCAAATAATCTTAAAATTGATTACTACAGGAAGATCCAAAGAATGCCCACTTTTGAATCAGGTGATGACTTTGATATTTTTGATGTTCTTAATGGGACTGATTCTTCAGTTGAACAAAAAATGATTGAAGAACAAATTAATGAAGATGTAAAAGCATTGGTAAAACTTCTTCCAGATGAACAAAGAGAGGTGCTTGAAATGAGAATTTATGAAGATATCAGTTTTAAAGATATTGCAGAAATTACTAATGTTAGTATAAATACTGCTTTAGGTAGAATGAGATATGCCCTTATAAATCTTAGAAAACTGATCAAAGATAACAATGTCGTAATTGTTTAATTTTATTTTTCAGTTTTTTACAATATTTAAAATTTGTTGTCGTTTTATAGGTAATATAAACCATGAATTTATAGTAGCCTATGGAAAAATCTTTTACTATTTTAGCCAAAACAATCAAAAATCGTCCTTTACAACCCAGCCAAAAAACAATAGATGCCATTCTGAATTATTCAAAATCTATTGATGTAATTTCAACGCAAATTGGAAGGATTATTGTTGTTAACAATTAAAAAACTGCACTAATTGTTCATTATTTATATAATGGACAATTTTTTTGCCGCTTGGTGTTATGTTTGGAACAAGCGTATTGTAGAGTTGCCTAATGAAGGCAATTCGTTCAAGGTCACTTTGAAATGTTTTGTATTTAGATCTTTTTTGCTTAGCCAATGATAGAGCTATGTTTTTCTTTTTTTCATTTCGATGCAGCAATTGACTTGATTTGTAATTTTCAATCATCTCAATAATAGTTTGTTGCATATCGTCTGGATCTTTGTCTGAGGGTGTTCCATTTACTGCAAATGTGGATCTGTCAATTTGTTCTATATCATAACCTAATAGAAACAACTCCTCTTTGATTTCTGAAAATATTTCAATTTGAGATGGTGTAAGTGTAATTACATCAGGAAAAAGGTTTTGTTGAATTGAGATAGGATTGTTAGTAAGTGCTTCCAAGAACTCCTCGTATAAGATTCGTTCTCTTCCTGCAATGAGATCAATAATCGCAATTTGTTTATCAAAATTAAAAACAATATACCGATCTGTAAAATTAAAACACGGAATATGGTCTTGATCTAAAAATGAATTGTTATTTTCACTTTTTTCATCAAAAAACATGGTTGGATTTTGAGATTCTTGGTTTTGGGAATCCAAATCGTCTAATTTAATATTACTTAAAAACTGATTCCAACTATCAAAATCTTCTGATGATTTGATTTTGGAGGAATGAGAGGAAATATCAGAGAATGAAGGATGGTTTCGAAATGGATTATAATCAGGATCAAGTTTCAATGAAGGAGATTTTATGGTAGTTTGATCTTTAATTTGCGAAACATCCATTCCTGGTTCATAATCAAAATCGATTTGTGGTGTTAATGATAAAGACCCTAACGATTTTCTTACAGTAGCGTGTAAAATTCCATACATTAACTTTTCATCTTGAAATTTAATATCCACTTTTGTAGGACTGATATTAACATCAATTGTTGCGGGATCAGTGTCTATTTGAATAAAAAATGCAGGTTTATAACCTTCAGGGATGATCTCTTTGTAGGCATTTTCGATCGCGTGTTTAAGGTAAAAATGTGAAATATATCGATTATTTACAAAAATATATTGATCATTTTTCCTCTTCCGCGCATTTTCTGGTTTTGCAATAAAACCAGAAATCATTATTGAGCCCGTCTCTTGTTCAATGGGATACAATTTGTCCTTCAGATGATTTCCAAAGATATTCACTATTCTCAACTTGAAATTGCTGGGCATTAATTGCATCACAATATTCCCATTGTGATAAAAAGAAAAAGCAATATTGGTATGAATAAGAGCCACTCTATAAAACTCCTCTTCAATATGAGAAAATTCAACTGCATCAGATTTAAGAAAATTTCTACGGGCTGGAACGTTATAAAATAAATTTTTAACAGCAATCGAAGTACCATCCTGGGTAGCAATTGGAGAATGTTCTTTGATTTGAGAACCTTCAACAATAATTTGAGTTCCAATACTATTATCGGCTTGCTTCGTTTTCAATTCAACATGGGCAATTGCTGCAATTGATGCTAAAGCTTCACCTCTAAATCCTTTCGTAGTTAATTTGAAAAGATCATCTGCACAGGAGATTTTTGAGGTAGCATGTCGTTCAAAACAAACACGTGCATCTGTAAAACTCATCCCTTTTCCATTATCTACAACTTGAATCAACGTTTTTCCGGAATCTTTGATGATCAGTTGAATTTGAGTTGCTCCAGCATCAACACTATTTTCTAGAAGTTCTTTAACTGCTGAAGCAGGACGTTGAACCACTTCTCCTGCAGCGATTTGATTGGCAACATTATCTGGTAGTAAATGAATGATATCAGTCATTAAAAAAAGGAGAAATATTAGAAAAGTTTATATAAAATATAGATTAATAGAAAAAGTATAAATGCAATCCATACAATAGTTTTAATATTCCCACTATTTTTTTTGTGCACTTGTCTTTTTTTACTCCAACTTCTATGGAGACGTTCTGCAAATTCCTCAGAATCGTAAGTTGATCTTTTAGAAGTTTTATCCTCATCTTTTACATAAAATTGAGGGATATAGTTGTATTTCCTACTTTCGGGACGATGAAAAAATGTGAAATTCATAATTATTTTTATTTTTACAAAAATATATAAAAAAAATGGAATATCAAGCGATCTTATCACTTGAAACAGGGCTAAAGCATTAAAAAAGTTGAATAAAAATCAAATTTTCTAATAAAACAC
>JBLJBB010000058.1:0-94949 GCA_047638115.1 Bacteroidales bacterium | reverse complement strand
CGCAATTATATATGGTTGATATGAAAACCAAACAAGTTGTATGGAGATCATGTGGTTATTTCGAAGGTTTTACAAAAGAAATCGTAGCTATTCTGAGGAAAGATAAATAATAAAGCAGCAAACAACATCCCCTCAGTTCAAAAATAATGAAAAATGAAAAATGAAAAATGAAGAATTAATAAGTAATCAAATTATTTGCTAATTTCTTTGCTTTCTTTGTGTTAAAACTTTGTGTTCTTTGTGGTTAAAGTAATCTTCCCCTTAGCCATGTACTAAAGTAGAGGGCAATTGAACTAAACCCTAAAATTTTAAACCTTTAACCTTTAAACAGCGAAGCGTTAAACCTTTAAACTTTAAACAAAAACCTAAGGTTTTTCACTGCGTTAGGGATGTGGAGGGCGGCGAAGCCGGTACGGAATGGAGCGCCATGATTAATAAGCTAATGTGATAATAAGCTAATTATTGTAATGGACTATTTGTTTTTATAACAAGTACTGATTATTGCATTGAGGAGTTTTTTTATTTGAATCAACTTTTCAAATAGTTCATGATCAGCAGAAATCAATTCCGTCTAACGCTATATAAATTGCAAATTCTAAACTTAATTCTACAATTCTATTTTTTTCATTTTCATACGTAGTTGGTTTAGTTAGTTAGATTTATGAGTTTTTATTTTCAAATACAAAAATATATTAATATTTGTAATCTATAAAAAAAACAAATCAAATTATTAAATTATTTATACATAAGTTATTAAAAATTTGCTTATTAGCTTATTTACTCATTAGCTCATTAATAATTAGCTTATTAGCTCATTCGCTCATTAGCTTATTATTTCGTATATTTGCAACTTCATTTTTTAAAACTTAATGTGATGAATAGTAATGATATACGTAAGAGTTTCTTAGATTTTTTTCAGTCGAAAGAACACCAAATAGTGCCTTCTGCTCCGATGGTAATCAAAAATGATCCTACCCTTATGTTTACGAATGCCGGGATGAATCAATTTAAAGATATTTTCTTAGGGAATCAACCTGTAAAGTTTCCAAGAATTGCGGATACCCAAAAATGCTTGAGAGTTTCTGGTAAACATAATGATTTAGAGGAAGTTGGAAAAGATACCTATCACCATACCATGTTTGAAATGCTTGGAAATTGGTCGTTTGGAAACTATTTCAAAGAGGAAGCGATCGATTGGGCTTGGGAATTTCTTACGCAAAAGATGAAATTAGATCCTAATCGCTTATATGCTACCGTTTTTGAGGGAGATAAAAAAGATGGAACAGAACTCGATGCTGAAGCGCTTGCCTTATGGGAAAAATATTTACCAAAAGAGAGAATTCTTTACGGAAATAAAAAAGATAACTTCTGGGAAATGGGGGATAGTGGTCCATGTGGTCCCTGTTCTGAAATTCATGTGGATTTAAGAGATGACTCCGAGAGAGCAAAGGTTGAGGGCGCACTTCTCGTGAATAACGATAACCCTTTGGTGGTTGAGATTTGGAATTTGGTGTTTATTCAATACAACAGACTCGCTTCTGGAGAGTTACAAAAACTGGCTGCTAGTCATGTGGATACAGGGATGGGATTTGAAAGACTTTGTATGGCCGTTCAAGGTAAAAAATCAAACTATGATACCGATGTTTTTCAACCCTTGATTCAAAAAATTGCTCAAATATCTAAGAAAGAGTATGGCATAGATGAACCAATCAATATTGCTATGCGTGTGATTGCTGACCACTTAAGAGCAGTGAGTTTTGCTATTGCTGATGGTCAACTTCCTTCAAATACGGGAGCAGGTTATGTAATTCGTCGAATCTTAAGAAGAGCGATCCGCTACGGATACACGTTCCTTGGATTTAATGAACCATTTATTTGTAGCTTAGTAAAAGAGTTGGCTGCTCAAATGGGAGAACAGTTTACAGAGCTAAAATCACAACAACAACTCATCGAAAAAGTGATTCAGGAAGAGGAAAACTCATTCTTGAAAACCTTAGCTTATGGAATTCAAAAATTTGAAAACTATTGCCAAAAATTGAATGGTACCGTTATTGAAGGTCCTTTTGCTTTTGAACTGTTTGATACATACGGATTTCCTATCGACTTAACTCAGCTAATTGCTTCTGAAAAGAATCTAACGGTAGATATGGAAGGATTCCAAAAAGGATTAGAGGAGCAAAAGAGCAGATCTCGGGCTGCGGCAACGATCGAAACAGAGGATTGGGTGGAATTGATTCCAGAGATGGGAACCACTGAATTTGTAGGTTACCACTCGTTAGAGAGTGAAACTAAAATTGTGAAGTACCGTTCCGTGAAATCAAAAGGGAAACAATTTTATCAATTGGTTCTTGACAAAACCCCATTTTATGCTGAATCGGGTGGACAAGTGGGAGATACTGGCTTTTTGATGAGCATCAATGAGAAAATTGAGATCACCAATACCATAAAAGAGAACAATTTAACGGTTCATATTGCCCCCACACTTCCTGATAATTTGAATACTGTTTTCACGGCTAAAGTGAACAAAGAGAATAGAATAGCTACTCAAAATAACCACTCCGCTACCCATCTTTTGCATTATGCATTGAGAAAAGTGGTAGGAACCCATGTGGAACAAAAAGGTTCTTATGTTTCTTCTGAAAGATTTAGATTTGACTTTTCTCACTTTTCAAAAGTAACCAATGAACAACTAGCTGAAGTGGAATCTATTGTTAATCAACTAGTAAGAGATAATGTTCCAGTTTCTGTTTTTGAAAACATCCCTATTGAAGAGGCCAAAGGGATGGGAGCTATGGCGCTATTTGGAGAAAAATATGGTGATGCCGTTCGAGTGATCCAATTTGGAGATTCGATAGAGCTTTGTGGAGGAACACATACCGCTGCAACAGGAAACATTGGATACATAAAAATTGTATCTGAAGGGGCTATTGCTGCGGGTATCAGAAGAATTGAAGCGATATCCGGGAAACAAGCGGAACAATTTATCAATGAACAATTAGCACTGGTAGATGAGGTGAAGAATTTCTTTAGTTCTCCGAATATCATGACCGCAATTCAAAAAATGGCTGAGGAGAGAGATCGCTTAATAAAAGAGGTTGAGGAGTTTCAACAAGAAAAAATTCAACATTTTGCAGAAGAGATGGTAGCCAATGTGAAACTAGTAAATGAAATTCACATCATTTCACATCAAGGAAATGTATTACCAGAGATCATGAAACAAGCTGCTTATAGAATTAGAAATCAATTTTCAAATCTATTGGTTGTTTTTGGAAGTACACATGGAGAGAAACCTAATTTAATTGTTGCCATTTCAGATGATTTAGCAGCAAAAGGTTTTTCTGCTTCTCAGTTAGTTAGAGAGGCCTCTTCCTTGATTCAAGGGGGCGGTGGTGGGCAGCCCACTTTAGCAACTGCTGGAGGTAAAAATGTACAAGGGATGGAAGCAGCAATTGCGAAAGTGATTGAAAAAGCCACATTATAGATAACAAATAGGGATGAACGAATTTGCTGAGGATAAACTTATAATAATTGGAGCTCGAGAGAATAATCTTAAAGATATTTCTCTCGAGATTCCACACCAAAAACTTGTGGTTATTACAGGTTTAAGTGGTAGTGGAAAATCTTCATTAGCTTTTGATACCATATACGCCGAAGGGCAAAGAAGGTATATGGAAACCTTTTCAGCTTATGCAAGACAATTTATCGGCAATATCGAACATCCAGATGTAGATAAAATTTCTGGATTAAATCCTGTAATCTCCATAGAGCAAAAAACAGTGAATAAAAACCCACGTTCTACTGTTGGAACGATTACTGAGGTTTACGACTTTTTAAGACTTCTTTTTGCACGAGTTTCCACAGCTTACTCTTACGTAACTGGAGAAAAAATGATCAGTTATCATGAAAAAGAACTCGTTGAAATAATTACAACTCAATATACAGATAGAAGTATTTTGATTTTAGCACCCCTTGTAAAAGGGAGAAAAGGACACTACAAAGAATTATTTGAAAATATCAGAAAACAAGGTTTTACTAGGGTGCGTGTAGATGGGGAGATCAAACAACTGAATTTAAATCTTCAATTAGACAGATACCGGGTTCACGATATAGAAGTGGTAATTGATAATATTTTAGTTAAGGAGAACTCCAAACAAAGATTAGTAAATAGTTTAAGATTGGCTTTAAAACAGGGGAAAGGCACCTTAGCCGTTTTTGATATTGAAAATGGAGTTGTAAAAAATTACAGTAAACAATTAATGTGCCCTACTACAGGAATATCTTATCCTGAACCTGAACCCAATACTTTTTCTTTTAACTCACCTTACGGAGCATGTACAAAATGTAGTGGTTTAGGATATATTATTGAACTTGACTTAGATAAAATTATTCCAGATAAATCGAAATCGATTAATGCAGGGGGTATTGCTCCTCTTGGATCTGCAAAATCAAGCCCAATTTTTAAGCAATTAGCGGCTTTATCAGATAAGTTTGGTTTTTCATTAAATGAGCCAATTTCTGAAATAAGTGATCAAAACCTTGATATTATTTTATATGGATCTGCTGATCCAATTTACATAAAATCTGAATTTTCTGGATTATCCCCTTCCAAAGCATATTTTGAAGGTGTGGTTACCTTTATGAATAATTTTGATTTTGACTCTGCACCTGCTTCCATAAAAAAATGGGTAAATCAATTTATCAATGAGTTGGTATGCCCAGAATGTAATGGAGCAAGGTTGAAAAAAGAATCACTTTTTTTTAAGATTGGGGATCAAAATATAGCGGATCTATCACTAATGGATATTTCAGATTTGTCTGTTTGGATGAATAATTGTCATTCATTATTAAGTGAACAACAACAAATCATTGGTTACGAGATTATTAGGGAGATAAAGTCAAGGTTAAAGTTTTTAACAGATGTTGGGATTCAATATCTTTCGCTACATAGACCAGCAAAATCACTTTCTGGAGGAGAAGCTCAAAGAATAAGATTAGCAACACAAATAAGCTCTCAGTTAGTAAACGTTTTATACATATTAGATGAGCCAAGTATCGGGTTACATCAAAGAGATAATCATAAGCTAATCAACTCTTTAAAAAATTTAAAAGATAATGAAAATTCAGTAATTGTTGTAGAACATGATGCTGATATGATGAAAGCTGCTGATTACATTATAGATATTGGGCCATTAGCCGGTGAAAATGGTGGTGAAATTGTTTTTGCAGGGAGCTATGATGAGATGATGAATGCTCATACTTTAACTGCAGACTATCTTAATGGAGCCAAAAAAATCACAATCCCAACTCAAAGAAGAGTTTGTAATGGCAAATACTTAAGTTTGAAAGGTGCAACGGGAAATAATTTAAAAAATCTTAATGTAGAATTCCCATTAGGATTAATGATTTGTGTAACTGGTGTTTCAGGAAGTGGAAAATCAACATTAATTAATGAAACTCTATATCCCATTCTGAATAAATATTTTTTTAGAGCTGAAAAAACGCCATTACCTTATCAAGAGATTATTGGGATTGACAATATAGATAAAGTAATTGAGATTGATCAACATCCGATAGGCAAAACACCACGATCTAACCCAGCTACTTACGTAGGTGTATTTGATGAGATTAGAAAACTATTTGCACAACTTCCAGAATCAAAAATAAGAGGATATAAACCAGGAAGATTTTCATTTAATGTTACTGGAGGGAGATGTGAAGAGTGTAAGGGAGGTGGTGTTAAAGCTATTGAGATGAATTTCTTACCTGATGTATATGTTACTTGTGAAAAATGTAATGGGAAAAGGTATAATGATGAAACATTGGAAATTAGATACAAAGGAAAATCAATTTATGATGTTTTGGAAATGGATATTGATACAGCCATAGAATTTTTTGAGAATATTCCATTTATAGTTCAAAAGTTAAAAACTATTGCTGAAGTTGGTTTAGGATACATTAGATTGGGACAACCCTCAACTACCCTTTCAGGAGGTGAGGCGCAAAGAGTGAAATTAGCTGAAGAGCTTTCTAAAAAAGATACCGGAAATACTTTCTACATCTTAGATGAACCAACTACAGGGTTGCATTTTCAAGATATTGCCATACTAATGGATGTGTTAAATTTATTAGTCGAAAGAGGAAATACAGTGCTCATTATCGAACATAACATGGATGTCATTAAAATGGCAGATTGGGTAATCGATTTAGGGCCAGAAGGGGGTAAAAATGGTGGAGAAATATTAGCTATTGGAACACCTGAAGATATCGTGAAACAACAGAAAGGATATACTTGGCAATATTTAGCTGAAGTATTAAACTAAAAATCATTTAATTTTAACCATTCATAGTAATCAAGAATTCTTCGTTAGATTTAGTTCTCAATAATCTATCTCTAATAAATTCCATAGCTTCAATAGTGGTCATGTCAGCAAGGTGGTTTCTTAAAATCCATACTCTTTGAAGTGTTTCAGGACTTTGAAGAAGGTCATCTCTACGAGTACTTGAGGCAACAATATCAACAGCAGGATAGATTCTTTTATTAGAAAGTCTTCTGTCCAATTGAAGCTCCATATTTCCAGTACCTTTAAACTCTTCAAAAATAACCTCATCCATTCTGGAACCTGTATCAATTAAAGCTGTTGAAATAATGGTTAATGAACCACCATTTTCAATATTTCTGGCAGCTCCAAAAAATCTTTTTGGTTTTTGCAAAGCATTTGCCTCAACTCCACCAGATAAAACTTTTCCAGAAGCAGGTTGAACTGTATTAAACGCTCTAGCTAAACGAGTAATTGAGTCCAGTAAAATACAAACATCATGGCCACATTCTACCATTCTTTTGGCTTTTTCCAAGATAATATTTGCAATTTTAACATGACGATCAGCGGGTTCATCAAAAGTAGATGAAACGACTTCTGCTTTTACACTTCTTTGCATATCGGTTACCTCTTCAGGACGTTCATCGATAAGAAGAATGATGAGATATATTTCTGGATGATTTGCTGCAATTGCATTAGCAATCTCTTTCAGTAATACTGTTTTCCCAGTTTTTGGTTGAGCAACAATAAGCCCCCTTTGACCTTTCCCAATAGGAGAAAACATATCAATAACACGCGTACTTAAATTTAAGCTGTTGGTTCCTGTTAAATTAATTTTTTCATTAGGAAACATGGGGGTTAAATAATCAAATGGAATTCTGTCTCTGATCTCTTCTGGAGACTTTCCATTAATTTTTTCAATGTGAGTTAATGGAAAATATTTTTCACCATTTCGTGGTGGTCTGATAGTTCCTTGAACTGTATCCCCATTTTTTAACCCAAAAAGTTTAATTTGTGCACTAGAAACATACACATCGTCTGGTGAAGGTAAGTAGTTGTAGTCCGAAGAACGTAAAAATCCACAGTTGTCATTTGTTATTTCGATTACACCTTCACCTATAACACTTCCACTAAACTCAGAATTAGCAATGAGATCCCAAAGATCATCTTTATCTTCAATTTTTTCTGCTTGAGGAGTTGGTTTTTCAATTTCCAGAATTGTTTCAGAAGGTAATGAAACTGGATTATCATCTTCAATATCATCAGGAACAATCGGTGGAATTAGATTAATCTCCTCTGGAATATCGACACTAATAATTTCATGAACTAAAGCATCATCATCAAAAAGTAATCCTTCTGGAAGATTTTCATCTTTAGGTAATCTACGTTTCTCATTACGTAATCCTATACGAACGGAATTATCAAAAGTTTTCGGTTGTCTTACTGTTCTATTGGGATTATTTTCATGAATAGGATCTTCAATAATATCAATAGATTTTTTTCTCCCTCTTGGTTTGATTTCTGATAATGGTTTTTCCTGAATTTCATTTTGAACATGTTGTTCAGGGGTTGCCATGGTGATTGAATCAGCTTGTTTTTCAAACTTTTCTTTAAAATCTGAAGATTCAACAACTTCTGGTTTTACTTTTTTTGGTGATGGCAATATTGAAGAGTTTATTTTACTCGTGTCCGATGTTGCAATAGGAGCAGAGATTCTTTTTCTCTTTCTTCCATTCTCTTGAGGATTAGTCATATAAATTAAATATTCAAAAATTGAAATTGAAGATAATTACATTTAGTAAAAGAACAAATTTATGTAATTTGAAAGGATTTGAATTACGGGTGCAAATATATATAAAATAATTTACATACGAAAGTTTAAGTTTTTTGTTTTTCTTTTTTGGCAGCAGGGAATAGTACGTTGTTGAGTATCAGTCTATAACCAGGCGAATTAGGGTATAAATTTAAATCTGTTGGAGGGTCATAAATAAAATGTTGGTAGTCGTCTGGGTCGTGTCCACTAAAAAAAGTGAAGGTTCCTTTACCAAAAGCTCCATGAATATACCTCGCTTCGTCAAAAAGTTTAGTTTCACCCAAGTGAATTACATGAGGTTTAATTTTGCTTTTTCTAAAACCAGTAGTTTGACCTAAAAACCCTGGAATTACATTTTGATGGTTTTGACATAACATGGTTGGAATTGGATCCCATTTTGCTGAAAACTCAAAAAGTGTGAAAAAATCATTTTTTTTGTTTGTCAAATGGATACTCGGGTCAATGTCAATGTCGGAAATCTCGTATGTATAGGGATTTGTTACAATATTAAAATTGGTAAAAGCTAAACAATGATCATAATTTAGTTTTTCTTGAGCATTTGGTTCGATAGGGTCTCCATCGAAGGGAGTATCACAAATATCAACGCCATCTGCTGCGAGAGCAACATCAAAACTATCTGGTCCAGAGCACATAGCAAATAAATAGCCACCCCCAGCTACAAAATCTCTGATTTTTTTTGCCACGGCTAATTTCATTTGAGAAACTTTAGAAAAGCCCATTTTTTTGGCCATCTCTTCATTAGCATTTACATCTTCAATATACCAAGCCGCTTTTCTATAACTACCCCAAAACTTGCCAAATTGACCCGTAAAATCCTCATGATGAAGATGTACCCAATCGTATTTGGGAAGAATCCCATTAAGTACTTCTTCATCATAAATAACATCATAAGGTATTTCAGCATAGGTAAGTGCTAATGTAACTGCATCGTCCCATGGAAGTTTATTTTTAGGAGAATATACCGCAATTTTGGGTATTTTTGTTAACCGAATTTCATCCATATTATTTTCAGCAGCAGAAATTTCTGTTAATATATTTGAAGCTTGAACATCTGCAATCACTTGGTATGTTACCCCTCGAATCACACATTCATCTTCTAATACATCACTATATATCATCATAAAACTTCCCCCTTGATAGTTTAATAACCAACTCACATCAATACTTTTAGATATTGATAAAAAAGCAATTCCATAAGCTTTTAAATGGTTCTTTTGTGACAGATCCATTGGAATAAATAGATAACTGGCAAAAGTATTTAAAGAGAAAATAATAAACAATAAAAGCAGAAAAAACTTTTTAATCATGGGATAATATTTAGAATATATAGTTTGACTTAATCAGGCAAATTAAGTTTAAAAGGTTGCAGCAATTGCAATTGAATAAAGTTTTGTTAAAGCAGTGTCTCCTCTAGATGACAATACGCATGGAACTTTAGCACCTGCTAGAAATGCACCACATTCGGCTTTATTAAATTTGGTTGAACATTTATAAAAAACATTTCCACTCTCAATATTAGGAAATAGTAATGCATCTGCATCACCACATACTCCACCAGACATTTTTTTAATTTTAGCAGCTTCCTCATCCAAAGCAACATCTAAAGAGATTGGGCCATCTACTATTGCACCCGTAATTTGACCTCTATCTGCCATTTTAGATAATATTGCTCCATCAACACACGCTTGCATTCCAGCAGACATCTGTTCAGTTGCTGCAATTATTGCCACTTTTGGTTTTTCAATCCCAATGGCGTGCGCTGTATTTATGATTGATTGAAGGATAAATTGTTTTTGTTTTAAATCTGGATTTAACAAAATGGCACAATCACTAGCAATGATCAGTTTATGATATGATGGATTTTCAAAAACAGCAATATGTGTAATGATTGCATTTGGTGGACATAAGCCACGTTCCTTGTTCAAAATGGCACGCATGTATTTATCAGTTGTCAATGAACCTTTCATTAGAATGTCACCTTCACCACCATTTATCAAATCACAACAGGTTGTTGCTGCTTTTGTATCAACAGGTTCATGTATTACATTAAATTTTGAAACCTCAATTTTTAAGTCTTGGCAAATTTTTGTAATTATTTGTTGATCTCCCACTAAGGTGGCATCAACAATACCCATATCAACAGCATGATTTACTGCTTCGATTGTATGTTCATCATTTGCATAGGCAGCAACTAATCTTTTTTTTGGTTTTGATTTTACCAATTCTACAACTTGATCTAATTTTGTAATACTCATAAAAAAAAAATTGATTTATCTTGAATAAAAATTTATTGTTTCAATAATAGTTTTTGTGCATACAGGGCAGAAATTATTGTAGATTGGATCTTTCATAGTACAATTCCTCCACGGACGGTAAACCCCTTTTGCTACATAACCTCCCCCTTCATAAACGCCTAAAATATTATTATATTGTTTTTTATCTGGTGTTGGAATAGGAGTTACACTATCTAACATATCTTTCCATTTCTTTTCAAAAGCAACTAAAGTAGTTAAATTTGGCTCAACTGGCTCAATCCCTTCTGGATAATAGTCTCTCACTGATACTTCAGAAGTAAAATATTCATCTCCTAACCCTGCCATTAAGTGTCCTAATTCATGTACAATAACATAATCACTTTTTTTCCCTTTATTATTAACGGTACAGTAGAAATTATATATTCCACCACCACCATATTTAGGTGTGTTACAAATCAGAATTATGATATCGTATGGCGCATCTTCGGCAATATCATGCATTTTGAAAACATTTAAACACATCAAATAGCGATCTAGGTCAATCGTATTAAAACTGCAATTCAGCAAAGTCTTTTTTTGAATATTTGCGTTTGGGTCAGTAATCCCAGACTCTTCAGAATAACCTTCAATAGATCTAATATTTATATTTCCTTTATAACTATTCCATGGAGCACAATTTAAAATGTAGTCAGCAAATAGTTTCATATCTGATTCCATTAAATTTTTATCGCTTTTGCTATATCCATCAGGAATAAATAAAATATCGATACAATTTTCTGCTTTTCCTCCTATGTGGATATTTTTGATGGGATTCTCTTTAGTAAATGCTTGACTTTTATTATTATTTGGGTCGAATACTCCTTCATATAATATGTTAGGAACTAATTTTCTAGAAAAACTAGTTATTCTAAAATTTATTTTGTTTTTTGGATAAGGAATATTTACGGCTTCTTCAAAAGATCCGATTTCTGTTTCAGCTCTTTTTGTAGAAGCGTACTCTCCAAACAAACAGGAATAACTTCTACAAAATAAAAGTTTCCCACTTGATACATCAAACACTTCAATTTGCATATCACCATACCTTTGAGGTTCAATTAGATAACTTCTTGTTCCATTCCATTTACCACCATGATGAAAAGATACAATCTCAATCTTTTCAGAATCATTTTTTCCAATATGTAAATAGTTTATTCTAAGTGTTTTATTTGTAAAAAACTGATCAAAATGTTGCGCAAAACTAATAAAAGGGAATAATAATATTGTTAAAATAAATACGATTTTTCTCATGGGAATCTTCATTTAATTATATTAGTGATTTTGTCTAAATATTTGAAGTCTCTTTTCTAAAACTGGCAATTGATCATTATGAACTAAAGAAACACAAGCTCTTAACCCTTCCGTTCTTTCGCTACCAGTAATGGATAAAGTGATTGCGCTAATACCATAATAAAGAAACTCTTGTAGTAATTCTTCACCCGTTAAATTTGGATATGCAATGGTAAAGTAGAAACCATCAGCTAATGGTTTATCTTCATCTTTATCGTACACAATATTAAATCCATTGTCCAAAAACATTTTTTTCATCAATTTTGCTTTTTCAGCATACAACTTAACATCATCTAAGAAATTATAAGTTCCTTCATTACAAGCTTTAAGAATTGCAGCTAGAGCATATTGTGCTGAATGTGAGGTTCCTGAACTGATCGCATATACTGTACCATAAACAATAGCACGACCAAAAATTGGTGTTCCAAAAAATGGAATCAAATCTGGATACTCTTTATTAAATAAATGATCAGATATAACAAGCATTCCAATTCTTTCACCGGCGTAACTAAATGCTTTTGAACTTGAAATCAACAAAGCATAATATTTTGTATATTTCCCAATGGTTGGCTGAAAAGGTGGTACACCCGGTTTTGAAATGTCAGCCCGAAAATCCATACCAAAATAAGCAAGGTCTTCAAAAACACACACTTCATACTTCGTTGATAATTCTCCAATGATTTGAAGTTCTTTTTCTGTAAAACAGATCCAAGATGGGTTGTTTGGATTTGAATAGATAATAGAATGAATATTCCCTTTTATAAGGTAACTTTCTAATTTTTCTTTTAATAAATCTCCTCTATAATTATAAACATCAAATGTTTCATATTTCAAACCTAACACTCTATGTTGTTGTTTTTGCACTGGAAATCCAGGATCAATAAAAAGAGTCGTATCCTTCTCTTTTCGTGCTTTCGAAAAAGTCATAAACCCTGCCATTCCTCCCATCATAGATCCAACTGTTGGGATACAACCACTAGGAGAAACATCGATATCAAGAAAGTTTTTAACAAACTTAGACATTTCAGATTTTAATTCAGCAGTACCATCAATATCAGGGTAAATTGATGCACAACCATTTTTTAAAGCGTCAATTTGAGCATTTACACCAATTTGAGAAGCTGGGATTCCAGGAATTCCCATCTCCATTCGGATAAATTTTTCTCCACTTGCTTCCTCAATTTGATTGATTAATCGTTTGATTTCTCGAATTGAAGCAGATCCTAATTTCTGTATTCCGCTATTTAAAACTATTTTATCGACAATTTCTCGAGTTATAGGTGTGTTTTTCATGTATTTATTGGATTTATTTATATTTAAAAATTGGAACTGCAAAAATAGAAAATAATTACTTTAAAAAAAAATAATAATTCGTGACGGTAGCTTCTATTTTTTATATAATTTTACACGCTCAAAATTTTTATGAGGAGAGATGGCCGAGTGGTCGAAGGCGCACGCCTGGAAAGTGTGTAAACGCCGAAAGCGTTTCAAGGGTTCGAATCCCTTTCTCTCCGCAACGTAACTAATTGAATTATAAGTATATTAAATAAGACAAATAACAAAAATCAACATTCATTAATTTAAATCTGTAAAGTAATTATGAAAAAATTAATCGCTTTATTTACCGTAATAGGACTTTTAACCTTCGGTATTTCAAACATGGCTTTTGCACAAAAAGACGACAAAAAATCTGAAAACACAAAACAAACCACAACTGAAAAAGTTGACACAACCCAACAAGCAGCTACCCCAGTTGCTAATACTGAAAAAGTTCAAAAAGTAGAAGATCCTGATAATGTAGTACAAGAAAGTTTACATTACGTATTAAAAAACAAATTCATTGATGGGGGTGCTGTTTGGATGGCTCCTGTATTACTTTGTTTAGTTATTGGACTTGCTCTTGTAATTGAAAGAATATTTTATCTAAATTTAGCAACTGTAAATTCTGCAAAATTTTTACAAAAAATTGAAGAAGCTCTTAAAACAGGTGGAACTAACAAAGCAAAAGAACTTTGTCGCGACACTAAAGGACCTCTTGCTGGAGTTTTCTACCAAGGACTTGATAGATACGATGAAGGTTTAGAATCTGTTGAAAAAGCTGTTGTTTCCTATGGTGGTGTTCAAATGAGCAAATTGGAAGTTAACTTAAGCTGGATTGCATTATGTTTAGCATTAGGACCGATGTTAGGTTTCTTAGGTACTGTTGTAGGTATGGTTTTTGCTTTTGATGATATTGAAAGAGCGGGTGATATCTCTCCAACTATTGTTGCTGGTGGTATGAAAGTGGCACTTTTAACAACTGTATTTGGTTTGATTACAGCTATCATTCTTCAAATTTTTTACAACTATATCCTATCTAAAATTGACGCTATTGTTAGTGATATGGAAGATGCTACCATCTCTTTCATGGATATTCTAATCAAAAATAAATAATTTTTGATCTTTTTTAAACTTAACTAACTATAGAAAGTTATGAGAAAAATAGTAAATATAACCGTTTTTGCGATTGCAGGAATTGCGTGTATTTTGGCATTAGTATTTTCATCAGGATTTGATGATAAATCTAAAGAAAAATATTTTGCAACAAGCCATGTAAAAGAGGCCTCTCCTGAAATGCTATCAGATTTAGCAAGCGCAACTGTACAGACTCTTCCAGATTTTATCAAAAAATATCAGGATCTAATCAATACAAAAAATACTGAAAATACAACTCTTCAAACTCAAAAAGAGATATTATATACTTTTATAGCTTCTCTTAAAGATATTGATGAAGATCAAGCAAAATTTGATGCTTTTAAAGCCGAATTTACATCTTTTTCTTCAAAATTAAATGCTGAAGATCCAACTTCCAAAAAATATACTGATCAGTTTTCTAATGTTAAAACTGTAAATGATCTTCCAAATTACATCACAAATCTTGATAATGATTATTCTATCATTAAACAAGAGTATCTCGTTTCTTCTAATCAAATAAAAGCAATGGGGTTTATTTTGAAAGATGTATCAACTATAGATGCCATTATTTCTAAAAACAAAAAAGAGATGGATCTAAAAAGTTTTCAAATTGCTATTAAAGATTATCAAAAACAAGAAACTGTTCTTAATTTTACAATGTCAGCTTCCTATGTTATCTTCTTTATAACAATCGGATTACTTGTCATTTTCTCAATTTACCAAATTGTTAAAAACTTTAAATCCTCAATGGGTGCCATTTTTGGAGTTTTATTACTTGTAGTAGTTGCTATTATTGGATATTTTGTTTCTCCTGATCAATTAACCGAAACAGCCATTAAAATGCAAACTACTCCAAACGAAATGAAATGGATTGGTGCTGGACTTATTGTTTTCTATTTTGTGTTCTTTGGAACCATCTTAGCAATTATTGGATCTCTCGTTATGAATACCATTAAAAAATATAGATAAAATGTCAAGAAAAACACCTGGAATTAATACTGGTTCAATGGCCGATATCTCTTTCTTGCTATTGACTTTTTTCTTGTTGACTTCTTCAATCAACACAGAACAGGGTATTCCAAGAAGATTACCTCCTCCTGCTACTGAGGAGGTCACTGAAGAGATCAATCAAAGAAATGTATTTAATGTGGTTGTTAACTTCAATAATCAGATTTCTGTTAATAATGAAGTTATCACTATTGGTCAATTAAAAGATAAAGCTAAAGAGTTTTTGGAAAATCCTAACGATTTACCAAACCTACCAGTAAAAGAGTTTAAAACTATCGATTTCTTAGGAGACTATAGAGTTTCAAAAGGTGTAGTTTCACTAAAAAATGACCAAAGTACCTCTTACGAAGTGTACGTACAAGTTCAAAATGAATTGGAAAGAGCCATTAATGAACTTAGAGATGAAGTTTCTATTCAATATTTTGGAAAAAAATATGCATCATTAGATACAGCATTTCAATCCTCAATTAAAAAAGCTATCCCAATGCAGGTCTCTGAAGCAAAACCAATGGACTATAATAAAACAACTGAATAAAAACAGAGATTATGGCAAGATTTAAAAAAGAAAATAGCAAAGAGCTTCCGGAAATTAATACCGGATCTATGTCTGACATTATCTTCATGTTTTTGTTTTTCTTCATGGTGATTACCAACATGCGTGAAACTAATGTTAAAGTGAAATTTACAACTCCTAAAGCTTCTGAAATTCAAAAACTGGAAAAAAAATCTTTAGTTGAAACAATTTATATTGGGACACCAGTTAGTAAAAATGAAAATACACTTCCTCCTGGAAAAATATCTGTTCAATTAGCGGATCAAACGATAAAACAAGAAAATCTTGAAAACGAAGTGAAAGATTTTATTGGTAGAGCTAAAGAATCAAGAAGTGAAGAAGATAAAAACAAACTAACATTCTCTTTAAAAGTTGATAAAGATGTTCAAATGCGTTATGTTAATGTAATTAAAACTGAATTACGAAAAAACAATGCACTGAAAATCAACTATGCAACGCTTAAAAAAGCTGAGATAGAAAATTAATCTATCTTTAATTTTGATTTATATAATCTTAAGGGTGGCGTAAGCTGCCCTTTTTATTAAAAAATAAGTATGATAAAATCAATGACAGGTTTCGGGAAAACTAATACTATAATAGATAACAAATCTATTGTAGTTGAAATTAGAACCTTAAATAGTAAACAAATTGATATCAATACCCGCATCTCTTCCCTTTTTAGAGATAAAGAAAATGACATTCGTTCTCTGATATCACAAATATTGGAAAGAGGAAAAATTGATGTTGCCATTTATCTGGATAAAACGGCAACTCCAACAATTGCCATTGACGTTGAATTGGCCAAAATATACTTTAACAAACTTACTGAACTCTCAAAATTTGTAGAAAATAGTGTAGAATCAGATATTTTTACTCAAGTTCTGAGAATGCCAGATGTGATTGCTGTTCCAAAAGAGGAGATCAAAGAGAGTGATTGGGAACAGTTGAAAGTTGCTATTCAAGAAACATGTGAAAATGTTAACCAGTTTAGAATTTCTGAAGGAAAAAGTTTACAACTAGATATTGAAAATAGAGTTGATCTCATTTTAAACCTTGTTAATGAAATTACGCCATTCGAAGAAGAAAGAATTGGAGCTGTGAGAAAAAAAATGCTTGATGCACTAGATGTAGCCCAATTAACTGGAAAATATGACCAAAATCGCTTTGAACAAGAACTCATCTATTATATTGAAAAGTTAGATATCACTGAGGAAAAAGTTAGATTAACCAAACATTGTCACTATTTTACAGAAACATTAAACGATATTAATTCCCAAGGTAAAAAATTGGGCTTTATTGTTCAAGAGATGGGAAGGGAAGTAAATACAATTGGTTCAAAATGTAATCATTTTAACATTCAGCAAATAGTTGTTCAAATGAAAGATGAAGTTGAAAAAATGAAAGAACAATTAGCAAATATTTTATAATTAAAATCAAAAATTAACACTATTATCTTATTATTATGGGAAACATTGTATCGTTAGTAGGGACACCAAATGTCGGAAAATCAACCCTTTTTAATAGGTTGACACAATCAAAAGAAGCTATTGTAGACTCTATCGCAGGAGTAACTAGAGATCGAAACTATGGAAAATCTGATTGGGGTGGATTCGAATTCTCTGTTATTGATACAGGTGGATATGTTGTAGGTTCTGATGACATTTTTGAACATGAAATTAGAAAACAAGTGAGTTTTGCTATTGAAGAATCAGATGTGATTTTGTTTCTTGTTGATGGGCGAGAAGGTCTTACACCGCTTGATCAAGATGTTGCTATTATGCTCAGAAAAAATAAAAAACCATTCTTTTTAGTAGTTAATAAAATTGACTCTTCTAGTAATTATTATGATTATACAGAGTTTTATTCTTTAGGTTTTGACAATGTGTTTCCCATTTCTGCAATCTCTGGTAGCGGTACTGGTGATCTTTTAGATGAAGTTGTGAAACATTTTAAAGTGGAAGAGGAACAAAAAGAGGATCAACTTCCTAAAATAACGATTGTTGGGAAGCCAAATGTAGGGAAATCATCTATTGTTAACACGTTTTTAGGCAAAGAACAACAAATTGTAACTCCACTTGCAGGTACAACTCGAGATTCAACATATACAAGATATAACAGTTTTGGTTTTGATTTCTATTTAGTTGACACAGCTGGGCTTAGAAAAAAAGGAAAAGTTGAAGAAAACTTAGAGTTCTATTCTGTGATGAGAGCTGTGCGTGCCATTGAAAATAGTGATGTTTGCATCTTAATGTGTGATGCTTCAACTGGCTTCGATGCTCAAGATGTCAACATTTTTAGTCTTGCTGCTAGAAATAGAAAAGGGATCGTTATTGTTATGAATAAATGGGATTTAGTTGAAAAAGAAACTAAAACCATGAAAGAGTATGAGGAGATCATTCGTCAAAAAATTGCTCCATTTAAAGATGTTCCCATTATTTTTACATCTGTGTTAACTAAACAAAGAATTTTTAAAGTACTTGAAACGGCAGTTGCCGTTCATAATAACAGAAGCAGAAGAATTTCAACTTCTGAACTTAATGAAAAATTGTTAGAGATCATTCAAAAAACACCACCACCTGTTGTTAAAGATAAAGTTGTTAGAATAAAGTATGTAACGCAACTTCCCACTTATTTTCCAGCATTTGCATTTTTTTGTAATTTGCCTCAATATGTTAGAGAAAACTATACGCGCTTTTTAGAAAATAGAATAAGAGAGCTTTGGGATTTTTCAGGGTGTCCTATAGAGATTTATTTTAGAAAAAAGTAAAATAACACCTTTTTCTACCATTTATCTTTTTTTTCGACCATTCGTAGAAATTGTATTTTTTTTATATATCTTTGTAGAGTGAAAATTTAATTATTAACCAAATTATTATACTATGAAAAAAATCTTATCTTTTTTAGTTGTAATGTTTGCTTTAACAGTTGTTATAAACGCTCAAAGTAAAGTTACAAGACCTACCGGTGCTACAAATGTACCTATGAAAATTACTGCAGTTTCAGGACAAGAATCTACTCCTGAAAATGCAATTCCTCAATTCATCAGAGCAGCTAATACCACTGCTATTGGTGTTACTTATTATGATGCTGTAACAAACGCATTATCTCGTAATTTAATTGCAAACTGGGTAGATGGTACAGTAGCTGCTGTTTGGACAATGGCACAAACCTCTCCTCAAAGGGGTACAGGGTATAACTATTATAATGGCGCATCTTGGGGACCACAACCTGATCCTACTACTGATAGGATTGAAACTGTTCGTACTGGATGGGGTGTTATTGCACCACTAAACAATGGTGAAATCGTTGCTGCTCATAATGGTGCAACTGGTTTAACCATTAATAAAAGAGCTACTAAAGGAACTGGCGCTTGGACTGAAACAACTTTAGTTGGACCAGGACATGATGGGGCACCTGAAAACACAGTACTTTTATGGCCATCAATCTGTACTCAAGGTGATACTGTTCACATTTTCGCTTGTACTGATAATGTTGAAGGAACTTTATATCAAGGAATTCAAACTCCAGTATTATATTACAGATCTAATGACGGTGGAACAACTTGGTCTGCTCCTCAATTGATTGCTGCCATGGCAAACGAAAATAAAGAGATGGCTGACAATTATTCTTTGGTTGCTAAAAACGGAAAATTAGTTGCTTTAATTTCTGAAAAATTTGGTGAAACTTTTTACTTAGAATCAAATGATCGTGGAGATACTTGGACAAAACATTCTGTTTATCCATTTGCTGGTGGTCCAAATTTTGATTTTACTACAGGAACATTCCCAATGACTGTTCTTAACGACTATACTGCTTCTATTGCTATAGGTGATGATGGTACAGTTCACGTTGCTTTTGGTGGATTAATGGGTGCTAGAGATGAAACAAATGCTCAAGATGAATATTCTGTATGGTGGGCATACGATAATTTAATCTATTGGAACTCAACCATGGCTCCATTTGCTGTTCCTTTTGATACTAATACTGTTGAAGCTTATGCTGGTAGAATTGGTCGTCCTAACCTTGATGGTGACGATACCATTTGGTTTATGGATGGTTATACTCAACCAGAGTATAGAAGTAATGGACCTATCACTTTCCCTAACTTAGTTGCTGAAGGTGGAAAAGTGTATTTAGTGTATGCTGCTTTAATGGAAGCTGATTACTATTGTGGAGCTACTTCAGAATATTACAATGGTATTTTTGCAACAGTATCTGACGATAACGGTGCAACTTGGGATGATCTAAACAATGTAAGTTGGTTATCTTATCACCCAGAAATGTATTTCGTAAATTGGGAAGATTCAGAATTATACGGCGAAATCATGACTTATAATGAAGGTGAAAACTTTTTCCCAGCTATGGCTCATAATTCAAGTAATGGGAAACTAAATATTATGTGGTATTTTGATAATTTACCTGGTTCTCCTGCTACTTTTGGAACTTTAGCATCATCCATTTATGGTGTAAATATCGATAAAACAGACGTTGGAGAATACAAAAATACAACAGAAGTTTACCAAGCTCTTTGGAATCAAGAAGGTATTAAAGAAAACTCTCTTTCTGAGATGAAAATTTTCCCAAATCCTGCTTCAAATAATGTAACTGTTAATGTACTTTCAAAAGAAACTACTAATGCTAATCTTGTTGTTACTAATCTTATGGGACAAATGGTATATACTCAAAATATTTCATTGGAAACAGGATCTAATCAATACCAACTTAATGTATCTGACTTTTCTGCAGGTTTCTACCTAGTAAATATTCATACTAATGCAGGTTCTTCTACTCAAAAATTAATAGTAAAATAATTTTATTTTTATTTTATTTAAAAAAAAAAGGCAGATTTTCTGCCTTTTTTTGTTTTTTGTTAAATAATTATTTATATTTGCAGATTAATTAATAGTTATTAACCAAATATTAATATTATGAAAAAAGTCTTATCAATTGTAGTTTTAGTTTTTACAGTAAGTGCCTTATTTGCACAGGTACCCGTGAAAACTTCAAAAATGACAACCCAACTTCAAACTGTAAAGTATTCCCCAAAAACTGGAATGGAAATTCCAGATGAGATTATAACACCAACGATTCTTCGAAATGGAAGTGGAATTGGTATTGGATCTACTTATTATGATGTGGTTTCTAATGGTACTTCTAGAAATACAATTACTGCATTTCCAGATGGTACTGCTGCAGCTGTATGGACAACTGCAAGTACTGATCCAGCTACAAGAGGAACAGGGTACAACTATTTCAACGGTTCATCTTGGGGACTAAGTCAAGACCCAGCTACAAGAATTGAATCTGTTAGAACTGGCTTTGGTATTATTGCACCCCTTGGAGATGGAGAATTAGTTGTTTCTCACTCTGGAACTGGATTAGTGTTAAACAAAAGAACCATTAAAGGCACAGGAAATTGGATACAAACTACATTAGCTGGTCCAGTGGCATCAAATGGAACTCTAACAAGTACATCTCTTTTATGGCCAACCATGGCAATTCAAGGCGATACCATCCATATTGCTGCACAAACTGAAAGTACTGCAGGTTACCTATACCAAGGTTATCAAACGGTTACTGTGTATGTTAGATCTACCGATGGTGGTGCAACTTGGGAAGACGCAATTCTTATGCCAGGAATGCTACATAAAGATAGAGTAAATGTGAGTGCTGATAAAATTAAATTTGTCGAGAAAAACGGTACTCTTCTTCTTGTTTGTGGGGGTCTTGCCAGTGATGTATTTTATCTTAAATCCATGGATCGTGGAGCTACATGGACACGTCATCTTGTTTTTGATTTTCCAGGAGCAGATGATTTTAGCTCTGACACTACACTACTTCCTCAATGTTATGTGAATGATGAAACTTTTTCTGCAGCTATTGATGACAATGGATTAGTTCATGTTGCCTTTGGTACTCGTTTAGTGCAAAGAGATGAAGAGAGTCAACCTGGTTATTGGTCATACTGGCATGGTACTGGTGAAATACTCTACTGGAACGAAAATATGCTACCTTATACTGTTCTAATGGATACTCTTAACGAAGTTGAAAATCAAACTTATAGTATTGGTCGCCCTAACCTTGATGGTGATGATACAATTTGGTTCTTAAATGCCTCAGATACTTGGGTTGGTTACCGCTTTTCTGGCGCAACATCTTTCCCAAATTTAGTTGCAGAAGGTGGAAAAGTATATATGCTGTACACTTCTACACTTGAATATCCTTTTATGTTTACTGAAAGTCAATATTATAGAGGAGTATTCGCTACAGTTTCTGATGACAATGGTCTTACATGGGATGATCAAGCTAATGTAAGCTGGCTTTCATATCACCGTGATTTATATTATGTTGATTGGGAAAGTACTGAGCTTTATGGAGAACATACAACCTTTAATGAAACAGAAAATATGTGGCCAGTTATGGCTCCAAAATCAGCTAATAATAAACTATTTATGATGTGGTACGCTGATTATATTCCTGGAAGTATTGGTGGTATGGCAACTAATACTATGAATGTTTTTGGTTATGATATTCCAAAAAATGATATTGGTGTATTTAATAATTGTCAAGAAGTGTACCAAAATCTTTGGAATATTGGAGATGGGATTCAAGAAAACACACTTTCTGAAATGAAAATCTATCCAAATCCAGCTTCTAATCTTGTTACATTAAATATACTTTCTAAAGAGAGCTCAAATGCTAATCTTTTAGTTACTAACCTTATGGGACAAGTAGTATACACTCAAAATGTGCCATTGGAAACAGGTGGAAATCAATTTGAAATTAATATTTCTAACTTTTCCTCTGGTTTCTATTTGGTAAATGTTAGAACAAAAACTGGATCTTCTACTCAAAAATTAATCGTAAGGTAAAGGGCGAAGGGCTAAAGGCGAAGGGCGAAAGGCGAAGGGCGAAAGGTTAAGGGTTAAGGGTTAAGGGTTAAGTGTTTAATAATGACCATTTAACATTCTTAACTCTTAACTCTTAGCTCTTAGCTTTTTTTTATTAAAAAAATCAGATTTATATCTACTTTATATATATATTTTATATATCTTTGCTCCCAATATATTTTAAAGAAGAAAAACACAAAAAAATTAACATAATTAATTAAATACCAATTAAAAACATTTAAAAAAATGAAAAAAATTTACACAACTTTAGTGTTGGTTTTGATTGCAAGTTTAAGCTTTGCTCAAATTTCAACTCAAACTGTTAAAGATGATGGCAATCGTTTGCCAGTTAAAAAAACAACTTTAAACACAGCTGCAAAAGCTGGTGCTGGTTCTTGGTGGTACTCTTACAATGAGGATTTAGAACAATACCTCGGTGAAGAGTTAGAATACGGTGGTTCGGTATTTTTACAAGATTCTGTAGCTTCTTACGAATACTCTGATGGTCTTGGTCGCCCTCAATTCTACAGTTTCGTTCAGATCTTTGATTTTACTGAATCTATTTGGTACGATTTTTATGATGGTTTAACTGATGATCTAGGAACACCAATTCCTGTTCCACATATTGGCACAACACCAACTTTTACAGTTGACTCAATGGGATGTATGTATGCTTATGACAGAGGAACTGCTGTTCCTGCGAATATCGTAGATACTCTTGTTATGACTATTATTGCTACATCGTCAATGCAGTATCAAACTTTAACTCAAGCCTCCATTCCTCAATTCAAACAAGCAATATTAGTTTACAATATTGCAGATGCAACGATGGCTGCTTCAACACACCCAAAATTTTATCAAGTTAAATACCCTTTAACTATTGATGATACTACAGGTGGATATTTTTCATATAAATTGTTACCTGTAGAAGGTTTTACAAATATCGCTCACAAAACAGTAGCTGTTTCTTACTCTTTTAAATCTGGTACACCAAACAGAACTTTAGCAAGTGTTATAGGAACAGATATCAACAAATTTGTAGGTTATTATAACGATGAAAAACGCTCAGATTATAATACTAACGGTACAATTGCACTGACTACTGAAAAAAGCAACTCAATGTGTGGTATGGAATTTAGTGTAGCAGATCCAGGATATTTCCTTTATGGAAAATATGTTTCTAATAGAATATGGATCAATACACCGTATAAAAGGCCAGGTATATTAATTCATGCAACTTGTACAGATTGTGCATGGGTGGGTGTTGAAGAAACTGCTCAAAAAAACATCACAGTTCGTCCAAATCCTGCAACCAGCAACTTTACATTAGAGTTGGCTGAAAACACTCCAGCACAAGTTCAACTTTTCAACATCGTTGGTCAAATGGTTTATAACCAAACAACTTCTGAAGCTACAGTTAACGTAAACGTTAATGATTTAAAAGCTGGGATCTATATGTTAAGAGTAACTCAAAACGGTCAAGTTTATACTTCTAAAGTGGTTGTTAAATAATTAACTTCAACTTTTATTTTCTAAAAGCGAGGGCTTCTGTTTCAGAGACCCTCGCTTTTTTGGTCTTTTGCAAATAAACAACACGGAGTGGTTGAAAATATTTAGAACTTAGTTAAATATTCTAAAAAATGTGTATATTTGTACTCATAAAATAAACCAATCCCAGAACAAAAAATGGATTGTATAAAAAAAGGAGAATATATCTATGAAAAACTTAATTTTAGTATTATTATTGGCAATTTCAGCCCTATTCTCAAGCTGTGATAAACTTTTTGAAGATGATAAACTGTCATTGACAAAGGAACCCTATACTGGAAACGAGTTAAGAATGGATGGTTATTATTACGAAACAACAGGAACTAGAGTTCTTGTCTTTTATAGAAATGGAACTGTAAATGATTTTGGAGGAATTAACCTTAATGAAATGGATCAATTTGAAGAGAGTATGTTTACTAACCAACTGCGTAATCTAAAAAGCTCTTGGGGGGTTTTTCAAATTAAAAATGATGAAATTTTATACGAAAGATGGATTCATAGTCCACCCCCATCTATAAATACATTTTTTTTCCGTGGAAAAATTTTAAATGATACAACTTATGTAATTAATGAAATGTATAGAATAAAAAATGGTAAAAAGTATGATGTTTCTGAAGAAAACTACACATACAAATTTAAAAAACTAGATCAAAAACCTGACAGTACAAATCAATACATAAATTAGCACAAACAAAAAGGGATCTCAATGAGATCCCTTTTTTATAGTATTGAAGTTGTGAATTATTCAGCAGCTTCCACTTCAGGAGTTTCTTCCACTTCAGGAGCAACTTCTTCAGTTACTTCTTCTGCAGCAGCAGCTTCAGCTTGCACTTCTGCTTGATATTTAGCAGCTACTTTTTGAGCCATAGCTTCACGAAGTTTAGTTTCAGCTTCTAAACGTTTTTTAGCTTCATTGCGAGCGCCGTCAGCTAATTCACGTTTAATAGTATTCACTTTAGAATCTTTTTCTTGTTTCCAAGCTTCAAATTTGGTAGTTGCTTGTAATTCAGTGATTGCACCTTTTGCAATACCACCTTTTAAATGTTTCATCATTAAAACGCCTTCACGTTTTAGAATCGAACGAACTGTTTCTGATGGAGAAGCACCCACTTCAACCCAATACAATGCTCTTTCGAAATTCATGTCGATAGTTGCAGGATGGGTCATTGGATTGTAGGTACCGATTTTTTCGATAAAACGTCCGTCTCGTGGTGCACGACCATCCGCAATTACAATGTGATAAAAAGGATGATTCTTTTTACCAAATCTTTGTAATCTGATTCTTGTTGCCATAATGTTTTATTGTTTTATTATAAATATTTTAAGGGGTGCAAAAGTAATGAAAATTTCAATATCATTTATATTTTTTTAAAAATTATTTTTTTTAAGTTCCGTATTAAAAAAATATGTATTTTTGCCATCTGATCAGATCATGGTTCCGTGGCTCAATTGAATAGAGCATCTGACTACGGATCAGAAGGTTACAGGTTTGAATCCTGTCGGAATCACAAAAAAAAGCACATTTTCTTTTTAAAATGTGCTTTTTTTTTTATTCATTAGATCTATTTAAGATAGTTAAGTACATTTTGTTCAATCCTTTCTAAGAGATTATTTACATCATTTTTTATGAAAGTTTCGCCTGTAATACTTTCATAAAGTTCAATATAACGAGCAGAAATTGATTGAACCACTTCTGGTGTCATTAAAGGCACTTTTTGTCCCTCTTTCCCTTGAAATCCATTTTCCATCAGCCATTCTCTCACAAATTCTTTTGAAAGTTGCTTTTGTTGTTCCCCTTTATCAAATCTTTCTTGGTATTCATTCGCATAAAAATATCTGGAAGAATCAGGAGTATGGATTTCATCAATCAAATAAATTTTTCCATCTTTTTTACCAAATTCATATTTGGTATCTACTAAAATCAACCCTCTTTGTGCAGCCATTTCTGTACCTCTTTGGAAAAGACTCATGGTGTATTGTTCAACTATTGCGTAATCTTCAGGAGTAACAAGGCCTAATCTAAGGATCTCCTCTTTAGATATGTCTTCATCGTGCATTCCTTGTTCAGCTTTAGTTGTTGGAGTGATTATTGGTTTTTCAAACTTTTGATTCTCTTTCATTCCATCAGGAATGGGAACTCCACAAATAGATCTTGCTCCATTTTTATATGCTCTCCATGAACTTCCACATAAATAACCTCTAACAATCATTTCCACAGGAAGACCTTCACAAGCAATTCCTGCTGTAACCATTGGATCTGGTGTTGCAACTTTCCAATTTGGACAAATATCTTGAGTGGCATCCAAGAATTTTCCAGCTATTTTGTTTAAAATTTCTCCTTTATAAGGGATCCCCTCAGGTAAAATAACATCAAAAGCAGATATTCTGTCGGTAACAACCATAATCAAATGGTCATTTCCTATAGTATAAACATCTCTTACTTTTCCGTGATAAACACTTTTTTGATTGGGAAATAAAAAATCGGTTTTTGTTAAAGCATTCATTGTATTTATTTTTTAAGGGTACAAAGATAACTATTTTATTCCTATTTTTGCAAAAAGTAATATATGAAATTACAGGATTCTTTTGATAGTGTATATGACCTGTTTGTGAATGCTTTGGAAAAAAATGGGCTAAGACAAACACAGGAAAGATTTGCAATATTAAGAGCAGTTACTGAAATAAATGTTCCTTTTCAAATAAATTTTTTACAAAATAAACTTTTATCTACAAAATATTATGTCAGTAGAGGAACCCTTTATAATACCTTAAAATTAATGGAACTGGTTGGTATTTTAGAGAAAAATATTCAGAATGGGAAAATATATTACAACCTAAATCACGAACAAAAGAATGTCTATATTATTGTAAATCAAAATAAAATCAAAGAGATTCAATTAGAAAGTGAGCTAGAACATGTATTAGTTTCGTATGTTGAGAACAAATATGAGATAAAAATTAAGAAGATGAAAATAACTTTCTTTCAAGATTAATTTATTTCTTAATGGTGTCAAAAATTTCCTTATTTTTGAAGATTGAATATAAAAATAATTATTATGAGTAAAATGCTACGATTTTTTACTGTTATGTTTTGGATACAAACCCTTGTATTCATGTCATTTTTTGCATATGGACAAAAAATAAAATCGGATCAAGTTCCTGAGGAGGTAAAGCAAACTTTGTTAGATGAACAAGGAGAAGTTAAAGTAACTCAATGGAGTTTTGTTGATGATACTTATATTGCAAATTTTAAAGTTGATGGAACAACAGCTATGGCTTATATTCAAAGTGATGGCACATTTATCAAATCAGCAACTTTAATTCCAAAATCAACTTTACCCACATTAATCCTTGAATATATCAAGAAAGAGTATCCTGAATTTAATATTATTGTATCTGAAATCAGAGAGGAGCCCAAAATCCCATTATATTACTACATTGAAATTAAACCAGAAGTACTGGGAGCGGAACACTCAATTCTGACATTTGATAATGCTGGAAAATTACTTACAAGAACTGATCCTGAGGGATTTGAAAAACCAGAACTTACTCCACAACAATTGGTTCAAGAAAAAGCAGATCGGAAAATTACTGAATCAAATAATCCAAAAGGGAAAAACAAACCTGTTGCCACAACACCTAAACCAGCTAAACAACCAAATCAAACAGTGAAAGCGGAGCCAAAACCAAAAGCGGAGCCAAAATCTTCAAATCCTCCAAAAACTAACGAAAAAGAGGAGAATGATCAATATTCAGATATTCCAGCAATTGTTCAAAAAGCATTTGCAAAAAAAGTGATTCAACCTGTTGATTTAGTTTGGAATAAAAAGGATGATTATTATATCGCAGAATGTAAAATTAAAGATCAAAAAAATGAGTTTTATTTCACAGCTGATGGAATCTGGCAAAAAACATATACTGAATTACCTGAAGAAGCCGTTACTGGTCCCATGTTAAAACATTTAACACAAAATTATAAAGGATATCGATTTTTAAATGCCATTAAAGAAACTAGAGCTGATAAACAAGATAAGTTTTTAGTTGAATTCTATGAAAGAGCAAATGTAAAAACTCAAACATCAACTACCATTGTTTTTGATAAATTGGGAAGAATATTAAAAACATATAAACCAGAAAATGATATGCCTTCTGATAATTATACAAAATTAAAAAAGGAAGTTATCAACGAAAAACCAAATGAAATACCTACGCTTGCAATTGATGCTTTCAAACTCAAATATCCTAAAATTACTGGGGTTGAATGGTCGGAAGATGATGAAGGTTATTATTTAGCATCATATTATGGAGTGAGAGGCAAAGAGATCGTTGTGATGGAAGGTAATGGTTCTATGATTGAGTTAAGATCACAAGCTAATATTGATAATATTAGTTCTAATATTAAGGATTATGTCAAAAAAAATCATAAAGGGTACCAAATTTCTGAATATTATACCGTTAGAGGTTTAATTGACAAAAAAAGTTACTTTTTAGTAATCATAAAGGATAAAAAAATAAACATGGTTTCATCTCTGAAATTTTCTACAGCAGGACAAATCATGCAATAATAATTAAACTATTTTATGGACTATTTAGAGATAAAATTAGTGTTCAGCAACCCTGAACCCTGGAAGGAAGTGTTTACATCAATTTTAGCAAATGCTGGTTGTGAAAGTTTTATAGATGGAGAGGATCAAAACACTTTACTAGCATATATTCCTAAAGAGCTTTACCAAGAACAAGAGATCAAAGATATTTTAGATCATCATGAATTTGATGTGAAGATCACTTATTTGATTCAAGCAATTGAAACTCAAAATTGGAATGCCATTTGGGAATCAAATTATGAGCCCGTTTTGATTGCAAACAGATGTTACATCAGAGCACCCTTTCATGAACCGATGGAAGATGTAGATTTTCAAATTGTGATAGAGCCCAAAATGTCATTTGGAACAGCACATCATGAAACTACATCTTTGATGATGGAGTATATTTTAGAGGAGGAACTAAAAGATAAAAGTGTCTTGGATATGGGTGCGGGAACTGGGATTCTTGCCATACTAGCATATATGAGAGGTGCTAAACCCGTTACTGCCATTGATAATGACGAGTGGGCATATTTGAATAATATTGAAAATAATTCGAGAAATAATGCTGACGAGATTGTTGTTAAACTAGGTGATGCAAAAACTATAAAAGGTGATACGTACCAAGTGATTATTGCAAATATAAATCGCAATATTTTACTATCAGATCTTCCTGCATATAATGAAACTTTAACAAATGATGGAACCATTTTCTTAAGTGGGTTTTATGTAGAGGATGATTTAGAAAAAATTAAAGAAAAATGTGAAAGTTTAGGATTACAATATATTTCACATAAAGAAAAAAACAAATGGTGTTCTGCAAAATTTGTTAAATTAAAAAGTTAAAAAATATCATGAAAAAAGTATTAGGAATTGGCAATGCACTTGTAGATGTGCTTTTAGAGATTGAAGATAATAAACAAATTGAAAAATTTGGTTTAGCAATTGGTGGAATGGAGATGATTGATGCCGAAAAGAAAAGGACGATTCATTCCGAAATAAGCCATCTCAAACAAAAAATTGCCTCTGGAGGATCCACTTCAAATACCATTTATGGATTAGCAAAACTGGGTGCAAAGACAGGATATATAGGGAAAATCTCAAAAGATGAAGCTGGAGATTTTTTCAAAAATGATATGTTAAGAGCAAACATTAATACCCATTTTCTATATTCAGATATTGATACTGGGATTGCAACCACTTTCATCTCTCCAAATGGAGAGCGAACATTTGCAACTTATTTAGGAGCAGCAGCAACCATGACTCCAGATGAGCTTGATTTAGAAATATTTAAACAATATGACATTATTCACGTTGAAGGATATCTCATTTTTAATAGAGATCTAGTAATCGAAGTTTGTAAAAAAGCAAAAGAGAATGGTCTACTTATCTCTATGGATATGGCCAGTTACAATCTGGTAGAGGCAATGCACGATTTGGTTGAAGAACTTCTCGTAGAATACGTTGATATTATTTTTGCTAATGAAGAGGAAGCTAAAGCATTCACAGGAAAGGAAGAAAAAGAAGCTTTGGATATTCTCTCTCAATATTGTTCTGTTGCAGTTGTTAAATTGGGTGCTCGAGGTTCTATTGTTAAAGTAAATGGAGTGGTTACAGAAATTCCACCTGCACCTGGTGATAGAATTGACACAACAGGAGCTGGAGATATTTATGCCTCAGGATTTCTATACGGGTTGATAAACAATCTATCTGTTGAAGAGAGTGGAAAATTAGCATCAAAACTGGGTGCTGCTTGTATTCAAACTATCGGAGCAAGAATTGCTGATGAACATTATCAATAATTCTTTTTTATCATATTATAAAGCATATATAAAGCACTATTCGCAGCACGTTGTATCACTACTTCCCTTCCACCCTGTGTTCCAAAACTAAATTTCTCAGCAATAATATTTGTTGTGCTTGCAACTGCAATCCAAACTGTTCCAACAGGTTTTTCAGAGGTTCCACCATCTGGACCAGCAATACCAGAAATGGCTATGGTAAAATCTACATCAAATAAACCCATGGTATTAATAGCCATATCATTAACTACGAACTCACTCACAGCACCATGTTTTTTGAGATTTTGTTCTCTTACATTTAAGATCTCTCTTTTAACATTGTTTGAATATGAAACAATTCCCCCTTCATAAAACTGTGAACTTCCAGGTATAGAAGTAATTAGATGAGATAAATACCCCCCAGTACAACTTTCAGCTACGGCTAATCTCTTGTTATTTTTGCTCAACCATTTCCCAATAACTTCAACCAAACTTTCATTTTCAAAAGATATGATATACTTATTTGCGATTTTTTTGAGCATCACTAATTGAGATTCTAATTCTTGATTCAATTGGGTCTCCTCCCCTTTCACGCCTCTACCTGTAAGTCGTAAGAGAAGTTGTCCTGGTTTAGGCAAATAAGCCAATGAAATGTGTTTTGGAAGAGATAATTCCCAGGTTTCAATCATATCCGAAAGATTGCTTTCACCTATTCCGGCTGTAATAATCTCTTTATGAATGATTACTTTATTTGTTTCATATTTTTTCTTGAGCAAAGGGATCACTTCATTTAATAAGATAGACTTCATTTCAAATGGAACTCCAGGCAAAATAACTAGTACTTTCCCATTACTCTCCATCCATAATCCAGGGGCAGTTCCATTATTGTTTTTTAGAACAATGGCATTTTCAGGGATCTCTGCTTGTTTTTGATTCACTTCTGTTAATGTAAAGCCCCTCTTTTCGAACATCTTAGTAATATGTTCTAAAGTGGGTTGATGAACAACTAAAGGGGTTTTAAAATATTCACAAATCACTTCTTTTGTAATATCATCTTTCGTTGGGCCTAAACCCCCAGTAGCAATTACGAGATCGGACACATTAAAAACTTGATTTAAAGTGGACTCTATTTCACTTCTTTGATCTCCAATCGTGATCACTTTTTGTACTTCTATCCCAATTTTATAAAGTTGATCTGAAATAAAAGGTGCATTTGTATTTACTGTTTTTCCATACAGTATTTCATTTCCAATTGAAACTATGATCATAATATGTGTTATTTATTTTCAAAAATTTATTATAACTCTACAATGGTGATTCCACAACCCCCCAATTCCAATACTTCATCTTCGAATTTACGAACTTCTTTTCTCTTGGAAAGATATTGACGAATCACTTTTCTTAGTATACCATCACCTTTCCCATGTAAGATTTTAAGTTGATGTATATTTAACAACACCGCTTCATCTATAAAACTCTCAATAATTTGTATTGCGGCATCTGCTCTTTCCCCTCTAACATCAATATTGGTTTTAAAATGAGCAACTTTTTCATTCATAACTTCTCCTATTCTGGTTCCATCTAACTGTGAAAGACCTGTTCTTTTTACATTTCGCGCCTCTTTTTTACTAATTTTAACCAATTTTGACAACGAGGTTTTGAGAGAAATCGAGTTAAAAGAGAGTGTTACTTCATTCCCATTAATTTTTGTAACTTCACCAATGGTTTGAATATCAGTAATAAAAACGGAATCTCCAATTTTGATAGGGGCTTCATCTGGAGTATTTGGCTTAGACTTAATAGAAGTTTTATGAATTGGTATAATTGGACTGATAGACTCTTCTCTTTCCACCGATTTAATCTCTTTTTTTAGTTCCTCTTTTAAGTGCTGAACATTTTGACGAATCTCTTTGGTTTTACTCGATTCAGCTTTTACTTCCTTAATTTCTCTAATTGTTTTTTCAATCATCTGATTCGCACTATCAATAATTGTAAGTGCTTGATTTTTTGCTTTTTGAAGAATCTCTTTCCTCTGTTTTTCAAATTCTTGAAATTTCAAAGAGTATGAATCAATAATTTCAGCAAGTTTTTCGTCTGTTTGTGATACCATTCTCAATTGTTTGTCAAGTTCCATTTTTTCTAATTCTACCTCTTCTAAAACTTTTTCGTAATCAATTTGAGATGTTCCAGATTTTGAAATGGCACTTGCAATAATCTCTTCAGGAAAACCTATTTGACGGGCAATTTCGTACGTAAATGAGCTTCCGGGTTTCCCTTGTTTGAGGATAAAGAGTGGTTTAAGAGCCGTGGTATCAAAAAGCATTGCTCCATTTGTTGCTTGGGGATGTGTTTCAGAAAACATTTTTAAATTCCCATAATGCGTGGTAATAATTCCAAAACTACCTGTACTGTAAATATGTTCTAAAATGGCTTCAGCCATTGCACCACCCAATGTGGGTTCAGTCCCAGAACCAAATTCATCAATTAAAAAGAGGGATTTGGATTCTAAGTGTTCAATCATAGTCTTTAAATTACGAAGATGTGAACTGTAAGTACTCAGATCGTTATCAATAGATTGTTCATCACCCATAATGATAAAAAATGAGTCAAACACACCCATTTCGGAATACTCTTGCATCGGCACGAGCAATCCATTTTGCATCATAAATTGTAATAAACCAACCGTTTTAAGGCAAACAGATTTCCCTCCGGCATTTGGTCCAGAAATAATTAATATTCTAGAATCTCTTTCTAAATCAATATCCAAAGGAACCACTTCTTTAGAGCTGTTTTTAAAATTTAGATATAAAATGGGATGGATCGCTTTTCCCCATTTAATTATTGGATTTTCATAAATCTTAGGTAGAATACCATTGATAGAGATTGAAAATAATGCTTTAGCTCTAATAAAATCTATTAACCCCAAAAAGTTTAATCCGATATGAAGATTAGGTAATGAGAATCTAATCAAAGTGGTTGTTTCAGTAAGTATTCTGATAATCTCTCTTCTTTCAGCATTAAGAAGGTCTCTTAATTCATTATTCGCATCAAAAACATCGGTAGGTTCAATAAATACAGTTTGTCCAGTTGCAGATTCATCATGAATAAACCCATGTAGTTTTCTTTTAAATTGAGCTGGAACAGGAATACAAAGACGTCCATTTCGAATGGTCATTTCAGCATCGTCCTTTACCAGTCCATCTTTTTTTGCAATATTTAATAGTTTTTTAATCTTTCTATCTGCTTCTCCAGATATTTTGATAATCTCTCTTCTAATTCTTCTTAGTTCTTCAGATGCATTGTCTCTAAGTTGACCTTTTGGATCAATGATTTTATTTATGGCTTCCAGAAGTTCTTTTTCAAGAACTATATCTTTACATAATTCCCATAAATGGGGATATTTTTGATCATCATTCTTTACTCTAAAATAAACCACAATATTAATAATTGCGGTTATTACGGCTCTTATTTCACCTATTTCATCGATCTCAGCAAAAGTACCATCAATATGTATTCTGGAAAGAGTGGGACGAATATCATAAAAGTCCTGAACTTGAATAGAATCATCAAAAAGAATGGCACTTTTAAATTGATCCGTTTGTTGCAACAATATATTTAAGGTTTCAAAATCAGATGTAAATTGGATTTCATCAACTCTTTCTCTGCCCATTTGGCTGATACATTTTTCTTTAACAAGATTGCGAATGACATCAAATCCAATTTTTTGTTCAAAATTATTAGGGTAAATCATAAATGAGATTACTTAGTTTTCATATTTTTTGCAAAAGTACGAAATAGTTTATATACAAAAAAATGAAAAATTCTCTTATAAATAGGGATAAATCTAATATTTTATAAAAAAAAAATGAAAATCGTTCATTTATTCAAAAAAGATAGTTACCTTTGCAATCTAATAAATAATCAACTCTTGATGAAAGTCTTGAGTTTAAAAACAATCAAAATATTAATAATAGTATGGAAACAGGTAAAGTAAAATTTTACAAACAAACATCAAAATTCGGCTTCATAACTCCTGATGATGGAAGTAAAGACGTTTTTTTTCACGAATCTAATGTAGCAAACGAAATTCCAAGAGAAGGTGATGCAGTTCAATATGAAGTTGGACAAGGTAGAAAAGGGGAAGAAGCAAAAAACGTTTGTAAAATTGACTAAAAACTATAATAATTAGTTTTACAATGATTTAGAGACACTGCTCATCTGGGCAGTGTCTCTTTTTTATTAAATGTTTTTGAATCCCAATTTATAACAAATCATTTTTCCAACCTTTTACTGTTTTATACACTATTTCTCCGATCCCAAAGCTTTTTAGTTTTGTTTTTGCTTCTTCGTAAAATAGATCTAATTCATCAGATTTATGAGCATCACTGCTTATCACAACAGCAATACCCTTTTTAGAAATCTCTTTTAGAATATAATCAGATGGATAGAAATCTGAACATCTTTGTTTATATATCCCTCTTGAATTAATTTCAACAATAATATTGTGTTTATAAAGCAATGAAATAGCATAATCTACCAAATCCAAATACCATTTCTCCTTTTCATTGAAAAATCTATTTTGATTATGCATTTTAATTTTGTCTAAATGTGCAATTATATCAAATTTTTGAGTTTCTATCATCTCAAAAGTTTGCTCCCAGAAAGCGGTAACCCCTTTTTTGATATCATTTTGAAAAAATTTTGATAAACCATCATCATAAATTTGTCTTTTAGACCCATCAATAAACCAAAATTGACCATTTAGAGGAGTTTTGATTAGATGAATCCCCCCAATTAAGTAATCAAAATGAAAACTATCATTAAAAAACTGAAAAGGATGGGTATGACCTGGAATAAAATCACACTCAAGAGCTTTGAAAAGTGTAATATTTGGAAATTCAAGTTGATATTTTTCAATATCCTTGATATAATTTGGGATTTGCTCTTCTTTTATAGAGAAGTTATTCTCTTTTAAAATGGGTGCATGAGAGGAGAAACCTAAATGATCAAATTGCAAATCTATCGCTTTTTGAACAAATGTTTTCATCTCCTCTTTTCCATCACAGTAGGTTGTATGAGTATGGTAATTACATTTCATAATTATTGAACAGTACTAGTTATTTCCCCTTTTAAAAAATGGGTTATGATTTGATCGTTTTTTTCTAATATGGAGGCATCTTTTATCGCTTTTCCATTAAAATATGTGATACTATAACCTCTTTTAAGAACATTTTCAGGATGTAAGAGTTCTAATTTTGTATCCATTTGAGTTATTTTGCTTTTTTGCTGATCTATAAACTTTACATAATATAATTTCAGAAATTGAATCATATTTTCCAATTCTTTTCTTTTCCTATGGGTCCACTTATCAACGGTATGTTCCATAATGCTCTCAATTTGAGCAAAGAAATAATCTTGTTCTTTAAGAATTTCCATAGTTTTATTGACTAATTTAGACTGTAGTTCGTCAATTTGTATAGAGAAATTATGAAATTGTTGTATCAGAAAATAGGCCACTTCTGTAGGGGTTATCTTATTGGCAAATGCAACCATATCGGTAATACTTTCATTGGTTGAATGACCAATCCCTGTTATTATTGGAAGTGGAAATGTAGCAACTTTACTTGCTAAAAGATAATGATCATAACAACTTAATCCAACATCTCCTCCCCCACCCCTAATAATAACCACACAGTCAAAATCTAGGATACTCATTAAAATGTTATCAAGTTGTTGGGTTATGGTTGTAATTGCTTTATCTCCTTGAAGAATGGAGGGAAACAGAGTGCATTGAAATCTATAATTCCAGTGATTTTGTTCCAGAGTGACCATAAAATCACTATACCCTTTACTGGTTTCTACAGAAATAATAGCAACTCTTTTTGGAACAAGTGGAAGTTTTTTAAGTTTATTAGCATTAAAAATATTCTCTTTTTTGAGTTTTTGAATCACTTCTTGCTTATTTTTTGCAAGCTCTCCCAAAGTAAAAGTGGGTTCAATATCTTGTATATGTAAGCTTAATCCATGTTGTGCACTAAATTCAATGGTAGCAAGACATAAAATACCAATATCCTCTTTTAAGGGATCTCCTGTTACTTTAATAAAGCGTTCATTGATCTCTCTAAATTGAGTGGACCAAATAATGGCTCGTAGTTGCGCTTTGATTTTGCCATTTTCTTTTTCAACTAATTCGGGATAACAATGTCCCGAGTGAGGATAATGGTTTAACTTTAAAATTTCAGCTTTGATATAATATGCACGTGTATAATTTTTGGCAAATACACTTTCAATACTCTTCGAAATTTCAAAAAGTGAATATACTGGTCTTTCGTTAAAAGTTTCTCTGGCAACCCCCATGGTAAATTGTATTAGTTCCAGTTAAAAAAGACACCTTTTCGAATTGTAGAAACAATTTTACCCAAAACAGTGTAATTTATAAAAGGGGTATTTACAGATTTTGATTCAAATTGATCTTCAAAAAAGGTAACTTCACGATTTAAATCAAAAATAGCAAAATCAGCATCCTTACCAACTTCCAATCTGCCTTTGTTAAGTTTCATCATCTGAGAAGGATTTGTTGACATCACTTTGACAAGTTCTTGCAGAGTTAAAGAACCATTTTTTACCAATTTTGTATAACAGAGAGGAAATGCCAGTTCCAATCCTATCATACCCGGTGCACCCGCAGCTTTTTCATCCAATGTGTGAGGTGCATGATCCGTTGCGATGGCACAAGCAACTCCATTTTTAAGAGCTTTGATAAGTGCATCGATATCTTCCTGTTCTCTAAATGGTGGATTCACTCTATAATGATTAACTTCATCACCAGTAGCAAAAATATGATGCGGTGTAACTTCACAAGTGACATTATAACCCTCCTCTTGCGCTTTTTGAATCGCTTCAATCGCTTCTATGGTGCTCACATGACAAAAATGGAGATGACCTCCAATTTGTTTAAAAAGTTCGATATCTCTGAATGTCATGTTATTTTCAGCAATTCTCATATCCGTTTTACTGAATTTACTATCTTCAGCATGACACATAATAGTTACATTCTTCTCTTTACAAATCTTAAAGATTTCTAACATAACTGCATCATCATTTACCCCTTTTCCATCATCAGTAACAAAAAGTACTTCACTATTTTTTAAAGCTTTAAGATGTTCAAAATCTACCCCTTTCAGATTTTTAGTCATACTTAACGTTTGATTCACTGTAATAAGTCCTATCTCTTTAGCTCTTGATTCAACATCTCTTACAATCTCTATGGAACTAGCTATTGGATTTGTATTTGGCATAAGATTCACAGCGGTATACCCCCCTTTCAGAGCAGCTCTACTTCCCGAGTGAAGATCCTCTTTATATGTAAAACCTGGATCTCTGAAGTGAACATGCAGATCTGTAAAAGCGGGAAAAAGAACCAAATCTTTATTTTTCATCTCAATAGCTTCAGGATCTGAACAAATATTTTGCCCAATTTGAGTAATTATGCCATTTTCGAATTCAATATCTCCCATAAAATCTTGAATATCGTCTACTAATCTAATGTTTTTAATCCACATTTTTTCTAAAATTTAATATATGCAAAAATACGAAAAAAGGTTCACGGTGCACGGTACAAGGTTCAAGAATTATGATTTATAAATTGGATTTAAGGTTTAAAGGTTTAACGCTTCGCTGTTTAAAGGTTAAAAAGTTTAAGATTAAAAGGTTTAATCTTCTTGATTTGCTAATTTAATTATTAAGCCACGAATTCACGAATTAAATACGAAACATTAACTCTGTGAAACACTGTGACCCTATTTTATTCTCTAACTCTATGATTTTTTTTAGTATGTGGTTCAATTTTCTGCGTAAATTAGCATGATCTGCGGGAGATTGTTTTTTGTTTTTAGCCCCCAGATTTCGCAGATTAACGCAGAAGAGATTTGCAGTATTTTTCTTTGTGTTCTTTGTGATTTAACTTTGTTATCTTTGTGGTTAATAAAATTTTTAAATGAAAACTTGAAACCCAAAACCTTACAGCTAAAAATTCAGAATTTCGTTCAAATTTTTACATCTTTATAATAATAAAAAAATTATTTCATTTGTATTAAAAAAATTTGTATTTTTGCACCTCGAAAAAATTAAAGGAAAATATTAAAAAAGAGACAATTATTATGTATTTAACACCAGAAGTTAAACAAGAAATTTTCAAAGAATACGGAAAAACATCCGTTGATACAGGTTCTCCAGAAAGCCAAGTTGCGCTTTTTACTCACAGAATCAAACACCTTACTGAACACCTAAAACAAAATAAAAAAGATCTTTCTACTAAAAGATCACTTATTGCATTGGTTGGTAAGAGAAAAAAATTATTAGAATATATGAAACAACAAGATATTGAACGTTATAGAACGCTCATCAAAAAACTTGGTTTAAGAAAATAAGCTCCTTAGAGCAGTCTCTCAAAAAGGCAATTCAAATGAAATTGCCTTTTTTTTCATTATTAAGGGTCTAGTTTTATAGAAAAGAGAAAACAAAAGAAACAAAAAAATTTAAAAAGAAGAAAATGATAGGAATTACACATACTTTCAACCTTGCAGATGGAAGAGAAGTATCTATTGAAACTGGAAAATTAGCGAAACAAGCCGATGGTTCTGTTGTCGTTAAAATGGGTGACACCATGCTTTTAGCTACCGTTTGTGCTAAAAAAGAAGCCAATGAAAATGTGGATTTTATGCCACTTCAAGTTGAATACCAAGAAAAATATGCCGCTGTGGGAAGATTCCCAGGGGGATTTTTCAAAAGAGAAGCGCGTCCTTCAGAATATGAAATCTTAATTTCACGTTTGGTGGATCGTGCTCTTAGACCACTTTTCCCAAATAATTTCCACGCAGAAACTCAAGTATTAATCTACTTGATCTCTGGTGATAAAAATAATCTACCTGATGCATTGGCTTGTTTAGCTGCATCTTCTGCACTTGCCGTTTCTAATATCCCATTTGAAGGCCCCGTTTCTGAGGTTAGAGTGGGTAGAGTGAATGGAGAATTGGTGATCAACCCAACCGTTGAACAACTAGAGAACTCCGATATTGATATGATCGTTGCCGCTACTTTAGAAAACATCATGATGGTGGAAGGTGAGATGAAAGAGATCTCTGAAGCTGACATGGTGGAAGCGTTGGTTTTTGCTCATGAAGCGATCAAACAACAATGTCAAGCACAATTAGACCTTGCTGCTAAAGTTGAAAAAGCTAACCCAAAAAGAGAATATTGTCACGAAACACACGACGAAGAGTTGAAAAAGTTGGTGTATGAAGCAACTTACGATAAAGTATATACTATTGCAACAGCACAAACTGCTAAACATGAACGTTTAGATGCTTTTGAAGCAATTCTTGCTGAATTTTTAGAATCTATTCCTGAAGAGGATCGAGAAGCTAAAAAAATGTTAGCAGCAAGATATTACCACGATGTACAATTTGATGCGATGCGCGCTATGATCTTAAACGAAAGAGTTCGTTTGGATGGTAGAAAAACTGATCAAATTCGTCCAATCTGGATCGAAACAAACTATTTACCTTCAGTACACGGTTCTGCTGTGTTTACTCGTGGTGAAACACAATCACTTACATCAGTAACTTTAGGAACAAAATTGGATGAACAAAATATTGATGGAGCTATTATTGATGGCACCAGCAAATTTATGTTACATTATAACTTTCCTCCATTCTCTGTAGGTGAAGTAAAAAGAGTTATGAGTGCAGGAAGAAGAGAGATTGGACATGGCAATTTGGCTCATAGAGCTTTAAAATCTGTAATCCCTTTTGATTCTACCGATTTCCCATATACCGTTCGTATTGTTTCTGACATTCTTGAATCTAACGGAAGCTCTTCAATGGCAACCGTTTGTGCAGGAACTTTAGCGTTGTTGGATTGTGGTGTAAAAATCAAAAAACCAGTATCTGGGATTGCCATGGGTTTAATTACCGATGAGAAAACTGGAAATTATGCGATCCTTTCCGATATTTTAGGTGATGAAGATCATTTAGGAGATATGGACTTTAAAGTTTGTGGAACCAGAGATGGAATCACAGCTTGTCAAATGGATATCAAAGTGAACGGGTTGTCTTCTCAAATTATGTCTGAAGCATTAGAGCAAGCAAAAGCGGGTCGTTTACATATCTTAAATGTAATGGAAGAAGCGATCTCTGAAGCTAGAGAAGACTACAAACCATTTGTGCCTCGAATTGTTAAATTAGTGATTCCAAAAGAGTTTATTGGAGCCGTTATTGGACCTGGAGGAAAAATTATTCAAGAGATGCAAAGAGAAACCAATACCGTTATCAGTATTGAAGAGAAAGATGGTGTGGGTATTATTGATATTGCATCTGCAAATCTTGAAAACGTACAAGCAGCAGTTAAGAGAATCAAAGCGATCACAACTGTTCCAGAAGTAGGTGAAATTTATGAAGGAAAAGTGAAAAGTATCACTGCTTTTGGTGCTTTTATTGAGATTCTTCCTAATGTAGATGCCCTTTTACACGTTTCTGAAATCGCTTACAAACGCGTTGAAAATGTGGAAGATGTATTAAAAGTAGGTGATGAGATTCGTGTGAAGTTGATCGCTGTGGATGAAAAAACTGGGAAATACAAACTTTCTCATAGAGTACTTCTTGATAAACCAGAAGGTTGGGTAGAACCAGCTCCACGTGCACCACGTCCAGAGGGTGATCGTCCTCGTGGAAATGGCGGAGGACGCGATAGCAGAGATCGTAGAGATGGTGGTCGCGATAGCAGAGATAGAAGAGATGGAGACAGAGGAGGAGACAGAAGAAATTCCAGATACTAATCGTCAACCCTATATATTTAAAAAGCACTCCGAAAGAGATTTTGGAGTGCTTTTTTTGAGTTTTTTTCGATAAAAAACCGTATATTTGCAGGTTAAAAAATTCACTACTACAAAGATGTCAGACTACAAAGAAGATAGTATAATTACATTAGATTGGGATGAGCATATTCGGATGCGTCCTGGGATGTATATTGGGAAATTAGGTGATGGATCAGCTCATGACGATGGAGTCTATGTGCTTCTTAAAGAGGTGCTTGATAACTCCATTGATGAGTTTATGAGAGGTTTTGGGAAAACAATTGAGGTAAGTATTAAGGAACAAAAAGTGACTATTCGTGACTATGGAAGAGGGATCCCTTTGAAAAGTGTAGTTGATTGTGTTTCAAAAATTAATACAGGTGGAAAATTTAATGAAAGCAGTGCTTATGAAACTGCGATAGGAATGAATGGAGTAGGGGTAAAAGCTGTAAATGCACTCTCCTCAAAGTTTATTGTACAAAGCTGGGTTAATGGAAAACTGAAAAAGGCAGAGTTTTCTAATGGCAAAATTGTAATGGATTATCCCATAGAAACTTCTACTGAACCCAACGGAACCATGGTTTCATTTATTCCAGACGAAACTTTATTTGAGAATTTTCACTGGTATAATGAATATATTGAAGTGATGATGTGGAACTATGTTTACTTAAACAGAGGTCTTAGCATCAACTTTAATGGAAAAAAATATTTTTCAAAAAATGGTCTTTTAGACTTACTTAACAACAATGTAGAGGGGGAAATGTTATATCCACCCATTCATATCAGAGATGAGGAGTTCGAATTTGCTATTGTTCACACCACAAGAAGATATGGCGAAGAGTACCATTCTTTTGTTAATAGTCAAAATACTACTCAGGGAGGAACTCATCAACAAGCATTTAGAGAAGCCATTGTTAAAACGATTCGTGATTTCTATAAAAAAGATTATGACCCTAGTGATATTAGAAACTCAATCGTTGCAGCACTTTCCATAAAAGTAAAAAATGCAATTTTTGAATCTCAAACTAAAACAAAATTGGGATCTCAACACATGAAACCAGGTGGGCAAACTATCAGAAACTATGTAAATGATATTGTTGGTCGATTATTGGATAAATATCTTCACATGAATCCTTCAGTTGCAGAGAGTATTCAGAAGAAAATTGTAGAATCTGAAAAAGAGAGAAAAGAGATTGCTAATATCAAAAAAACCTCTAAAGAGATACAAAAAAAGGTAAGTTTACACAACTCCAAACTCAGAGATTGCAGGGTTCATTATAATACCAACGACGCTCGAAGATTGGAATCTACCATTTTTATTACCGAGGGTGATTCTGCATCGGGGTCAATTACACAATCCAGAGATGCTGGAACTCAAGCCGTTTTTAGTTTAAGAGGGAAACCTCAAAACACATTTAAAAAAACAAAAAGAGTCATTTATGAAAATGAGGAGTTTAGCTTATTACAAGCAGCACTAAACATTGAAGATGGAATTGATGGTTTAAGATTTAATAATATTGTATTTGCAACTGATGCTGATGTTGATGGATTACATATTCGATTGTTATTATTGACTTTTTTCCTTAAATATTTTCCAGATGTTGTAAAATCAGGACATGTTTATATTTTACAAACACCTCTTTTCCGTGTAAGAAACAAACAAAAAACCATCTATTGTTATACAGAGGAAGAACGAATAAATGCTATCAAATCATTAGGAGTAAAACCAGAAATAACACGTTTCAAAGGGTTGGGAGAGATCTCACCTGCTGAATTTAAAACATTTATTGGAAAATCTATTCGATTAGAACCTGTAGTTTTAGAGAAAGGTACAAACTTAGAAAAGCTTTTAGAATTTTATATGGGAGATAACAATCCTACCCGTCAACAATTTATCATTGAGCGACTTCGTGAAGAGATTGATGAAGCGTCAGAATTATAATTATAACAGATTCCAAAAATGAAAATAAAAGAAGTTATTGCCCAACTTGAACAAAGATTTCCACTATTTTGGCAGGAAGATTTTGACAATTGTGGTATTCAATGTGGTGATAAAGAGCGTGAGATTACAGGAGTAATGGTTTGTTTTGATATCAGTGAAAAAGTAATTGAAGAAGCCATCTCTAAGAATTGCAATATGGTGGTATCTCATCATCCGATTATTTATAGAAATGGTTTAAAAAAAATAGAGCCCACAAATCGAGTAGGAAAAGTGGTTTTTAAAGCTATTGAGAATAAAATTTTACTTTACTCTATGCATACGAATATGGATAGTGGGATCAACGGAGGAAATGTTTTGTTTTCAAAAAAACTAGGATTGCAAAATATAAAGGTTTTATCACCTAAAACGGATATGTTTAAGAAACTGGTCGTTTTTACTCCCAAAGATAACGTTGAAAAACTACGTAATGCCATTTTTGAAGCTGGTGCTGGTAACATAGGAAACTATTCAAATTGTAGTTATAATATGAATGGGTATGGGACTTTTACTCCCAATGAAGAAGCAAACCCTACCATTGGAAAATCCGGAATACCAGAACAAGTAGCAGAGGAACGCATTGAGATAATATTTCCATCCCATGCACAAAAAAAAGTAATTGAAGCTGTGTTCAATCATCACCCATATGAAGAACCTGCATTTGATATCATTAATCTTGATAATCAAAATTATCAAATAGGTTTAGGAAGAGTTGGTACTTTGCCAGAACCCATGGAAATAAAACCATTTTTACAATTTGTTAAAAAACAACTCAACATAGAATCCATTAAATATTCAGGAAAAATTGAGAGAAAAATTGAAAAAGTTGCTGTATGTGGAGGTGGGGGGGCTTCCTTTATTATGGAAGCTATTGGTATGGGAGCAGATATATATTTAACGGGTGATATTAAGTACCACGATTACTTTTTAGCAGAAAATCGTATGATTGTTGCAGACATTGGTCACTTTGAAGGAGAAAATTTTATAAGAGAAATAATATTCAACGAGATAACCGATTTTTTTACTAATTTTGCAAGCTATATTTCTGAAGATGAGAAATTAGAGATTAATTTGATATAATATAGATTTAATATATAAAGAATACAATACTATGGCTAAGAAAAAAGTTGATGAAATCACTGATATTGTGGATGTTAACGAAAATAGAAACATTGAAAATTTTCAAGAAACTCCTGTAGAACATACTGATTCTACAGAAACAATTGAAGAGCAAACTATTGCAAAAAAACTTTTATCTTTGTATAAAATTCAGCAAATTTGTTCCAAAATTGATAAAATTAGAGTTATAAGAGGTGAACTTCCACATGAAGTTAGTGATTTGGAAGACGCACATGAGGGTATGTTAACCCGTATTACAAAATACAAAGAGGATTTAAAAGATCTTCAACAAAAAATTGTGGATCAGGATTTCAAAATTAAGGAATCTATTGCTCTTATTAAAAGATATGAAGAGCAACAAAACAATGTAAGAAATAACCGTGAATATGATTCTCTTACTAAAGAGATTGAATTTCAAAAATTGGAGATTCAAGTTTGCGAAAAGAATACCAATAAGTTTAATAGTGAAATAGCGGCAAAAACTGAAGAGGTATCTGTATTCGAGGAAAAACTTAATGAAATTGCTGATGTTCTTCAGCAAAAAAAGAGCGAGTTAAGTGATATTATTGCTGATACAGAAAAAGAAGAATTGGAACTTCTTGAGCAATATGATACACTTAAAGTTAATGTAGATCAAAGACTTCTTGTTGCATTCGAAAGAATTCGTAAAGGTGCAAGAAACGGCTTAGCTATCGTTCAAATTGATAGAGAAGCATGTGGTGGATGTTTTAGTATGATTCCTCCTCAACGTCAACTTGATATTCGTTTACACAAAAAAATTATTGTATGTGAAGCATGCGGTCGTATTTTTGTTGACAAACAATTGGTTGAGGGAGAAGAGTAAAAGATAGAATAATGGATCTTACATTGACTACCTCGATTATTTTAATAATTTCTGGTGTCATTGTAGGTTTTATAAATACGCTAGCGGGAGGTGGAACTATAATTTCCATCTCCCTTTTTATGTTTTTAGGACTCCCCCCTATAGTTGCCAATGGAACAAACAGAATTCCTATTTTTTTTCAAACACTAACAGCTGTTTTCCTATACCAAAGAAAAAAAATGATAGATTGGGGTAAATCTTTGAAGCTTGTAATCCCCATTATTTTAGGAAATTTATCTGGTGCTTTTTTAGCGAGTTTGTTACCAGAAAAAATATTCTCATATATATTTGCAGGTATCGTTTTCCTTTTTGGAATCTCAATGATATTTGATCCGAACAGATGGCTTAAAGAAAATAAAGCATTGCAAATTAAACCTGTAACATACCTACAATACTTAACTTACTTTTTTTTAGGCATTTATGGTGGCTTTGTTCACGTTGGAATTGGATATTTCTATTTAGGAATGTTAGTATTAGTTGGTGGTTATGATATCATCAAAGCCAACGTATTTAAGATCGTTTTTGTTATGTTTTCAATTCCCTTTTCACTTTTAGTTTTTAGTGCAAAAGGTAATGTTGATTGGAATGCTGGCCTTATTCATGCTATTGGGAACACAATTGGGGCAACAATTGGTGTGAAATATGCTATAAAAAATGGGGGAAATTTTGTTAGATATATCATGTTAACATTAATAATCCTGGTCGTTCTTCAACTTTTAGGAATACTGACACCAGAAAAAATTCTTGCCATTTTTAAATAATTTTAACTTTACCAAGTTATTTTCTATCTTGTAAAGCAAACACTTGTTTTAACAGTGTAGAAGTTCGTGCATTTATGTTTGTACGAATATTTTTTTCTTCAATGGCAATCATTTTAAATACACCCTCCATCGCTTTATTGGTAACATAGTTATTTAAATCAGGATTCACTTTTGTCACCAAAGGGATACTATTGTATTTTGTAATAATTTCACGCCAAACAACATCCGCTCCAACTTTTGAAAATGAATTTTTAACTACTGGGAAAAACTTTGAATATAAAGCCGATGATGTTGTATTTTTTAAATACTGTGTTGCAGATTCTTGTCCACCCATTAGTATACCTCTGGCATCGTTAAAAGTCATGCTGGTAATAGCATTTACAAAAATAGGGGTTGCCTCTTTTACAGCATCAGAAGCCGCTGTATTCAACATTTTAATTCCTTTATCCGCTAGCGCTCCTAACCCAAGATTTCTTAGTGCCTGATCCACTTTTTTTAACTCATCAGGTAAAAGTATTCTAACAAGTTGATTATTATAAAAACCATCCGTAACCATTAATTTCGTAACCTGAGCAGAAACTCCTTTTTTTAGTGCTTCTTTCAGGCCTCCGGCAATATCTATTTGTGAAGAAGTAGAGGTCGAAGTTGGAGATGGAAGTGAGCTTAAAACTTTTTGTAAATCAGCACATCCTGTCAATAGGAAAATAATAATAATAAAATATATTTTTTTCATACGTTTTTTGATTTAAAATTTGTTTACAAAAATATGAATAAAAATTGAGAAATCCTAATTTTAATAAACATTAAACTAAGGTTTTGCAGTATTGTTATTTTTTGTATCTTTGCCGATTCAAAACAGAATCTCTGACAGATTGATCACTATATAAGGTTTCATTTCTTTTAGATGTTCCCTTAAACAAATTTACAATATGACTTTTAAAGATCTCAATCTCGATGCAAGAATTTTGCAAGCGACTGATGAATTGGGCTTTGTAAACCCAACCCCTGTACAAGAAAACGTAATTCCAATTTTGATGGAAAAGCAATGTGATTTAGTAGCTTTAGCACAAACTGGAACAGGAAAAACGGCAGCATATGGATTGCCAATTATTCAAAACATTGATACAAAAGCTGATTATACAGAAGCTTTAATACTATCTCCAACCCGTGAATTATGCATGCAAATTGCGAAAGATTGCGCAAATTATGGAAAATTTATGCCAAAAATGTCAGTAGTGGCTATTTATGGTGGAGCAAGTATTGATCGTCAAAGACAAGAACTTCAAAAAGGGGCCAAAATTATTTGCGCAACTCCTGGTAGAATGTTAGATATGATTAAACGAAGATATATCGACATATCAAAAGTTCGATACTTAGTACTTGACGAAGCTGATGAGATGTTAAATATGGGATTTCAAGAAGATCTTGATTCCATTTTACAACATACACCTATTACAAAAAATACATTGCTATTTTCTGCTACCATGTCTAAAGATGTTGAAAATATAGCTTATAACTATATGAGTAATCCAGAAAAAGTGATTCTTGGAGAAAAAAATTCTGCTGCAGATAATGTTAAACACTATTACTATACCGTTCAAGCAAAAGACAGATACCTTGCCTTAAAAAGAGTTGCTGATTTTAATCCCAATATTTATGCAATCGTTTTTTGTCGCACTAGAATTGAAACTCAAGATGTTGCTGACATGTTAATTAGAGATGGTTATAATGCAGATTCTCTTCATGGCGACCTTTCACAAGCTCAGAGAGATCAGGTAATGTCAAGATTTAGAAACAAAAATCTTCAAATTTTGGTAGCTACAGATGTAGCTGCAAGAGGATTAGATGTAAACAATCTTACTCATGTTATCAATTACAATCTTCCTGATGATTACGAAATTTACACTCATAGAAGTGGAAGAACAGGTAGAGCAGATAAAACGGGTATCTCAATAGCTATTGTAAACTTAAAGGAAAAAAGTAAATTGAAATATATTGAGAAATCAATGGGAAAACAATTTACACCTGTTGCCGTACCTACTGGAGAAATGGTTTGTAGAAAACAACTTTTTCATTTTATGGATTTGGTTGAGTCAGCAGAAGTTAATTATGATGAGATTGGTGACTATGTAGAAATTATCAAGAAAAAATTCTCATATATCGAGAAAGATGATTTGATTGCAAGATTAGTATCTTTAGAATTAAGCAGATTGTTAGGTTATTATAAAAATACCCCTGACTTAAATATTCCAGTAGAATCTGAAAGAGAAAGTAGAGGAAGAGATGGAAGAGGAAAAGATGGAAGAGATTCTGACAGAAAAAGTCCAAGAGAAAGTAGGGATATCAATTATACTACTTTGCAAATCAATATTGGGAAAAGAGATAATGTTGGGGTGGATAAACTACTAAGAATTATTAATGAAACAACAAATAACAGAGATATAAAAGTTGGGAAAATAGATATTTTTGAGTCTTGCTCAAAATTTGATGTGGATCCAAAATTTGCAGATGTTGTAATGAATAAATTCCAAGGATTTGTTTATCAAAATCGAGATATTGGTGTTATTGTTGGATCTAAGAGAAGTGATGAAGGTTCTTCAAGAGAAAAATTTTCCGGAAAAAGAGAGAATTGGAAAGATCGTAAAAAAAGTTCAGATCGTTCAAGAGATTCAAAAAAGGGAAGCTCAAAATCTTATGGTGAAAAAAGAAAATTTAGAAGATAATACCAAAAAATCAAAATAAACGTTACAGTAATTAAAGACTTATTTACATGAAACGAACCTTTTTGTTTTTATTAACTTTTTTAATTTTAAATAGTTGTGATGATTACATTCATCCAACCATCCCTACTAGAAAAATTGATATTTATCTTTATTTAGACGATGCCCGTTATCAAAATCTTTTAAATTATGGGGGATATGTGTATCTCACTGGTGGAGTAAATGGTCTTATTGCATACAGATTATCAGAGAGTTCATTTATGTGTTATGATAGAGCTTGCCCTTATGATTGGCAAGAGGAAGATGCATGGATTTGGATGGAGGATTCAGGTTTAACATTATCTTGCACAAAGTGTGGCTCAAGATTCAATATTTTGGACGGGAGTGTAATAAACGGTCCCGCCCAAAATCCTTTATATATGTATCGTACTGGTTTTGATGGATTTAGATTGCGAATCTATAATTGAGGCAACATATTGTATACAAGTTGTACCATTTTTGGACCAGCAATTGTTGCAGCCATAAGAACCTCTTCATGAGAAACTTTTTCTACATTTCCAACCACTCCTAAATCAGTAATCACAGAAATAGCAAACACTTCCATACCTCTGTGTTTAGCAACAATAGTTTCAGGAACTGTAGACATACCAATTGCATCACCGCCTAGAATATGAAAAGCTCTATATTCGGCTGGTGTTTCAAAACATGGTCCTGTAACTCCAACATATACGCCTTTTTGTAAATGAATTTTTAAAGTTTCAGCTGTTTGGAAAGCGATTTTATTGATATTTTTGGAATACGGTTCACTCATATCTGGGAATCGAGGCCCTATTCTTTCATCATTTGGTCCTAATAAAGGATTTGTGCCCATCATATTGATATGATCGTTGATTACCATAATATCACCCACTTTAAATGTTGGATTCATTCCGCCTGCCGCATTCGAAAGTATAAGTGTACGAACACCTATCTCCTTAAGTACTTGTAATGGGAAAGTAACCTCTTTCATTGTATAACCTTCATAAAAATGAAATCTTCCGGAAAGAACAACCACTTCTACATTATTCATTTTCCCAAACACCATACTTCCACGATGCCCCTTTACGGTTGAATGAGGGAAATTGGGGATTTCTGGATAAGGAATTTCAACTTCTACATCTAAATGATCTACTAATCCTCCTAAACCTGAACCTAATACAATCGCAATTTTAGGTGATGATCTCTTTTTATCGGTAAGAAAATTTGCACTTTCTTTAATTTTTTCTAACATATTCTTCAATTTTTGATATAAAACTATCTTCTTCTAATATAAACCGGATCTCAATTGGAATTGAAAAAACGGGTAGCAAAAATAAACAATTTTCTTGAATACCTTTTAAACGCATCCAGTCTTTTTCAGTTGTGACTATAATTGCCTTACTTTCAGGAATTGAATAATATTTATTTTGTATATTTTCTAAATCTATAGTTGAAAATGGATGATGATCAGGATAATCAAAAAGTGTAATTTTTGAATAATTGAGTTCTAAATGGGAAAGAAGAGTCTTTGGATTTGCAATGCCTGTTATTACTATTAATTCTGTTGAATGATCATAAATCATATCTTTAGCTGAAGAAGTTAACGGAATGAAAGGTTTGTAAATGATTGATGAAAAAAACAATGATTGATTCGGTTTAATTTTCAACTCTTTTTTAATCCATAGCAATTTCAATTCATCAATATTTGATGGTGATTTTGTAACCACGATCATTTGCGCATTATCTGCTGCTTTTCGAAATTCTCTTAAGTTACCAGCAGGAAATGGATAATCATGAACATACAGATTGTTGAATTCAGTAAGTAAGATTTTTAAAGTATAGTTTACTGCCAGATGTTGAAATGCATCATCTAATAAAACCAGATCCAAATTGGGAAATTGTTCCATTAAATTATTCATCCCAACAGCACGTTTTTCACAAACAGCTACAATTAAATTGGGAAACTTAGATACATATTGAAGTGGTTCATCTCCAATTACATCCGCTCTTTTTTCACTATTAGAAAGATGATTTGCAAGAATATACCCTTTAGTAGATCTCCCATACCCTCTACTCAAAACAGCAATTTTATAATGCACAGAAAGTTGTTCGATTAAAAACTCAATTTGAGGAGTTTTTCCAGTTCCCCCTACTCTTAAATTACCAACACAAATAGTTGGTACTGGAAAAGATGTACTTTTAAACCAACCTATTTTATATAAAAATCTCCGACATGCTACGATAAGAGCATATAAAATACTAAAAGGTATTAATAACTTTCTGATTTTCATTCAATAACTGGTTTAATTCTATCATTCTCCCATTTTTCATAAGAATTGATAATTTTTGTAACTAAAGGATGCCTAACAACATCCACTTGTGTCATAAAAATAAAATCTATCCCTTTAATCTCCTTTAGAATTCGATTTGCTTGCATCAATCCAGAGTGTTGATGTCTCGGAAGATCTATCTGGGTTAAATCACCTGTAATAAAAAATTTTGCATTTTTCCCCATTCTTGTGAGGAACATTTTAATCTGCCCTTCAGTAGCATTCTGAGCTTCATCAAGTATAACAAATGCATTATCTAAGGTTCTCCCTCTCATAAAAGCTAATGGGGCAATCTCAATCGTTTTATCTTCAAGATAACTTAATAGTTTAGGCATGGGCATCATGTCCCATAAAGCATCATATAGGGGTTGTAAATAAGGGTCAAGTTTGTCTCTTAAGTCTCCAGGAAGAAACCCTAAATTCTCTCCAGCTTCCACAGCAGGTCGGGTAAGGATAATTCTTTTTATTTGTTTGTTTTTCAAAGCTCTAACCGCCATTGCAACCGCAGTATACGTTTTTCCAGTACCTGCTGGTCCTATGGCAAAAACCATATCATTGTGCTTTGTACTTTCAACAAATCTTTTCTGATTTGGAGTAATTGCTTTAATCACTTTTCCGTCCCTTCCATGAACAATGATATCATCTTCAAAACCATTCTTATCCATTCTATAGAAGGAGTCATCTTCAGAAGCCGTTATATTCAAAATGTCATTCTCATTCACTTTCCCAAATCTTTCAAAATGGATTATAAGCAATTGAAATCTACTTTCAAATAGTGAAACTTCTAAATCTTCACCATTTATTTTAACTTCATTTCCTCTTGCTGTTATTTTAAGTTTTGGATAAATATGTCTCAAGAGATCAATATTGGCATTATTTTTCCCATAGACACCAACCGCAACCGAATTATCTAGTGTAATTATTTTCTCCATGAATATTTATTTAAAAAATTGATATATAATCGAGAGGGTTTACAGGGGCTCCTTTAAACCATAATTCAAAATGTAAATGATACGTTCTGGATTCCACACCAGTATTCCCCATTGTAGCAATCATTTCCCCAATAGATACTTTATCTCCAGCTTTTTTCACAATAGTTTCAGCAGATTTGTAAACAGAGATCAAATCTCCAGTATGTTGAACAATAATCATATTCCCATCTTTAGGAGTGTATCCCACAAACAAAACAAATCCATCGGCAATGGAAGTGATCATGGTTCCTTTTTCATTTTTGATATCAATGGCTAAATGTCTTTCAGATAGTGAAAATGGTTTAGAAATTAAACCTATAGTAGGTGGAGAAAGTGTAATAGATTTTAATGTTGCTCTTTGATTTAAAGAAAGATTTGTTTTTACACCTCTATCTTTAATTTCTGAAATGATCCTTTCAGCTTCTTTTTCAATTTGAGAAATCCCCTTTGAAACCTCATCAGCATCTTCCTTTTGATGTGCAACAGCTTTATTATCTGTAATTTCAGAATTTTCTACTGGAATAACCCCATTCAATACATTGTAAAAATTGGCAAGATATTGTTGGTTTTGTCTTAATGCGTTTTCTAAAGAATCCACCTTATAGACAAGTTTTCGATACATCCTATATTCGTTGGGATTTGTATATCCAGGAACGTACACTCGCAAAGGTGTAAATGCGATCAACATCGTTGTAAGGAAAATTAACACGAAAGCAGAAACAGTGATCACTACAAATAATCTTCTTGGGGTTAACAATAGTTCAAATATATGAGCATGTGTAGACTCATCACTAATCACCAATCTATGGTTTACGCGCCAATTTCTTCTAATGGCTCCCCAAATTTTTTTAATTTTTTTAAACTTTAATTTCATTATAAAATCTTTTAGGAGAGTGCTTGGTTGATTTTCTTTGATGACTCTAGAATTGCATCATATTCTTGAGGTGTAATATCACTGAAAAAATAGTGAACAGGATTTACAGGGACTCCACCTTTTAAAACTTCATAATGTAAGTGAGAACCCATTGAAAGCCCGGTATTGCCAACATAACCTATTAATTGTCCTCGTTTAATTCTTTGTCCGGTTTTTACAAGTTTTTTTGACAAATGTGCATACAATGTTTGATATGAAAAACCATGATTCAAAACAACTGTAACACCATACCCAGAGCCACCTTGTTCACTGGATACTATTCCATCTGCCGTTGCGTAAACAGGAGTTCCTTTTGGAGCTGTTATATCGATACCTGTATGAGGACGAATTGTTTTTAAAATGGGGTGGTATCTCCTTCCAAATCCTGAAGTTACCTGATACATATTTTTAATTGGACGTATTGCAGGTATAGCATTTAACATCTCACTTTTCCTTTTAACTAATGATGAAACAGTATCCAATGATCTCATTTGTAAAGCCATCTGAACTACTAATTGATCTGTTTTTTCTGCAATAACTTTTAATAGTTTCTCACTTTCATGTTCTGAAATATGATCATATTTGGTGTTTTTATTAAAAAAAGGATTTCTAAGTTCAATAGGTACTGGCTCCGCTTCAAAGATTGACCTATAAACATTATCATCTCTATCTTGTATGTCATGAAGTACAATCTCCATTACATCTAATTTTTGATTGATTTGTTTTAATCTTTCTTTTAGTTCATTATTCTCCTTTTGTAAAACTTTCTCTTTAGGAGAATCAATAACATAAAACGAAATCCAAACAAATACAAGTGCAAATGATAAAGCTGTTCCCAATAACCATAGCACTCTTTTGGCTAGATCTTTAAAAGTAAACTCTGCTTTCTCAAATGAAAGTGTGCTAGGATTAAAATAATAAAAAGATTTTGACATAATTTACTTTTTACAACTGATACACATCATAAATCCTACACCGATATTCTCTTGATCATTTTTTTCTAAAATCATTTCCAATCTTACACCATACAATTGAGAAATATATCTTAACGATTCCCCCATCTCAATGGTATGATATTGTGTATTACATTTTTTGTTCTTTTTTTGAATATATACTACCTCACCTTCTTCAGGTTGATATTTGTAATCATATACGTCATTATAAAGTCTGAGGTGTGTTTCTGGTAATTGAACAGATTTGCCAATTTTTTCAAAAGAATCATTTTTAGCAGCAATGATAAATTTTATACCCTCTTTTACGTAAACTGGTCGTTCAGTATAAGGATAATAAACAGTTGTTAACTTTGAAACATCATTTATAATATAAACTTTGGATTTCAGGGGAGGAACTGTATCGGCCATTTTAATCACTTGAGACTTTTCTTTAGAAGTGATTGAGTCTGCAGGAATTGCAGGAGACTCATTTTCCACTTTAGGTATTGAGACAATTTTTATAGTATCTTGTTGTTCTTGTACAATTTGAACTTCAATCGGTTTCTCTTCATTTGGTTTTTTTACTTCTAACAATGACGGGTCAATAACCACCTGAATCGGCATCTCTATTTGAACTGGTTCACTTTTTGGTTCTGGTATTACGTCTTTAGAAGAAGAATCATATTGATCCAGATGGTAGGTTTCAATTAATGAAATCAACATTCCACCATAATTTGCATTTGTAGAGTGTCCAATTTTTTGCAATCCATTCGCCCACCCTTTATAATCTGTATTAGATAATTTAAAAAGCGGAGTATATAAACTATTCTCTTTGATTTTATGAAGATAATCATTATACGACTCTTCGACCGTTGCATATTTTTTAAAACAAATGTTGTTCGTATTATTATCTTGATGATATCTATTGTCAACATCTGCTTTGGTGCAAGTTACTGCCATATGATTATTGGGAACTTTTGCTAAGTGATTTGTCCCTGCTTTTGTATATAGAAGTGCTTGTGCTAATAGAATACTCGAGGGAATATTATACATTCTGCCATAAGTAACAGCTATTGGAGCGTACATCTCAACATATTTTCTTACTGCTGTTTCATCTAAATTCTGAGATTGAACTACAACATTGCTAAGTATTAACAATAATAAAATAATAAACCTATTCTTTGTCATTATCTATTTTCTTTTAAACAAATTATTGAAAAATTGATTTTTTCGTTTTCCTAATTTTATTATACTATTCACTTTAACCACAGATTTCTCGGTAAGTTTATTGGCTTTCATTATTTCAGATATTCTAATACCATATTTTTGTGAAATATAATGTAAAGTTTCGCCCTCTTCTAAAGTATGTGAGTATTTTGAACAATTACGAGCTTTCTTTTCAATATAAACGATTTCCCCCACAACCAATACTCTTCCTTTTGGGACATCATTATAATATCTTATTACAGATTCTTCAGCTTGAACATCTCTTGCAATTTTTGCGTAAGTATCCCCATTTTGAGCTTTAACAAATAATACTTTATTATTTTCGTAGGTAGGTCTATTAGAAAAAGGATAATTTACTTTTTTATACTGAGATAAATCTGGAATAAATACAACACCATCCTTATCTTTTAACAAGTTCATTTCAGTTTTTGGTTCCTCTTTATTTTCATCTGTAATTGCAAGATTTGGCTTTTCAAACCACCCTGATCCCAATCTTTCTTGGTAAATTGTATCTAGTTTTGCAATATTAAATCTTTCAATAAGACTAATTAACCTTTCAGCATAATTAGGATTTGTAGCATACCCTGCAGATTTTAATCCTTTAGCCCAAGCTTTATAATCCATTATTTCCAATGTGAATAAATTTGAATATCTAGGGCGAGAAATCAAGAAATTTGAATGATCATCAAAAGACTCTTCAACATTAGTATATTTTCTAAAACACTCTTGAAGAGCATCATCATCAACTTTTATCGTATCTCCAGTCCACTCTTTATGGCATTTTATTCCAAAGTGATTATTTCCTTCTTTTGCTAACCGACTTGTACCACAAGCACTCTCAAAAATACCTTGTGCAATAGTGATACTTGCTGGAATTTTAAACTCATACATTTTTGAAATGGCTAACTCTTTGTATTGCTCAATATAGTTTCTAATATCATTTTCTGTATATTGTGCATAAATTCTACAAACACCGAATAAAAAAATAATTAGTAATGTTTTCTTCATATTTCTATTTTTATTGTTTATTGATTGCTTCAAACACTAACGCACCATAAAACTCTTGGAGATCAATATGATTGTATTTAATTTGTCTGGGGACCAAACTAACTGCAGTTTGCCCCGGTATTGTATTTACTTCTAAAAAATAGGGAATATTGTCAGAAGTAACGATATAATCTATCCTAACAACTCCTTTACATCCAAATCTTTTAAAAATTAGTTCAGAATATTGTTTGATTTTATTTTCCAAATCATAATCAATCTTAGCAGGAGTGACTACTTCCAGAAACCCAGGAGTATATTTAGCTTCAAAATCATAAAACTCTTTAGAACTTAATATTTCTGATACAGCGAGTGCTTTTACATCACCTTTAAGCTTAGCAACTCCACAAGTAAGTTCTCTGCCTGGTATAAACTTTTCAATTATGATTTGCTCATCAACATCAAATGCAATATTTATAAAATCCTTTAATTCTTCTAAATTATGCGCTTTATTAACACCAACACTAGATCCAGAATTACATGGCTTAACAAAACAAGGCAAGCCACAAGTGGCTATAATTTGATTAAAATCGATTTTTTCATCTTTAAAAAAATGAATAGATGGTGCAATTGGAACTCCAAATTTTTCAACAGCAATATTACAGAAATACTTATTGAATGTTAGTGCTGAGCAGAAACTATCACAACCAGTATATGGAATATTCATCATTTCAAAATAGGATTGTAACTTTCCATTTTCTCCTGGATCTCCATGAATGGCGTTAAAAACAACGTCAAAGTGGACTACTTTTTGTTCGGTTATAAGAGTAAAACTATCTTTATTAATCAAAAATGTCTCCCCATTTTCATTTGTAAATGACCAATTAACACCTTTAACAACAATGAAATAGGTTTCAAAAATGGTTTTGTCTAACATTTCTTGAATGTTATGGCCTGTCTTAAGTGAAATCTCATGTTCTCCTGAGTTTCCGCCAGCAAAAATTGCAACTGTTATCATAATAGTTCATATTAACGTGCAAAGTTACATTATTAGTATATGAATATTTCAATTTTAACCACCTAGTTTTAAACAAACCAATGTTAATGAACCATTTTTTGGTTCAAAAAAAAAGTTTATAATATATACAAAACGAATCGATTTTTTTTGTAATTTTGCGCCCCTAAATTTATTATAAATAAAGTGATTAGAAACCAATAGAAAGGAGAAAAAATATCGCAACGCAAACTCAACGTCCGTATATTCGTAGAGGAGCACCACAAAAAAAAGAAGCTCTTCACAAAATTAACGAGTTTATTACCGCTTCAACCTTAAGGTTAGTTGGTGATAATTTAGAACCTCAAATTACAAATTTGAGAGATGCTCTTGCTATAGCTGAACGTTTAAATCTAGATTTAGTGGAGATCTCTCCTCAAGCTAGTCCACCTGTTTGTAAAATAATGGATTATCAAAAATTCCTTTACGAACAAAAGAAAAAAGCGAAAGAGATCAAAGCAAAATCTGCAAAAATTGTGATTAAAGAGATTCGACTTGGACCCCATACTGATGAACATGATTTTGAATTTAAGGTGAATCATGCTATCAAATTTTTAAAAGATGGATGTAAAGTAAAAGTCGATGTCTTTTTTAAAGGAAGAATGATTGTATATAAAGATCAAGGTGAACTTATCCTCTTAAAATTTGCCACTGCGTTGGAAGATTATGGAAAAGTTGAAAGTATGCCTAAACTAGAAGGAAAAAGGATGATTATGATTCTTGTTCCAAAAAAATAATAAAATTGCATTATAACTCATTATATTAACATTTTAAAACTACTTCAAAATGCCAAAAATGAAAACCAAATCCGCTGCTAAAAAGAGATTTACTCTTACAGGCACCGGTAAAGTAAAAAGACACCATGCTTATCATAGTCACATTTTAACGAAAAAATCTACTAAGAGAAAACGTAATTTGACTTATAGTGCTATCGCAGATAAGACCATGGAAAGTACCATCAAAAGAATGTTGGGACTTTGTTAAAAAAATAATTATTAACTTTACTATCAGCCATTTAAGTGTTTACACGATGTAAACCGCTGACGTAAAAAAGAAAGGAGAATTTATGCCAAGATCAGTAAATCACGTTGCCTCAAAAGCAAGAAGAAAAAAGATTTTGAATCGTACCAAAGGGTACTTCGGAAAACGCAAAAATGTATGGACCGTTGCCAAGAATACTTGGGAAAAAGGACAACAATATGCTTACCGTGATCGTAAAAACAAAAAAAGAGCATTCAGAAGTTTGTGGATTACCCGTATTAATGCGGGCGTTCGCGAATATGGCATGTCGTACTCAGTATTTATGGGTACTTTAGCTAAGAAGGGTATTGAACTTAATCGCAAAACCCTCGCCGACCTCGCAATGAACAATCCAACGGCATTCAAAGCCATCGTTGATTTAGTAAAATAGTTCTATTTCAATATTTATTAATAGAGTTTAATGCAAGTATAAAAGAAGGGAGTAAAATCCCTTTCTTTTTTATGATAAAATAATATCAAAATATTATCGTTAATTTGTATCTTTGCACATTAAAGTATAAGGAATGAAAAAATTAATCTTCGTATTGCTTTTGAGCTGCTTTGGCTTTAGTTCCATCGCACAAAAGTCTGAAATTGGAGGAATGTTTGGCACATCTTTTTATCTAGGTGACTTAAACCCAACTTCGCTTTTCCCAAGCATTCAACCTTGTGGAGGAATCATATATCGATATAACTTTAACCCTAGATGGGCTCTTAAAGCAAATATTATCTTTGCTGAAGTTAAAGCTAGCGATTCCGAAAATAATAATAACTATGCTAGAAACCTTAGTTTTAAATCTCCAATCACTGAGATATCCTCTCAATTAGAACTTAATTTTTTTAATCTTTACAATATTCCCGCCAGAAATCATTTTGCTCCTTACATATTTTTAGGAATCAGCGCTTTCTCTTTTAATCCTCAAGCAGAATTAAATGGGAGATGGTATGACTTACAAAGCTTAGGCACAGAAGGACAAGGTCTCTCTCAAGATCTAAATCCTTATAGTCTGGTGAGTGTTGCTATCCCTTTTGGAATTGGTTTAAAATGGAATATTGGTAAATATGTTTCAATTGGGGCTGAATGGGGTATGAGATATACTTTTACGGATTATCTAGATGATGTTAGTGGAGTATATTTTGATCAAGATATACTTCTTGCTCAAAAAGGAGAAATAGTTGCTCAATTAGCTGATAGAGCTGAAATAAAAAATCTACCTGGTACCCAAAGAGGAAATGAACACTTGAAAGATTGGTACTCTTTTGCAGTATTTACAGCAACTTTTAAAATTGGTAACGAAAATACTTCTTGTAATATTCGCTATAATGTAAAACCTAAAAAAAATAACAGTGGTAGAAAATATTGATACTTCTAAAATTCCTACCCATATAGCAATTATTATGGATGGGAATGGTAGATGGGCTATAGAACATGGGAAAGATCGCGTATTTGGTCACCAAAATGGTGTTGAATCCGTAAGAAGTGTTATTGAAGGAGCTGGCGAATTTGGTGTTAAATATTTAACCCTCTATGCATTCTCAACCGAAAATTGGAGTCGCCCTAAAGAGGAAGTTGATGCTCTTATGTCATTACTCGTTAAATCTATTAAATTAGAATTAAACAACTTAATGAAAAACAAAGTTAGACTTCTATCCATTGGAGATCTTAATTCACTCCCCCTAGAATGCAAAGAAGAACTCCTCGATGCCATAAATACTACACAAAATAACACAGGGTTGACAGTGGTTCTTGCTCTTAGCTATAGTTCTAAATGGGAATTAACAGATGCTCTTAAAAAAATTGCAATTCAAGTAAAAAATGGATCACTCTCACCAGAACAAATCAATGAAGATACTATACAAAAAAACCTCAATACAAGTCATATTCCTGATCCCGACATTCTACTGAGAACTGGAAGAGAACAAAGAATAAGCAATTTCCTTTTGTGGCAAATTGCATATGCTGAACTCTTTTTCTCCCCAATATTATGGCCTGACTTTAGAAAAGAAGATCTATTTAACGTTATCAAAGAATACAATAACCGAGAAAGAAGATTTGGAAAAACATCTGAACAGCTTATTAATCAATGATTTTTTACTATATTTGCCAGCTAATTTTTAAAAGTAAATGACAAACCTATTATCCAAAATACTATTTGTAATATCTTTTGTAATATTTTGTAATACAAATATTTACAGTCAAATTGACACCACTGTAAAAACACAATCTCCTTCATTTACTTTTGATTACTCTATACCAAAAAAATATGAAGTTGCTGGAATTACGAACTCTGGGTCTAATTCATTCGATCCTAGATACCTCCTTTTCAGTGTTGGTGATATCATTACTGTTCCTGGTGATGAAATCTCAAAATCTATAAAAAGAATATGGAATACAGGACTTTATGAAGATATTGATATAACTGTTACAAATATCGTTGGTGATCTCATCTTCTTTAACGTTCATCTTACAGAGCGAGCCAGATTGGTCTCATTTGGTTTTAAAGGGACTAGAAAAACTGAAGAAACAGATCTTCGTGATCTTATTAAAATAGCACAAGGGAATATTGTTAACGATAATATGAAACAAACATGTATCAATATGATACGAAAGTTTTATGTTGATAAAGGGTATTATAATTGTTCTGTAAATGTTGAAGAAATAAAAGATGAGAAAATTTCCAGAGGTGTTACCTTGGTTTTTGATGTCAATAAAGATAGAAAAGTTAAAATAGAAAAGATTAATTTTATTGGCGCAACAAATGGTGTCTCTATTGGTAAACTTAAAAAGTCTATGTCAGGTACTAAAGAGATGACTAAAATTGCCCCTTTTTATAAAGCAGATACTGTAATTGCTTTTTTCTTTAAAAATCCAGATTATTACAAATCTAAGGATTTACTTGAACACTTAGAAGATTACTTCTCAGATAGAGTAAAAATCAGAATCACTAAATCATCAAAATTTATTAAAGAAGAATACGAAAAAGATAAAATAAGTCTGATAAATAAATACAACGACTTTGGATATCGAGATGCGTTTATTGTTAAAGACTCTATTGCATTTTCTAAAGGTAGAGCTAATATCTATTTATATGTAGATGAGGGAAATAAATACCATTTCAGAAATATAAGCTTTGCAGGTAATACAAAATATAACTCCGAACTATTGTTTCAACTTTTAAATATTTCAAAAGGTGATGTGTATAATCAAACAAGATTAATGACAAACCTTACTGCCAATGAAAGTGGTAACGACATTAGTTCATTATACATGAATGATGGTTATTTGTTTTTTAATGCAATGCCAGTAGAAGTATTCATTGAAAACGATTCCATTGATATCGAAATTAGAATTAGAGAAGGAAAACAAGCATTATACAATAGAATTTCAGTTTCAGGTAATACTAAAACTAGCGATAATGTAATTTTAAGGGAAGTAACAACAATTCCTGGTCAGCTTTTTAATAGAGCAGATTTGATTAGAACCCAACAAGTGCTCCTTTCTTTAGGTTATTTTAATCAAGAATCTATGAATGTTGTGCCAAAACCTAATGAAGCTGATGGAACTGTTGACTTAACATACACTGTTGAAGAAGCATTATCTGATCAATTAGAACTCTCTTTAGGGTATAGCGGACAATCCATTGGTCTTATTTTAAGTGCAGGTGTTACTTTTAATAATTTTTCATTTAAGAAAATGTTTAAAAAAGAGGCCTGGACTCCAGTCCCTGGGGGGGATGGACAACGATTATCCTTAAGAGCTTCTGTTACACAAAAATACTATCAATACTACGTATTTTCATTTACTGAACCTTGGGTAGGTGGAAAAAAACCAAATTCTTTAACAACGGCTCTTACTTATCAAGTGCAAAGTAATGGCTTTATTAAAGGAGATAATAGTTATAGAGCTTTGAAAGTTTTAAGTGCCTCATCCACTTTTTCTAAAAAAATTAAGTGGCCTGATGATTATTTTCAAGTTTCACACACCTTACTTTACCAAAGATATCAAGTTGAAAACTATGGTTCATTGTTTGTGTTCTCAGATGGATATGCTAATAATTTGAGTTATACTTTCTCGTTAGGAAGAAGTTCTGTAAATGCACCTATATACCCAAGAGAGGGCTCAGATATTCTCTTCTCCGTTCAATTAACACCTCCTTATTCATTGTTTTCCAACAAAAACTATTCCACTTTAGACCCACAGGACAAATATAAATGGTTAGAGATGCACAAATGGAAGTTTAATGTTTCTTGGTTCACTAAGATTGTTGAAAATCTTGTACTTAATGTTAGACTTAAATCAGGTTTTATGGGTCATTACAATAGTGGTATTGGTCCCTCCCCATTTGAAAGATTTTATTTAGGTGGAGATGGTTTAGCAACTTGGCAACTTGATGGACGTGAAGTTATTGGGATGAGAGGATATGAAGAATCTGCACTTACTCCTAAAGCAAATTCCGATTATATTGGGGGTACTATTTTTAATAAATTTACTGCTGAATTAAGATATCCGATCTCTTTAAATCCTAGTGCTACAATTTACTTATTAACATTTGCAGAAGCTGGAAAAGCATGGCTTGATCCAAGACAGTACTCACCATTTAATATGTATAAATCTGCTGGTGTTGGTGTTAGAATCTTTTTACCAATGTTTGGCCTTCTTGGATTTGACTGGGGTTACGGTTTTGATGCTGTTCCTGGTACAGCAAATGCAGGAAAAAGTCAATTCCATATTTCTATAAATCAGTCCATTGATTAAACATTTAACAAATCAAAGTTTTTATAGTCTAATGATTAAACTTTAAATTTTATAACTATGAAAAAAACCATTTTAATTGCATTTTTTGCTATTTTAGTTTCCATGCCTGTTTTTGCTCAAAAATACGCTTACATTGATTCTCAATATATTTTAGGAAACATCCCTGAATATAATGAAGCACAAGCAGAATTAGATAGAATAGCCGCTGTTTGGCAAAAAGAGATTGAAGCAAAATTCAAATCTATCGATTCAATGTACAAAAATTATCAAGTTGAGGCCATTACACTTCCTGAAAATTTAAAGAAAAATCGAGAAGAAACAATCATGAATGCTGAACAAGAAGCAAAAAATTTACAAAAAAAACGTTTTGGAAAAGATGGTGACCTTTTTAAGAAAAGAGAAGAGCTTGTAAAACCTATCCAAGATAGAGTTTTTACTGCCATTGAAGAGTATGCTAAAGAGAAAGGTTATGCATTTGTATTCGATGTTTCAGGATCAATGACCATTGTTTACGCAGATCAAAAATTCGATATTAATGACCCAATTCTAGAAAAACTGGGTATCACACCAAAGTAATCCATTATTAAAATATAAACAACAATTTTTAAATTTATGAAAAAGACAATTTTAATGTTTTTTGCAATCTTCTGTATTGCTACCATCTCTACAAATGCTCAAGGGAAATATGGCCATATTAATTCTCAAGAAGTTATGAAATCAATGCCTGGAATTGATTCACTTCAAATAAAAATTCAAGAATTTCAACAAGAATTGCAAACCACATATCAAACAATGGTTGATGAGTTTAATAACAAAAAAGATGCTTTTGACAAACAAGCTGGTACAATGACCTCTTCTGTTAGAAAAATGAAAGAAGATGAGTTATATACGTTACAAAATAGAATTGTAGAGTTTCAAAATAATGTTCAAACTGACATCGAGGAGAAACAATTCATCTTGTTAAAACCATATCAAGACAAACTTCAAAAAGCTATTGATGACGTTGCTAAAGAAAAAGGATTTACATATATATTTGATACTCAAATACTATTGTACTCTGGTGGAGAAGATATTACACCTTTAGTAAAAGCCAAATTGGGAATTAAATAGAAACACTAAAAAAATGTCTATCATGAAATTTAAATTTATTGCACTCTTTATTCTACTTGTTGGATTCTCTTCTTTGAGTTTTGCTCAAAATAAAACCAAATTTGGACACATAAACTATGGTGAAATTATCCGTCTAATTCCGGGTGTCGACACAGCTCAAATTGCTCTTGAAGAGTTTTCTAATGGGTTCAAATTGGAAGGAGAAAAAATGGCTGAAGAGTTTAAAAAACTGAAAGAAGAGTATGACAAACTCGCTTCAACTCCAAATATCTCACCTGCTCGTCTCAAAATTAATGAAGATGAATTAATGAAAAAATATGAAAGAATTGAAAATTTTTCAGCTTATATGGAGGAAGAGATTCAAAAAAAACAACTCGAACTTCTTAAACCTTTTCAAAATCTTTTAATTGAAGCAATTGCTACAGTAGCTAAAGCAGATAGTTTTACATATATTTTTGATTCCTCTACACTTCTCCATAAAAATGGAGAAGATATTGGTCCTAAAGTTAAAATAATATTGGGTATAAAAGAGTAATTATCTTTTGATAATTACTCTTCCTGTCATTTTTTCTTCTATATTATTGATCTTATATGTAAAATAGTACATATATATTCCGTCATTACAATTTTCTCCATTCCAATCATTTTGATAATTCGTAGATTGATACACTAATTGACCACTCTTGGATTTAATATACAATTTTGGTTCTTTGCACTCCTCAATCCCTTCAATTACAAAATAATCATTATATCCATCCCCATTGGGTGTGAAAATATTCGGAATAGTTATTTTAATAGGTTTCGTTTCAGGTAAATCTTGTTCTTCAATTATTGGATCTATATTTTGGGGTACCATAACTGATGAATTAGATGAAACTTGTTTATTTGGAATATTTTCAACTTTTGAATTTATTTGAACGGATTGTGGTTGAATGATAGCTGGCTCTTTAATGGGAATAGGTTGAATTTGAGTTACTATTTGCTTGTTTTCAAATTGTGTTACTTCAGATATTGGAGAGACAGATTTAGGTTCATTAATGACAACATCATTTTGAGAAATTTTTTCTATTTGTTCATTTTTTTGATTTGTTGAATCTACTTGCAAGATTGAAGTTTGAATAGGTAAATTTGTTGTAATATTGTTTAGATCAGATTTGTTGATAAGCGTATTGATAAATATTATGCTTGCTGTTGAAACTGCAATAACACTTCCAGAGATTGCTGCAGCTTTAAATGGTGAAGCAGCAATTTTACCTAAAATCGAATTTGACTTTGTTATTGTTACATTTGAGCTATTAATAGAATTTCCATTAGCAGGCATCACAATATTTAACTGATTCTCAATAGATTTCCAACAGTTTTCTGATGGTATCTCATTAAGATTTTCTAATATTCGATTGAATTGTTCCGTTTTCATTTTAATCTATCTTTTAATAAATAGCTTATTCTATTATTATATAGCAACATATTTTAGTTTTTCTTGTAACCATGCTTTTCCTTTTGACATTCTGGATCGAGCAGTTCCAATATTAATACCTAACTCTTGCGATATTTTTTCATAATTATATCCTTCAAATGCATACAGATTAAACACACATTTTAGATGATCTGGCATTTTTTGTAGCAAATTCATGAACTCTTTTCCAGTTAAATTTGATAAAACTTCTGGTTCAAAACCCTCAAATACCTCAAAACTTTCCTCCTCTAACGAGCTTGTGTTGTAATGTTTTTGGTGTTTTCTAAAATAGGAAATGGCTGTATTAACCATGACTGTATGAATCCACGTTTGCAAACTACTTCCCCAATTAAATTTTGAAAGTCCCGAATAAACTTTTAGAAATCCCTCAACCAACATATCTTCTGCATCTTCTTTTGTTTTAGCATATCTCATACACACAATAAACATCTTGGAAGCATATTTTTCATATAGCTTTCTTTGACTTATCCTGTCGTTATTTAGACAGCCCTCTACCAGTTCTTTATCTGTAATTGAATTCTTCACTAATGTTTAGACGAAATAATGAGGAGAATGTTCCCCTATTTATGATAAATAAATTGGAAAAATTGTATTATCTGACAGATTTTACAATAGCTTCAACTTCTCTTAAAAAATCTCTTTTAGACTCTTCAGGTGCATAGAGAAATCCATCAATGGTCACACAATAAGCTCCTTTTGTATCCACAAAAGTAAAACTATAAAAAGGTCCTCCCATATAATCTCCCACTGATTCCCACAGGCCTCTTAATTCCATCCCATTTTTAGATTTTACTTGTATTGGATTATATATTGGAAATCCGCTGTGTTGTGCAATTTTAGGATAAGATCCATTAACAGCACCTGGAATATACATTTGAGTCATTAAATCCCTAGTTTTTATAAGATTCTCTTTAGACATTTCATAAACAGGAGTTCGATAAACCATAATAAATCTATCGTTTTTTGTCGTTTTGAATCTTAACCATATGAAATCTGTTTCTTCACGAGCTATAAAGTATTGTTGTGGAACACTCATTTGAATTCCAAACTTCTCTTTTATACGAAGTTCTACACTGGCATCATTGTTTTTTAAAAAATGTAATTGTAGTCGTTTTAAGTCGTTATCATAAAGTAAATTAACAATTTTTTCTTCATTTTCAACAAAAAGTGCAAAACAACTATCTGGATTATTTCCTTTAATATGGACATAAACCTGAGGAGAAGACCATACATCTTTATTGAAACTAATTATATTTTGAGCATGGTCACTATTAATGTCAAAATGAACAATATTTCTATGTTTTTGATAAAAGGAATTAAAATCGTTAGAATTAAAATTTAATATATCAAACATGGGTTCAACTTGATTGATTGCCGGTTGTGGTTTTTGCAAAATCTGAACCACTTGTTTGGTTAAATCGGGTGAGATTTGTTCTTTATCCATTACCAAAATAATTTCACCTGCTTTACCATTAGAAAAATTTTCTACCTTAAAACCTGAAACCGATTTTTTCTTGCATCCCACAAAAAGAATCGTAATGCAAAAAATGAACAAAAAAAATGGTACTCTTTTCATAATAAATATTTTATTAATTAAAACGCAAAAATATAGTTTTTTATTAGTCTTAATCACATTTTTTTGCATTAAATTTCGTACTTTTGCAACTTATTTTTCAAAAATACATTTTTATGGGCGGTTTTTTCGGAACTATTAAGAACACAGCGTGTTCTACAGATCTTTTTTATGGAATTGATTATAACTCACACATGGGTACGCGCCGAGGCGGTATGGTAACCATAAATGAGAATGGTGATTTTATTCGTGCCATTCATAATCTTGAAAAAGCATATTTTAGAAATAAATTTGAAGATGATCTCGCTTCATTTGTGGGAAATGCTGGAATTGGTGTGATTAGTGATACTGATCCTCAACCTATGGTTATGAAAACCCGAATTGGAAAATATGCAATGGTTACCGTTGCAAAAATTAACAATATGGCTGAATTAGAAGAGGATGTACTTTCAAAAGGGGCTCATATTGCTGAACTTAGTCTTGGAAAAACTTGTCCAACTGAACTAATAGGGCTTTTAATTTCTCAAGGAAAAGATATCCTTGATGGTATCGAAAATGCATATCAAAAAGTAAAAGGTTCTTTTTCTACTCTTTTACTTACTCAGGATGGAATAATTGCTGCTAGAGATTATTATGGAAGAACACCCATTGTTATTGGAAAACATTTTGCAGATGGATATGCTGTTTCCAGTGAAAGTAGTGCTTTTACAAACTTAGGTTATGAATCTGAATATTTTTTAGGACCAGGTGAAGTTGTTTTGATTACTGCTGATGGGATCAAACAATTACGTAAACCGAATGATAAAATGCAAATATGTTCATTCCTATGGATCTATTATGGATTTCCTGTATCTGAATATGAGGGAATAAATGTAGATAATGTAAGGAGAAAACTTGGAAAATCTATGGCTTCCAGAGATACAATTATCCCAGATTTTGTATCAGGGATTCCAGATTCTGGAGTTGGTATGGCTCTTGGGTATTCCGAAGAGTCTAAAATTCCCTATCGTAGAGCCATTACTAAATACACTCCTACTTGGCCTAGAAGCTTTACTCCTCCAACTCAAGACGTCAGAGAACTGGTTGCAAAAATGAAATTGATTGCTAATAAAAAAATGTTGGACGGTAGAAGCGTCGTTTTTTGTGATGATTCAATTGTTAGAGGGACTCAGTTAAGAGATAATGTTGAAATTCTTTATAACTATGGAGCTAAAAATGTTCATATGAGAATCTCTTGTCCCCCACTGGTTTATCCTTGTCCATATATTAATTTTTCTGCCTCAAAATCAGTTTTGGAACTTATAACAAGAAGAACTATTGAAAAATTTGAAGGTTCAAACGATATTGATCTGGAAGCTTATTCAACATTTGGTTCAGAAAAGTATAACAAAATGGTGAATGAAATTAGAGAACAACTTCATATTTCAACCCTCGATTTTGTATCCATGGATGAATTAGTGAAAGCAATTGGTCTTCCAAAGGAAAAACTATGTACCCATTGTTTCGATGGATGTACTTGGGGTTGTGAATAACCCTAATCTAATAATTTTAAAGATTCTATCCTCTGAAATGCAATTTCTGCATGACGTATTTCAGATTCTAAAGTTTGACCAGCAATATGGGGTGTTATAAGTACGTCTTTATGTTGAGCCAATTGTATTAAAGTTCTATTCCATAATGATTTAGGAGGAATTTTTAAATTTACATCTTCAAATTCAACAACATCTAAATTTGCTTTTGACACTAATTTTTGATTCAGAGCTTCTATCAGATCTGAGCTGTTCACTACTAATCCTCTTGAACTGTTCATTAAGATTGGAGCTTTTTTCATTTTTAGAAAAAGAGTTCTATTCATAAAATAATAGTTTTCAGGGGTATAATTGATATGAATAGAAATTACGTCTGATTCCTCTAAGAGATAATCTAAAGAGACCTCTTCAATTCCCGCTTTTTGAAATCCCGTTTTATATTTGTCATGTACCAAAATTCTTGGATTAAAAGGGATAAGGAGATTATAAAAGGCATTTCCAGTATTTCCAAAACCAATAATTCCTATGGTCAAAGAACTCAATTCACGTCCTTTATTTTTTTCTCTTAGCCAAAGGCCCTCTTGTACCTCTAAATTAGATTCTGAAATACATCGTAAAGTGTTTAATAACAAACCTAAGCAATGTTGTGCGACAGCAGGTGCATTTCCTTCGGGTGTGCTCATACATTTTATTCCTATACTTTCAGCATATTGAACATCAATATTTTCCATTCCTGCACCCAACCTTACAACAAACTTTAAATTGGGTTTGGAATCAAAAGCTTCTGCATCCAGACGAAATCTACTTCGAATTATTAAACCAACATATTTATCTTCTAATTGTTGAAATTGATCTTTTGTAATCGTCAGATCTGTTTCACAACAAAACCCTGCCCCTTCTAATTTATAAGTAAGGACAGGGTGTGCTTTATCTACAATAAGTATATTAAGACTCATTAAAATGACAAGTGGTTATTTCTTGCTTTTTGTCGAAGAGTTTTTAAAGCTCTCTCTTTAATTTGACGCACTCTTTCTCTACTCAAATCAAGACGATCGCCAATCTCATCTAATGTATATTCATGAGTAGTATTGATACCATAGTATAATTTCAGAACTGCTCTTTCGTTTTCAGGTAAAATGGAAAGAACTTGTTCAACCTCTTTATTAAGAGATTCTTTCATTAAAGAGCTGTCAGTTCTTTCGTCTGTATCAGGAACAAAAGTATCAATAAATGCAGTATCTTCTTCAGGAGAGATCGCAGCATCCATAGATTGAGTATGGGAGTTCATTTTTAAAAGTTCTGCAACTTTATACTCTGGTAGATCAACAAACTGTGAAATTTCTTCAACAGTTGGCTGTCTTTGGAGAGATTGTTCAAGTTTAGCGATCTCTTTTTTAAGTTTATTGATACTCCCAACTTGATTTTGAGGTAAACGAACAATCCGAGCTTGATCAGCAATAGCTTGATGAATCGCTTGACGAATCCACCAAACAGCAAAGGAAATAAATTTAAAACCTCTAGTTTCATCAAAACGTGTAGCCGCTTTCATTAAGCCAAGGTTCCCTTCATTAATTAGATCTTGAAGACCAATTCCTTGGTTTTGATATTGTTTAGCCACAGAAACTACAAATCTTAAATTTGTTTTCGTTAATTTTTCAAGAGCGTCAAGGTCGCCCATTTTAATTTTTCTTGCCAATTCAACCTCTTGTTCAGCTGAAATTAACCCCTCTTTACCTATGTCTGCAAGATAACGATCAAGAGAGGCACCGTCCCTGTTGGTGATCGATTTGGATATTACTAGTTGTCTCATAAAAAATAGAAATGTTTACAAATATGCTTAATTAGTTGATAATTAGTTAAATAATATAAAAATACCACATGATATAATATGTTAGTATGTATTATGACCCCTTTATAACGTAAATGTTTAAAAAAAATTACATTATTTTTCATTTTTTGCCGAACAAAGTGAATTTTTTTATATTTTTGCCGACCCAAAAAGTAGTATTAACAAATTAAATTATTAACAATGTACGCAATTGTAGAAATAGCAGGGCAACAATTTAAGATTGAAAAAGATCATAAGATCTTTGTTCATCGCCTAAAAGCTGAAGAAGGGTCGCAAATTACTTTCGACCGCGTCATGCTTGTAGATAATGACGGTTTAACAAAAGTTGGAACTCCAACCATTGAAGGAGCAAAGGTTTCAGCTACCGTTTTAAATCATCTTAAAGGTGATAAAGTTCTTATTTTCAAAAAGAAAAGAAGAAAAGGATATCAAAAAATGAATGGTCATCGTCAATATTTGACTTCGATAAAAATTGATGACATCCAAATTTAATTAATAGAGTATAAACAAATAAAAATAAAAACAGATGGCACACAAAAAAGGTGTCGGTAGTTCACAAAATGGTCGTGAATCCGAAAGTAAACGTTTAGGTGTTAAGATATATGGTGGTCAAGTTGCTAAAGCTGGCAACATTATTATTCGCCAAAGAGGAACTGTTCATCATCCAGGAGTAAATGTAGGAATGGGTAAAGATCATACCCTTTTCTCACTTGTTGATGGAACTGTTCAGTTTAAAAAGAAAGCAAATGGAAAATCTTTTGTTTCTGTTGTTACAAATACTATTGCAGAAGCTTAATTTTTTTTATTCTAAACATAAGGCCTGCTTAAGTTACTCTTTCGCAGGCCTTTTTTTTATAGATTATTTCTTAATTTAATCTCATCATGAATTTTAGTTGCTAATTCGAAGTCTTCACTCTCTATAGCTCCTTGCAATAGTGTCTCTAACTCTTCATCTGACATCTCTTTGATCTTTTGATCAATAAATTGATCATATTCAACATTTTCCAAAAACTCCTCTTCTAAATAATCATTATTACTATCAGTTTTCTCAGAAGGCAAAATAGCAACCTCATCTAAAATAGTTGGTTCAATAAAAATAGGTGCTTTAAATAATAGAGCTAACGAAACAGCATCTGAAGTTCTTGCATCTAAATTTAAAATCTCATTCTCTTTAGTTAAAACAATTTTGGAATAGTATATCCCTTCAATAAATTTTTCAATAAGTATTTGTGAAAAAGTATATCCACAATGTTCTGTTAGATTTTTAAAAAGCTCATGAGGAGTAGGCCTTCTGGATTTAACATTATTTAATATCAAAACAATCGTTTTTGCTTCACTTAAACCAATTATAATGGGAACAATTCTCATACCACCTTTTTCTTTTAAAATCAAGACATAGGCATCATTGGGCGTTTGAGAGTTTTGAACATCAACAATTTCTAGTTCAATAAATGTTTCCATAGTTGATCTATTTTTTTTCAGAAAGGGTTTTCTCTTTTTTTGACATTAAGTCTTTGGGTTCAATGTAAACAGGGACATTATTTTTGTTTATATAAGAATAGATTAGTAAGCCAATTCCTATTAAAATAAAAGGAATACTTAACCACTGTCCAATCAATAAAGTCATCTCTTTCTCTTTTATTACTTGTACTTCCTTAAAATACTCTATAATAAATCTGGCACTAAAAATTACAAACAAAAGTATACCAGTCGTTCTACCTGCACTGATCTTCCCTTTTTTGAATTTGAAATAATAGAAAATCATAAATAGAAATAGAAAGAAATACACAGAAGATTCATAAAGTTGTGCAGGATGTCTCAGTGTGTTTGCAACACCAAATTCTCCATGAGTAAAGTTAAACGCCCATGGAACATCAGTGATACTCCCTACAATTTCATGATTCATTAGGTTTCCAATTCTAACAAAAGCTGCTGCAATAGGAATCGCAATAGCTAATCTATCCAATAACCACAATGGATTCATTTTATATTTCCAAGCAAAATAGGATAAAAACAGAATTAAGGAGATCACGGCACCATGACTAGCTAACCCCTGATATCCAATAAAATTCCAATGAGCATCAAATGGTAATAAAACTTGCAAAGGGTGATTGATAAAAAAATCAAAATCATAAAATAGAAAATGGCCCAATCTTAAACCAATAATTGTCCAAACAATAGTCCAAATTGATAATCTATCTAGTAATTTTTGACTTAAATTTTCGTGCTTAAATATTTTTTGAAGTGTTAAATAAGCCAAGAAGAAGCCGGTTGCTAATAACAACCCATACCATCTAACTTGAAGTCCTCCAATTGAAAAAAGTACAGGGTCAACTGTCCAGTTTATAAATGCAAAATAGTTTTTCATTTCAATCAATTATGTATTAAATTTTGGTAACGCAAACATACAAAAAAAATCTTATCTTTGCGGAATAAATATGAATCACTCATTCAACAATTTAATGAAATTAATAACCCATAAAAAATAATAACAATGGCAAAAGTACTAATAATTGGCGCAGGTGGAGTGGGTTCTGTTGTAACTCATAAATGTGCATCAGTTCCTGAAGTTTTCTCTGAAATTATGTTAGCAAGCAGAACAAAATCTAAATGCGATAAAATTGCAGCAGAAGTAGGTGGTAATAAAATTCAAACAGCACAATTAGATGCAGATAATGTGCAAGAAACTATTGCATTAATTCAAGCATTTAAACCAGACTTAGTGATAAATGTAGCACTTCCTTATCAAGATCTTCCTATTATGGATGCTTGTTTAGCTACTAAAACAAACTATATGGACACTGCTAACTATGAGCCAAAAGATGAAGCAAAATTTGAATATAAATGGCAATGGGCTTATCAGGACAAATTCAAAGAAGCTGGTATTATGGCACTACTAGGTTGCGGTTTCGACCCTGGTGTTACAAGTATTTATACTGCTTATGCAGCAAAACACCATTTTGATGAAATTCATTATCTGGATATCGTTGATTGTAACGCTGGTGATCATGGAAAAGCGTTTGCAACAAACTTTAATCCTGAAATAAATATTCGGGAAATCACTCAAAAAGGGAAATATTGGGAAAATGGACAATGGATTGAAATTGAACCGATGTCTATTCACAAACCGATACATTATCCAAATGTTGGTGAAAAAGAGTCTTATCTCTTGTATCACGAAGAACTAGAATCTCTTACTAAAAATTATCCAACTCTGAAAAGAGCGCGTTTCTGGATGACTTTTGGACCAAAGTATATCAATGTTTTAAATGTTCTTCAAGAAGTTGGTTTAACAAGCATCAAACCTATTCTTTATGAAGGCAAAGAGATTGTTCCTTTACAATTTTTAAAAGCAGTTTTACCTGAACCCTCTTCGTTAGCTGAAGGTTATACCGGACAAACTTCAATTGGTTGTCAAATTAGAGGAATAAAAGATGGTAAAGAGAAAACCTATTTTGTATGGAATAACTGTGACCACGCTGAAGTAAACAAAGAAATTGGCGCACAAGCTGTTTCTTATACAACCGGTGTTCCAGCAATGCTCGGCGCTAAAATGATCCTTACAGGTCAATGGAAAGGAACTGGCGTTTTCAATGTTGAAGAGTTTGATCCAGATCCATTTATGGCTGAAATTGGAAAATATGGTCTTCCTTGGAATGAGGAGATCAACAAACCGCTTAGTGTTGAAAAATAAAAAACAATGAAAAAGAAGATTTTATTTTCTGGATTATTTTTGATTTTGTTTATCACTCAGGTTTTCTCACAAAACATTGATCTTCAAGGTGTCTTTAATGGTAAATATAAAATTGACAACCTAAAGAATTTAAATTTTAGACCTGGTACTTCTCAGTACACTTATGTACAAAATGATACCATATTTTGTATTGATGCAAGTAATGGAAAACTGAAAGAGATGATTACATTGCCAAAAATCAACCATAAAATCAATGGAACTCCTTTTGAGAAAATCCCATTTTATGAATGGATTAACAAAGATGTTATCTTCTTCCCAGGTTATAATGAAATGATTTCCATTACATTTGCTGAAATTCTTGAAGGAGTTCCCATGTTTGACAATGTGATTGATCAATCCATAAAAAATAAAATTTTTATTGTTAAAGATGATAATGCTGTATATGTTAAAAGTGCAAAAAATGGGTATAATCCCATTTTATTGTGCCCAGATACAGGATATCAAATCATTTTTGGTGAAACAGTTCATAGAAGTGAATGGGGCATAGGAGAAGGTCAATACTTCTCTCCTCAAGCAAATTATATCGCTTTTTACAGAATGGATCAAAGTATGGTTGAAGATTATCCCATCATGGATGTGGCAGGTCAAGTTACATCTATAGAAACAATTAAATATCCGATGGCTGGGAAAACTAGCCATGTAGTAAAAGTGGGTATATTTGATGTAGCAGCTTCTTTACTTGCTGAAAAACCAATATTTCATTACTTAAATACAGATATTAATGATGGAGAATTTCTAACTAACATTACATTTTCTCCAGACGAGAAGTATATATATATCACTCATGTGAATAGGCAACAAAATCAAATGTGTTTGGTGGAGTACGATCTCAAATCTGGAGAGAAAATAAAAATTGTGATCGAAGAGAGAGATTCAAAATATGTAGAGCCAAAAACTCGACCCTATTTTTTAAAAAATTCTCCATTTTTTATATGGCAAAGTGATCGAGATGGATGGAATCATCTGTATTTATATAATCGAAGTGGTAGATTAGTTACACAGTTAACACAGGGAGAATGGGAAGTAACAGAGCTCTATGGTGTCAATCCAAAAGAAGATATAATCTATTTTGGATCTACAAATCCTTCTCCCATAGGTAATTATGTGTATTCATTACATGTTAAAACCAAAAAAATGAAACTTCTAACTCCAGAAGAGGGTACCCACAATCCCAGATTTACTGAAGATAAAAAGTTTTTCATTGATTATTTTTCAAATTTAGAAACTCCTAATAGAATCTATCTTAGAAACTCTTTAGATCTTAAAAGTTCAATTTTATTAGATGCTGATAATCCATATCAATCAGTGCGATTGGGTAAAACTAAAATTTTTACTATAAAAAATCGAACCAATACTGACTTATTTTGTAGAATGATCTATCCTCCCGATTTTGATGAAACCCAAAAATACCCTGTTTTTATATATGTTTATGGAGGACCCCATTCTCAATTAGTAACCAATACTTTTTTATCTGGAGGAATTTTTCTTCAATATATGGCAGAAAAAGGATTTATTGTATTTAGTTTGGATAATAGAGGTACTTCTAAAAGGGGTTCAGTGTTTGAAAAATCAATCCATAGACAATTAGGAAAATTAGAAATGGAAGATCAAATGAGTGGGGTAAACTATCTTAGGAGTCTACCATATGTTGATCAAAAAAACATTAGTTTAGATGGATGGAGCTATGGAGGGTTTATGGTGATGTCACTAATTACAACATATCCTGATCTATTCAGTACAGCTAGTTGTGGTGGACCTGTGATTGATTGGAGTTGGTATGAAGTGATGTATGGGGAACGCTATATGGATACTCCCGAAGAGAATCCTGAAGGGTACAAATCTTCTGAAATCTTACCAAAAGTAAAAAATATTAAAAGTAATCTTTTAGTGTTTCATGGTGTTCAAGATGACACTGTTTTGTGGCAACACTCTCTAAAACTGTTAAATCAGGCAGTTAAAGATGGAATAATGATGAACTATTTTGTATATCCGAATCATCCTCATAATGTTAGAGGAAAAGATCGAATCCATTTATGGAAAATGATCGAAAAACACCATGTAACAAATTTAAAATAAATTTTCAACAATGAACTATACAAAAACCATACTTTTATTTGGCTTAGTTATATTAGGAATTGGCGTTTTTTCAGTTGCTATTAGTGATAATATTAAGAAAGATAAAGAGGAGCTTCCTAGTTCAGAATTGAAAACGTATAAAAATAATTTAGCAACACCCCCAACACCAAAAAAAATCACTTTTTGCGAAGAAAATGTCCCCATAGATATTTATTGGGTTAAAGAGGGGATCGAAAAAGAGTTGATTATCCATTGTTACCAACATTCTAAAACAATCCAAACATTTAAAAGATCCACCAGATTTTTCCCAGAAATTGATAAAATTCTTCAAGAGGAGGGTGTTCCCTTAGATATGAAATATTTGTGTGTTGCAGAGAGTAACTTAGAAAATGTTGTTTCACCGGCAAAAGCATCTGGATATTGGCAATTTATGGATCCTACTGGCCGCTCCTATGGATTGGAAATCAATGCTTTTGTAGATGAAAGGTATCATATTGAAAAATCAACCCGTGCTGCATGCTCCTATTTAATAGCTCTAAAACAAAAATTTGGAAGCTGGACTTTAGCAGCAGCTGCGTATAATATGGGTGAGAATGGGTTACAAAGAAATATTTCAGAACAAGGAATCTCATCATACTGGGATCTATATCTAAATACCGAAACCTCCAGATATTTAAGTCGCATCATTTCGTATAAGTTGATGTTTGAAGATCGTAATCAATACGATATACAAATTAAACATAGTGAATATTATCAACCTATACCTTTCAAAGAGATTACTGTTGATACATCAATTTCCAATTTAATGGATTTTGCCAAATCTCAAAATATCTTGTATAGAGAGCTAAAAGAGTTAAACCCTTGGTTAAGATCGAAAGAGTTACAAAATAAAGGGAAATCTTATGTTCTAAGAATCCCCTTAAAGTCTGGATATAAATACGAAGAACTATTTTAAAAATAGCAATCTCTTTTTCCTGTTTCAATATCTTTAAGCTCACCTTCTATAGTCTCTTTTCTCTTAGAAGCTGGCAATTCTTTTACCATCTTTTGAATTAATGCAAGCCCTTTCGTTCTCGTTTCTTCACTTGCAAAGTCATAAAGATACTCCTTAAAAGAGAACAATGCGTTAGGCAAACAATATTGTTTGATGAGTCCCGGTTTAGCTAAATCCATAAAGTCAGCTCCTACACGACCGTGTCGGTAGCACCCGGTACAAAAAGAAGGAACATAACCACTATCAATAATACCTGAAATTACCTCTTCTAAGGAACGATGATCGCCCAAAGCAAACTGACTACCCGATTTATCCGCAACATGGCTGTAAGCCCCTGGATTTGTTCTGGAGCCAGCAGAGATTTGACTAATCCCATAATTAAACAACTCTGTTCTTAATTCATCATTTTCACGTGTACTTAAGATGATTCCTGTATATGGAAGTGCTATTCTGATGATTGCAATAATTTTTTTAAAATTATCATCACTCACTTTATGTGGAATATTTTCTGGGAGTGGAGCTCCTTCAGCTGGCTCAATACGTGGGAAACTGATGGTATGAGGACCACAACCGAAAGATTTTTCGAGGTGGTTAGCATGTTCCATCAATGCTAAAATTTCAAAACGATAGTCTGCAAGTCCAAAAAGAACACCTAAGCCCACATCCACAACACCACCCTCCATAGCACGATGCATCACATTTAGACGGTATAAATAGTCACTTTTTGGAGTATCTTCTGGATGGTACTCTTTGTAGAGTTCAGAATCATAGGTTTCTTGGAAACAAACGTAAGTGCCAATATTTTCAGCATGTAGTTTTTTAAAATCTTCCACATCCATTGGAGCAAGCTCAACGTTAATTCTACGAACGTTATCTTTACCCATTTGAATAGAATACACTCTTCTAATCGCCTCACAAATGTAATCAATATTATTTTTGGGCGTTTCACCACAAATCAACAGTAATCTTTTGTGCCCATCTTTGAGGAGATTACGTGTTTCAGCTTCAATCTCATCCATATCCAACACTTTACGTGTGAGGTTTTTGTTGGCACGTCTAAAGGCACAATAAGTGCAATTGTTTACACAAACATTTCCAGTATATAATGGTGCAAAAATCACCAAACGTTTTCCGTAAATCTCCTCTTTAACGTATTTAGCAACCTCCATAATCTCATGGATTTGCTCATAATTTTTTACACGTAAAAGCGCAGCAACCTCTTCTAAAGTAAGACCTTTCAACAATTTGGCTTTTTGAAGAATGGTTTCTAGTTCTTTCTGGGTAGGTTCAGAACCTTCGACCATACTATAAAGCTTTTCGCGGTCTATGTCAAAGGGATGATTTATATTATGTTTTTTCTTCATGACTATTAATTTATCATTTAACAGCCACAAAAGTACAACTTTTTTAAGTACTAAAAAGGAAACTTTATTACATTTGAAAAAAAAGTAGCCCCGCCGGGAATCGAACCCGAATTTAAAGTTTAGGAAACTTCCGTTCTATCCATTGAACTACAGGGCCTAGCTATTGTTTAGCCACAGTGGAAGTAAGTTTTCACCAATTCCATCATTTTTTCTGGATTTTTCTTGATATCTTCTCTAATATGAGCATCATTAAAAGATTTTAGCTCTTTAATGATATCATCAATCATTTCAGCAGGGAACACACCATGTTTTTCGAAAATAGTTCGATGTTTTGCTAGTTCATCAGCAGAATCCCAACAAGAAGCAGGAAGTTGAGCCAAAGCACTCAATTTTTCTTTATGTTCTGATTTATGAATGTTAACATCTACATACGTTTTTTCAGCAAATTTTAAGGCATCTTCCATCTCAAATCCATGTCTTGCTGCTACAGTTAAACCTGCCATCAACAAGTAAATATCAGCAGATCCATCTGGACATCTAAACTCAACAGTTTGTTTTTGAGAAAGATCCTCATTAAGAGGTTTTTCCATGGGATTGATCTCAGCAATCATATCGTTTTTATGAGTCCAACCGAGAGGTACGCGAACCAAAACTGAACGGTTTCTATCGCCCCAACAAATAGATGTTGGCGCTTCTTGATGAGGAACCAGTCTAAAATAGGATGTTGGGTTTGTATTTCCAAAAGCAGTAAGTGAAGAAGCGCAAGTCATATATCCTGCTATGGCTGTTTTAGCAATAGAGTTTAGTTTTCCTTTGGTTACCATTTGATTCACCCCTTTTTTCACGATTTGTGTATGAACGTGCATACCACTTCCCGCTTTACCTTCTGTAATTTTAGGAGCAAAAGTTACATCTAAACCATATTGATATGCTAAGTTTCTGATTACCCATTTAGCAATAACAAGCTGATCAGCAGCATCTAATGCATCTGTAACAAGAAATTCAATCTCATTTTGTTCATAAATTTTACCATCAACAGAGAAGTTCCCCACTTCTGAATGACCATATTTAATAAGTCCTCCACATTTTGCAATTTGAACCATACAATCACTTCTAAAGTGTTCGAATTTGGTAAAAGGCATCGATTCGTGGTACCCTCTTTGGTTTGGTGTTGGAAAAGCATAATCGTCATCACCGATTACATAAAACTCAAGTTCTCCCATAGCACAAAATTCCATTCCTGTAACATGAGTAAAAGATTTTAAAGCTTTTCTAAGGATAAATTCTGGAGAATTTTCCATAGGTTTTCCATCCTTATTAAAGTAAGAACATAAGAAACAAAGTGTTGGAATCTCACTAAATGGATCAACAAAAGCTGTGCTAAAACGGGGAACTACGTATAAATCACTAGAGCCAGCATGCATAAAAGCTGGGAAAATATTTGAGCCATCAACTCTTTCACCAGCAGAGAGTACTTGCTCAATATACCCTTTATTGGTGCAAACAAAATTTAGGGTTTTCATACGTCCGTCGCCAGCAACGTATCTAAAATTCACCATTTTTATCTCTTTCTCTTCAATAAATCTGATGATGTCGGTTTTGGTAAAATCCTTTGGGTTTTTCTTTAAAAACTGGACCAACGGATTTAAGTTCATCGCAATTGTATCTTTCATATTATTATTTTTTAATATTTTATTATTAATTGGGTTGATAGTAACGCTTTTATTGTGAAATTATTTTAAAATATCTTTTAATCTCTATTTTCAACCTTTCTAAACTTCCAAAATTTACACTTTTAGGTTCTAAATCTTTTTTTAGAAAAACAAGCCCTGCACCAGAATTACCTATTAAAGGGTTGATATCTACTGTTGTTATATCGTTTAATTTAAAATCTCTGATCATTACTCTATCGAAATCCTGAGATATCTCCTCAAAAATGATCTCATTATCCTCACAGAAACTTTGTAGTATCGGAACTATTTCATCCCAATTATCCGGTTTTTTATTGGGTAAATAGTAAAAAATAACAGCACTATAATCGGGAATAATATCTGTTTGGATAAAATCAAAGCGACTCATTTCATTGATTGCATACATCTCTGTATATTGCGTCGTTTTTGTAAAAGAATCAGGATCTTTTGTATACTCCTCTTTCGTTGTTTGTCCCACGGATCTTACCCAATTGTATACTTTATCCACAGAAAATGATCCATCTTCATTCCGTGTTGTTTTCCAAACTTCGGTCTCTAAAATGTCTTGATTTTGATAGGCAAGATTAACTGAAACTGGCAATACATCTAAAATTCTTTGAGTTCCTAATCCCGATGTTATCACTAAATAGATCCACTCTCTATTTACAGATTGTAATAAATACAATTCTCGCCCCTCTGGCAACCGTTCCACATTTAATACTCCCCACTCTGTCGGAAATGTCGTCTTTAATGTCAACTTTTGCCCTTGATAATTTTGGGCAACATTTAAAAAATCTTTCAAAAAATCATCAGAAACTGGATACAATTGAGCAGCATCTGTCAAATTTGTTTCTATAAAATTTGGAATTACTGAAACTGGATATTCCACTAATTCAGTTTTTTCATCAACGATAGGTTCGTTTTTAGGTTTGCAAGAAAATGAAATGAATAAAACGAATACTATTACCATGATCAAATAGAACCTTATTGGAAACATATTTTTCATAATTAGTTGTTTTATAAATTATTACAAATTTTACTCAATGGAGCAAAGATACAAAAAAGTTTTGTGTTTTTATCAATCTTTCTACAAATATTAAATTTTAGATCATTTTGTATCTTTAAATCTAAATACCAAATTGGTGATTCGTGTCAAATACGCTTCATCAATACGATCAAAGTGGTCAAACTTCTGACTATCTACATCTAAACATCCCACTATATTACCATTTTGATCTTTTAATGGGACAACGATTTCTGAGTTTGATCTGGAATCACAGGCAATATGTCCTGGAAATTGGTGAACATCAGGTACAATAACCGTTTGTTTTGTGTTGATCGCACTCCAGCAAACACCTCTATTTTTACTTAACACCTGACAAGCTACTGCCCCTTGGTAGGGACCCACAAGCAACTCGCCATCAGTAAGTAAATAAAAACCTGTCCAAAAAAAATGATCCATTTTATGGTGAAGAACAGCAGCAATCGTTGCCATTCGGGGGATTGGTTGATCTGTTTTTACTAATAATTCTTCTAATTGCGATAAAACACGTTCATATCGTTGTTGTTTCTTGGATGGTTTCATTGCGTTCATATCTCTGGAAATTGTGTATGGTGTAAAACAATATTTATATGAGGAAATCTTTGTTTAATCTCATGAGCCATGGCTTCAGCAAAATAAACCGAACGATGTTGTCCTCCAGTGCATCCAAAATTTACCATTAAATGGGTAAATTTCCGTTCTGTATAAGTTGTAATTGATTGAAAAACTAGAGCAAAAACACTCTTTTTAAAAAATTCGATCTCTTCTTGTTTTTCAAGATACTCTCTCACTTCTCGATCTTTCCCTGTAAGTGATTTATACTGTGTATATCTTCCAGGGTTTGGCAATGCACGACAATCAAACACAAAACCTCCCCCATTTGGAGTTGGATCCTGAGGAATCCCAACTTTATATGAAAAACTATGGATTGTTACGGTTAATTGATCTGAGGAAAGTTGTGTTTGAGAAACCGCATCACTTTGTGCAATCGTTTCTAAAACACGCATTAATTCAGGAATTTCAACGGGGAGTTTGTTATGAGAAATTAAATATTTGATATTTTTAATGGCAAAAGGGATACTTTGTAAGAAGTGAGATTTTTTCTCATAATAACCTCTATATCCGTAAGCACCAAGTGCTTGCATAATACGAATCAATACAAATCCAAAATAGTAAGAATCGAATTGTGTTCGATCAACGGAAATATAGTTTGAAAGTTGTTCCAAATAGAATTCATATAACGAATTTCTCACATATTGGGGCAAATTTGCTTTACCATCATACAATATAGAAGCCAAATCGTACTGTAATGCACCCTTTCTTCCACCCTGATAATCAATAAAATATGGTTCATTATTATAAATCATGATATTGCGTGATTGAAAATCTCTAAACATAAAAAAATCCGCATCTGCATCCGACAAAAACGCAATAAAAGTATTGAAGTCATCCTCTAAAAGTTGTTCATCAAAAGGGATATGAGCCAATTTCAAGTAATAGTATTTAAAATAATTGAGGTCCCACAACATCGATTGTTTATCAAATGCTGAGCGAGGGTAACATACAGAAAAGTCTAATCCGTTTCTACTAGATAATTGCAGTTTTGGCAATTGTTTTAACACAGCTTTGTAGCATTGATAAACCTCATCATGAATCGAATTTTCTGTTCTATTTTGAGATAAAAAGGAGTATAGAGTTTCATTTCCAAGATCTTGCAAAAGATAATATTTTCTACTCTCATCAATCAAAAGTATTTGAGGAACATTAATATTTTGTTCTAAAAAAGAGAATGTAAAGCTAAAAAAAGCTTCATTTTCCTTTATATCAGCATTATAAACTCCAATAATGGAGGGAAGATCTTCAAAGTAGAATCGGTGATAAGCTCTGGCCGATCCTGATTGTGGAATTTTTTCCACTTCTGTGCAGGTTTTATGACAGTAGTTTTCCGCTAAGTTTCTTAAATATTGAGCCATAGTAAATCATTTTCAAGTGCAAAAGTACGAAAAAAAGGTACAAGGTGCAGGGTTCAGGGTATTCTTCATTTTTCATTCTTCATTATTCATTTTTCATTCTTCATTTTTCATTCTTCATTTTTCATTATTCATTTTTCATTATTCATTTTTCATTTTTCATTATTTTGGGCATTCCGGCACCACCCATCCCACCATCCCACCCTGCTGCCGTCGGGCTTGTTCCGGGGTTCGCTTCGCTCCCGTGCTTCACCACACTTCGCTTAAGAAAACGATTTCCACATCGATTCATTCCCAGCGGCGCTCGTTCTGGTTCGCACCGGCTTCGCCGCCCTCCACATCCCTAATGCACACAAAACCTGCGGTTTTGTAGTGAATAGTGAATAACTAATAGTGAAAAGTATTTATAAAAAAAATAAAAAAATATATAAATTGTCAGTAATTGTCAATAATTGGTTGTTTATTTGTAAAATAACACACAAATAAACAACTTAATAAAAAAACATGAAAAATTCAACCCATTTATTTAAACTTGTATTCATTGCAATACTAATAATCACCTGTAATTCTTGTAAAAAAGAGGATTTAATTACATTAAACATTACAGAAAAAACACTGAATTATGAAGATGAATTTCAAATTGAAGCTGAGTCAAATTCATTAATTACTTATTCAGTTGAAAATGAGTATCATGCCGAAGTTTCAGAATCTGGTCTTGTTAAAGCAGGATATGTAGGAGAAACTAATATAATTTTAGAAAATGCTGAAGATCGAAAAATTATAAAATTAATAGTGGAACCCAGATACCATTTATATCCAGAACCAAATGTATATTTTGGAGAAAGTAGAAGTTCAATTATAAGTAAGTTTGGTTGGGATTTTGTAGAAACTGAATCTACTATTGGTTATGAAAATTATTCAACATGTGCTCCAATTATTATGTTTACTTTTGATGATTTTGACAAATTAACAGGATATGCAATTATGGTAAACACAGGTTACTCTTCAACTTTGGCAGATTTTTTAATGGAAAGGTATCTTGTTGCTGGAATTGATAATGATGTGTACTATTTCATTAATGGATTATCAATTGCTTCCGCAACTACTGCAATAATGTTAGAATTGTATAATGTTTCCTATTGGATGGTTTTGTATGTTCCTAATACGGCTTCAAGTAAAATTTTAGATATGAAAAAGAGCAGTCAAAAATTTGAAACATCAAAATTATTTAACGAATTAAAGTGAACACTTCGTTATTTTCATAGTCCATAAATCTGTCATTAATTGTCAATATTATAAAATACTTTTGCAAGTAATTGATCCACTCCTGTTGGTTTGCACTTGGTTTCATTCCATCGAAAACCAATGGGTTTGGTATCAAGTTTTGGTAAACTCAAAAATTTTCCATTAAAATCAAAATCAATAACATATTAATAAAAAACTAATTATATTTGCAAATTGAAATAAACATATTGAATTAAAACAAAAATAATTTTTGAGAGCATTGAACCAATCAAATTAAATATTTTAAGATATTGTAAATGAACAACATAACTCCTTATCATGCTAAATTCTACGCTTTTGAATTAACTCGTCAACTCCCATCTAATGATATCGGGAAATTAACAGCTTCATTGCAAGATGCTCAAGTAGATTTAAATCCACACCAAATTGAGGCAGCTTTGTTCGCTTTCAAATCACCTTTGTCTAAAGGGGCTGTGTTAGCTGATGAAGTTGGATTAGGTAAAACAATTGAAGCAGGTATCATCCTTTCTCAACAATGGGCCGAACGAAAACGAAAATTGTTAATCATTTGTCCTTCAAACCTTCGTAAGCAATGGAACAGAGAATTGATAGATAAATTCTATTTACAGTCAATGATTCTCGAATCAAAATCTTTCAATAAATTTGTAAAAGAAGGGGTTCGAAATCCCTTTAATCAAAAAAATGTAATCATTATTTCTTCATTTCACTTTGCAAAGAATAAAGCTTCCTTTTTAAAAAAAGTGGACTGGGATTTAGTAATCATTGATGAGGCTCACCGATTACGTAATGTATATAAACCTTCAAACAAAATTGGAAATGGTATAAAAGATGCTCTTGAAAATTATAAAAAAGTTCTTCTTACAGCTACTCCTCTGCAAAATTCTATCTTAGAATTATTCGGGTTGGTCAGCTTAATAGATCCTTATATTTTTGGTGATTTAAAAAGTTTTAAAAGTCAATTTAGTAGAAATGTTGAAGAAGAAAATTATTCTGATTTAAGAAATAGATTGCAACCCATTTGCAAACGAACCTTACGAAGACAAGTCTTAGAGTATATTAAATATACGGAACGAAAACCATTAGTTCAGGAATATTTTCCTGATGACGATGAAACAACTTTGTACAATTGGGTTTCCGATTATTTACAAAGACCTAATCTTTATGCTTTACCTTCAAGTCAAAGGCAGTTAATGACTCTCATTTTACGTAAACTTTTAGCTTCCTCTACGTATGCAATATATGGAACACTAGATGCTTTAGTGAAACGATTAGAAAGAATTATTGCTAATCACAATTTTAATGAAATTAATGAAGAGATAACTCTGGATTTTGAAGCTTATGATGAAATTCAGGAAGAATGGGAAAGTGAGGAAGAAACGGATAAAGAAAGTTCTATTGATCTTAATGAATTTACTGCTTTTGATATTGAGGAGATTAAAAATGAGCTATCAGATCTTGTTAAATTCAGGGCTTTAGCTAAAAGAATAAAAAAAAATTCAAAAGCTGAACAACTTTTTACTGCATTAGAGAGAGGATTCAAAGCATTAGAGAGTTTAGGGGCAAATCAAAAAGCTCTCATTTTTACAGAATCACGTAGAACTCAAGATTTTATATGTAGTTTGCTGGAAACTAGAGGTTATGCTAACAAAGTGGTTACTTTTAATGGAACTAATACAGATCAAAAGTCAAAAGAGATTTATGCAGCATATCTTAAAAAACATAAAGGGACCGATATTTTAACAGGCTCTGCAACTGCAGATAAAAAGGCTGCCATTGTGGATCATTTTAAAGAGGATGCAACCATTATGGTGGCTACCGAAGCTGCAGCAGAGGGGATCAATTTACAATTTTGTTCTTTAGTAATCAACTTTGACTTACCCTGGAATCCCCAAAGGATTGAACAGAGAATAGGAAGGTGTCATCGGTATGGTCAAAAATATGATGTTGTAGTAATTAATTTTCTAAACAAAGCAAATGCTGCGGATCAGAGAGTATATGAACTTTTAGATCAAAAATTCAGATTGTTTGATGGGGTTTTTGGGGCATCCGATGAAGTATTAGGGAGTATTGGAAATGGAGTTGATTTTGAAAAAAGAATAGCAAATATCTATCAACAATGCCGAACTCCAAAGGAGATTCAACAAGCATTTGATGACTTACAACAAGAACTTAGACCCGATATTTCCGAAAAAATACAACAAACAAGACAAGTTCTTCTGGAGAATTTTGATGAGGAAGTGAGAGACAAATTAAAAACCAATCTTTTAGAATGTTCAGAGTATCTAAACCGTTTTGAAGAGAAACTTTGGGCTATAACGAAACACTTTCTTCAAAATGTTGCTTTGTTTAACGACGATCACTTCACTTTTTCTCTGACTAAAAACCCATTTTCTAACGTAGTTATTCATAAAGGTCCCTATATGATTCTAAAACCTCATAAAGGGGAACGAAAATCTGAAATTGAGATCCCAGATGATACCAATATTTACCGTGTTGGCCATCCATTAGCAAAAGAGATTTTACTTGCTTGTAAGAATAATCCAACGAATTCAAAATCTTTAACTTTTGACTATTCTATTACCCCAACTAAAGTTACTGCACTTGAAAAGTTTATTGGAAAATCCGGTTGGCTTCAAGTGAACCATTTAGAGATTAACTCTTTTGAATATGAAGACTATATAATATCGGCAGCCATTAGTGATGATGATGAAATTATTGAATCTGAAGTGGCACAACGCTTTTTTTCCATCCAAGCGTTTGAAAATGAATTCATTGATGTGCCCAATCAAATACAGGAGACTTTAAAAGAACTGATTCTGAAAGAAACGGATCAGGTCGTCTTTAAAAATGCTACAAGGAATCAAGAGTTTTTTGATGTTGAAATGGATAAGCTTGACCAATGGGCTGATGATATGAAGTTGAGTTTAGACAAAGAGATTAAAGACTTAGATGCCGAGATTAAACTCAGGAAATCAGAAACTAAAAAGATGATCCAGTTGGAAGCTAAAGTGAAAGCACAAAGAATCATTAAAGATTTAGAAAAAAAACGAAGTGAAAAAAGACAACATCTTTATGAAGCCCAAGATTTAATCGATGAAAGAAAGGAAACCCTTTTGGATGAAATTGAAAGAAGACTCAAACAACAACAGAAATCAACACATTTATTCACCATAAAATGGAATATGATTTAATATGAGCTCTTTATAAAAGCCAAAACCGCTTAGGGTGACTAAACGGCTTCTTATACTCCTTGAACACTAACAGTTATTCACTTGGTCCCTGAGCTGCTGCAAAAGTACAACAAATTTTATCAAAATGTTAATTATTAACGAAAATATTTTTTAAATCTCTGATAATCAATAAGAAAAAATTTAGTTTTAATACAAATAAAAATAAAAAAGAGTGTTTCAATATTAACATTGAAATAGTATCTTTGCAAAAAAGAAAATCAAAACAATTAGAAATACTGTAATGCAGCAGTTCCTGACCATTTCGTTGACGTCAACAAAATGGTAAAAAAAGTTTAAAAAAGAAAAGCCATAAATATAAAAACTATGACGACTAAAAATAAATTTCAAAAGTTAGAACTCACCTGGATTGGAAAAGGGGAAGAGCCCAAACTGGAACCACGGATACTTGTTGAAAACCCGGAGTACAGTTATGGAGATCCCAAGAGTGAAAACATGCTCATTCATGGCGACAATCTTCTTGCGCTTAAAGCTTTGGAACAGGAGTATGCCGGTAAAGTGAAATGTATCTACATTGACCCACCCTACAACACCGGAAACGCTTTTGAACATTATGATGACGGAATTGAACACTCTTTGTGGCTCAACCTAATGAAACCCCGTTTGGATTTGTTGAGAAATCTTTTGAGTAATGATGGTTCTATGTGGATAAGCATTGATGCTGAAGAGAGCCACTATTTAAAAGTTTTATGTGATCTGATTTTTGGAAGACAAAACTTTATCGATGAGGTGATTTGGCAAAGATCCTATGCTCCTATTAATTTAAAAAAGACACTCTCAAGAAGTCATGATACAATTTTAGTCTATGCTAAAAATGCATTCGGTTTCGAATTGAATAAACTTCCTCGAAGCGAAGAAGCAAATTCTGCATACAAGAACCCTGATAATGATACAAGAGGGCTCTGGAAATCTAGTGATTTTAGCGTTGGTCCAGCAGTTGAAAAAAACATATATCCAATTACTCTACCTAGTGGTAGAGTGGTATTTCCTCCCAAAGGGAGAAGTTGGGTTATGACAGAAGATAGATTTAATGAATATGTGATGGATAATCGAATTTGGTTTGGAAATAAAGGAGATGCAATTCCATCAACTAAAAGGTTTTTATCTGAAGTCAAAGATGGTATAACTGCTCAAACTTTATGGACTTATCAGGAAGTTGGACATAATCAAGATGCAAAAAAAGAAGCAAAATCATTTAATGATGTAAGTGTTTTTGCAACACCAAAACCTGAAAAATTGATTGAAAGAGTAATCCTGTTGGCATCAAATCCAGGAGATCTTGTTCTTGATTCATTTTTGGGATCCGGGACAACAGCGGCAGTGGCGCATAAAATGGGTAGAAAATGGATCGGAGTGGAATTGGGTGAACATGCTAAAACCCATTGTATTCCTAGACTTAAAGCAGTTATTCAAGGGGAACAAGGGGGAATCAGCAAAGCGGTAAATTGGCAAGGTGGTGGTGGTTTTAAGTTTTACACCCTTGCTCCCAGTTTGTTGAAACAGGATAAGTTTGGCAATTGGGTGATCAGTCAGGAGTATAACGCCGATATGTTGGCCGCTGCTATGGCTAAACAAGAGGGGTTTAAGTATCAACCACATGAAAACAATTATTGGAAACAGGGGCAAAGTTCTGAACACGATTATATCTTTACAACCACTCAGTTTGTTACTGTTGAAACATTAGACTCCATCAAAGATGAGATGCTTCCCGGTGAAACGCTTCTGATATGTTGCAAATCTTTCCAAAAAGAGTGTATAGGAAAGTTTAATAATATTACCATCAAAAAAATCCCTTTAATTCTACTAGGAAGATGCGAGTTTGGGAAAGAGGACTATAGTTTAAATATTATCAATTTGCCAAAATCAGATTCTGAATCAGAGGATGATCAAAATGATTTACATGCTATTGAAGATAAAAGGAGTGTTCAAGAGATTGTGAGGATCAATAAAAAAAATAAGACTGAGGATGCACCAACGTTGTTTGATTGAAATAAATTAATGAATTATGATACACAAATTAGTACTTAGAAATTTTAAAAGGATCAAAGAAGAAACTTTTGAGTTTAATCAATTTGATTTAATTGTTGGAGTCAATAACAGCGGCAAAAGTACTGCTCTTCAAGCATTAGCTATTTGGCAATATTGTGTGGATCAATTTTCACTTTCAAAGAGGAAAGGGAGTAGAGGAATTCAGGTTGTTTTGCCCAATTTCACAGCATTACCGTTACCTGAGTTTAATCTATTGTGGACTGATAGATTGGGCCAAACCGGAAAAGAATATATTTATATAGAGATTGATGTTTATTGGAAAGATGAAGAAAATGTAGAACAAAATTTTTGTGTAATGATGCGTTATCAATCTCCTCAGGCAGTTTTTGCCATACCAAAAGGGGATTGGAAGAATTTTATCGAAAAAACATCATTATCAAGTTTCCCAAAAATTGTCTATGTTCCACCATTCTCGGGTTTAGAACCACATGAGAAGTGGATGGATGATGGAAATGTAAAACAACAAATAGGAAAAGCACAACCGGGTTCAGTTTTAAGAAATTTATTGTTTAGGGTAATTGATAGGGAAGAAATTAAACCTAAAAACAATCCTGATTGGCAAGAAATCATTAATAAAATTAATGCTTGGTTTAATGTAGATTTACAAATTCCAAATTATGAAAAAGGGATTAGTACAGAAATTATTTCAGAATATAAAGTTGGGAAAAAAAGTTTTGATATTATTTCAGGAGGAAGTGGATTTCATCAAATTTTAACTTTATTAGCTTTTGTATACGGGTATCCTGAAGTGACTACCATTCTTTTTGATGAACCTGATGCACATTTACATGTTAATCTACAAAGGCAAATTGTTAATTATTTTAAATTAAATACACAAAAACAATTTATTATTGCAACTCATTCTGAAGAATTCATAAAAGGAGTAGAGATTAATTCCATTTTATCCATTTTATCAGGATCTCCAAAAAGAGTAAATTCAAACAATGAGATTATTCAAGCATTGAGTGAAATTGACAATATTGATGTAGTAAGAACAGAACAAAGTCCATTTATTTTATACCTTGAAGGTGAAGATGATGAACGGTTACTTTCTGTTTGGGCTCAAAAATTAAATAAAAATGAAATTTATCAGAAGTTTTATCCTTCCATTTTGGGTGGTTCAACAAAAAGAGAGATGCAAGAGAAAGCTGATAGACATTTTCGCGCCTTAAAACAAATTGTACCTGAGGTTAAAAGAGTGATTTTACTGGACTACGATAGTGATGATGTTGCTATAAATCCTGCTCCCAATAACAAAACATTAAATGAATGGAAACGAAAAAATATTGACAACTATTTGTTAATTCCGGAAGTATGGAAAAAAGCTGTAGCTGAAAAATTAAATATTGATATAGATGGAATCTTTTTTCAACCATATTTAGAATTAATCGATGATTATTTTAGTCAACAAGGTTTAATGTTACCTCCTAGATCAACATGGAAAGATCTACAAGCTGCTACTTTTAAAGTAATTGATGGCAAGAAAATTTTATTTGAATATAACGATTCCTTATTTCAGACTATTAAAAATTATTCTAATGGGGAATTAAAAATTAATAGAATTTTGTTAGCACAAAATATGAATCCTGATGAGATCCATCAAGATATTGAACATTTCTTTAATAATTTAGAAAGTATAGTGAATGAATAGTACAGCAAATAATATAAAACAAAGATTATCCCTTCGTGAGCCACTTCAAGATTCGCTTGATATTGTAGCACAGCTGACCGAAGAATTATTATTAAAAAAAGAGGTTGATTTAGTTTCTGAATTAGCAAAAGTAAAAGATAAGTATCCTTCATGTACCGATTTTGAGCGTGATTTTGTTTCATTAGCTTTTTCAATTGCTACCGGAGTTGGCAAAACCCGTTTAATGGGTGCCATTGTAGCCTATTTATACTTACAAAAAGGGATTAAAAACTTTTTTATTTTAGCACCCAATTTGACAATCTATGACAAATTGATTGAAGATTTTGGGAATCCTGTATACCATAAATACGTTTTTAATGGGATTTCAGAGTTTGTTCATCAAAGGCCAGTCGTTATAACCGGAGATAATTATGCGCAACAAGGGGCACTATTTGCTGAATCAGAGATTCGGATCAACATTTTCAATATTGCCAAGTTTAATTCCGATAATAGAGGAACAACCCAAGGAGGGGTAAGTTTGGCTCCAAAAATCAAAAGACTTTCCGAATATTTAGGTCAATCCTATTGGGAATATCTCTCTGGATTAGAAGACCTTGTAATTTTAATGGATGAAGCGCATCGTTATCATGCGGATGCTTCAAAAAATGCCATTAATGAACTCAAACCAGTTTTAGGAATTGAACTTACGGCAACTCCATTTGATGAAAAAGGGAGACAATTCAAAAATATTGTTTTTGAATACTCATTAGCGCAAGCATTATCAGACGGTAAGTTTGTCAAAAATCCTGCCATAGCCACACGAAAGAATTTTCAAAAAGGATCATTAAATGAGAAAGAAATTGAAATCGTAAAAATTGAAGATGCTGTAAGTATTCATTTAGACACAAAAAATGAATTGGAAATCTATTCTAAAAACAACGAAGTAAAACTGGTTAAACCCTTTATTCTTGTTGTTTGTAGGGATATTGCACATGCAAAAGAGGTTTATGAATATATCAATTCTGATTCTTTTTATGAGGGAACCTTTAAAGGGAAAGTATTACAAATTGACTCATCTACCAAGAAAGAGGAGGATATTGAAAGACAATTTTTATCATTAGAAAGTGCTGAAAATGAGATTGAAATTGTGATCCATGTAAATATGCTCAAAGAGGGCTGGGATGTTACGAATCTATACACTATTGTTCCATTGCGCGCTGCAAATGCTGGAATTTTGATTGAGCAAACTATTGGGAGAGGTTTAAGATTACCTTATGAGGGAAAACGGACTGGAGTGGATAAAATTGATAAATTAACAGTTGTCGCTCATGAAAACTTCAATGCTGTAATTGAAGCCGCTCAAGATCCCAATTCTGTTCTTAATAAAATCAGTTTTGTTGAGATCACAGAGGAAGATCTCTCAAGTAGAACAGTTGTGGTAACTTCTAAGCCAATTATGGAAAGAAAGCTGGAACAGGAACAGGAAAGAATCAAACTAATTGTTCAACCACAAGAACAACAAAAAGCACAAAACAACTTAGATGCAAAAAGGGCAATCATCAATGTTTTACCTGAATTCAACTCCATGCCCGAAGTTCGTCGGGTTGATGATTTGTGTAAAGAAGAAGTAAAACAAAAAGTGATACAATTAGTTGAAAAAAAGTTAAATGAGGGTCAAGGAAATCTATTTGCCGAACAAATAGTAGAAGAAGCAAAAATTATATACGATGTAATGGTCAATGAATTCAAAAAGAATATCATTGAGATTCCAAGAATGGATTTGGTTCAAGGGGAAACACGAGCGGAATTTACCCATTTTGATTTAGATGTTACAGAATTTAACTTTCAAGCTCTTGAACAAGAGATCATTAGAATGGGTTTAAAAGACAAGCAAATAGAAACTATAAAAGCGAAATCGAGTGGTTCTTATGGAAATCCAATAAAACTAATTATTGCTGAATTGATCGATTTTCCGGAGATTGATTATGATGAAAATTCCGAATTATTGTATCATCTTTCTAATCAGGCATTTGAGGCAATAAAATTAAATGTCCAAGATGAAACGAAATTATCTCAGTTGTTTTTTCAATTCAAATCTGTAATTGCAGAAAAAATCTATCAACAAATGAAAAAACATTTTCATTTACATTCTGCAGATTATATAGCACCTAAAGTTTTACCTTTTACACAAATTGAGAAGTGGAACTTTTCATCTTTGTTAAATGCAGGATATCGAGATTACAGAGATATGATCACTCCAGTAAGTTTAATTCCAAAGTATGTATTTATTGGGTTTGAAAAAGCATGTCATTTTGAGTACAAATTTGATAGTAAAGCGGAACAGGATCTTTCTTTTGTCTTAGAAAATGACGAACAAGTTATCAAATGGTTAAGACCTGCACCAAGACAATTTCGAATCTATTGGGACAACAATACCAAATTATATGAACCCGATTTTATCGTTGAAACGAATGAAACCATTTATATGATAGAGGTAAAACGTGCTGACCAATTGGAAGAAGGAACTGTATTAGCAAAAAAACTTGCTGCAGAACGTTTTTGTAAATACGCTACAGAATTCACGACTGCAAACCAAGGTAAACAATGGAAATATATCATTTTGCCTCATGATATTATTACCAGAACTGTAAATTTAAGTTATTTGCTGAATAAAAGCTAAAAAGAGATATTTGCCCCATGAATTACGACTGGAAAAAATTAAATTTAAAAGATGCCTGCATCTTCGATTTGACAGATAATATAAAGATAATTAGAGAAGTTACTTGTGATGAATATCTTACATTAAAATGTAGATATTCATATTTGAAATTCTGGCCTAAAGATAGAATAGCTTGTCATATGCAAGTTTTTGCTTATGAAGTTGGTGATAAAAAATTATTTGAAGAACTAGAAAATTTATTTCATGATATTTACGAAAAACACCGATCTCTCATCAAAGAATAAAATCAAAATAAATGAACATGAAACGCTACTTTTTTATTGTTATAATGGCAGTCATCTTAACCTCTTTCACCAACGACAAACCCATTGTGGATTGCAAATGTAAGGGGATCCCTTTGCATGGGAAAGTGAAAGTGGTGACGGCATTTGCCGATTTTAAGGTTCAAACGGTTACGGCTTTTCCTGATATTAAAGTTAAAAAAGTAACTTGCTTTCCTGACCATTGTGGGGAATGGCAGTTTGTGGATGCTTTTCCAGACTTTACCATTCAGTATGTGACGGCATTTCCTGATTTTACC
>JBLJBB010000057.1:0-97992 GCA_047638115.1 Bacteroidales bacterium | reverse complement strand
CCAAAACTTCAGATTTGGGGGAGGATTGCCTACTTTGATACAGACAGTTACGATGTCAGACTCTACGCCTATGAAAACGATCTCACTTACTGTTTCAGCATAAACAGCTACTATGATCAGGGGTTTAGGTGGTATTTGATGGTCAAATACCGAATTTGGTCCATCGACTTTCAAGTACGCATCTCCCGCACCCTTTACGATAACAAATCTCTGATTGGCAGTGGGATGGAGGAGATTCAGGGGAATAGCAAAACGGAGATTAAAGGGCAGGTTATTTTGAAATTATGAAATTTTTGAATTAGCAAATTCGTAAATTAGTAAATTAGCAAATTGAGGTATTTACTTCTTTGCGAACTTTGCGAAAGTTCTTTGCGCTCTTTGTGGTTAGAGTTTATTCAAAAAAAAGTTGTAATTTTGCCGACGATAAGAAAGGGGTGCCGTTACGGCTGAGATCAGACCCAATGAACCTGATTCGGGTAATGCCGACGTAGGGAGAGTTTCTGACTTCAATTTAATTACCCTCTTTCGATTTTAAGTTTAACCATTTAAAATTGTTAGAGTTATGCAAAAACAACAATTAAAAACTGCCCGAGCAGCAGTGATCATGCTCACTTTATTCCTGTTTTTCCAAAATGGGCAATCTCAAACCGCTACAACTCCAAAAGATTCCACAATTCAGAAAATTTCTGAAATAGAAGTGTTTGGATCTTTGGGTAAATCAATGGAAAACATTTTCTCTGCCACTACCCTATCACGACAAAAAATCCAAGATAACATTGGAAACGGGAGTGTAAACAACATTTTTGATCAAATTCCATCGATGATCACCACTTCTGATGCAGGGACTGGAGTGGGATACACCTACATGAGGATTCGTGGGGTTGATCAAACTCGTATTAATGTGACCATGAATGGAATCGCGCTCAATGATGCGGAATCTCACGGAAGCTGGCTCGTGAATCTTCCCGATTTAGGAAACAATGTGAGCACCCTCAATGTTCAAAGAGGTGTTGGAAACTCAACCAATGGTTCCGCAGCATTTGGAGCTTCGATGAATTTCTCCACATTGCAACCGAGCTCTAAACCTTTTGTAGAATTTTCCTCAGGGGTGGGCTCATTTTCCACTTTCCGAAACAGTATCAGTGCAGGAACCGGCTACTACAAAGATCGCGTTGCTGCAGCCATCTCCTACTCTAACATTATGAGCAATGGATATATGAATTATTCCCACGCACTGCTTAACTCACTTTTCTTTACCACAGAGCTAAAACTAAATAAACCTGGACAGAAGTCAAAATGGAACCACTCCTTACAATTCAACCTTTTGGTGGGAGATGAAAAAACAGGATTGGCCTGGAATGGTGTTCCCTCCTACATGCTTGAAGAGGATAGAAGATACAACAGTTGTGGTGAATATACCGATGAAAATGGAAATATTCAACACTATGAAAACGAAACAGATAACTACAGACAAAACCATTATCAACTCTATTACAAACTCGTAAACCCAAGAACTGGATACTATTTTAATCTAGGAACCCACCTAACCAGAGGGTATGGCTATTACGAACAATACAAAGAGGATAAGAAATTCTCCGCTTATGGATTGTCCAACTACATCGTAAATGATGAAACCATTAAAAGATCTGACTTTGTTACTCAAAAATGGTTAGACAACTATTTCTATGGACTTACCTTCACTACTGGAAAATCGTATCCAAAAAAAGGGAATAATGAGTTCAAATGGAATGTAAATGGGGCTGTAAACCAATATGATGGGGATCATTATGGGAAAATCATCTGGGGACAATATATAGGAACTGTTCCTGAAAACTATGAATGGTATTTTGGTACCGGAAACAAAATTCAAGGCAATCTAGCAGGTAATGTGGCCTACAAAATCAACCATTGGACACTTTTTACGGAGATGCAATACCGATTGATCAACTATAAGATCACAGGTATTGATGATGACATGATCGATATTGGACAAGCTTACCATTGGAACTTTTTCAATCCAAAGGGCTCTGTAAGTTACAGTTGGGGCAGAAAAAGCGATCGTAAAAAGCTAGACCAATCGATCTACTTCTCCTTTGCAATGGCCAATCGTGAGCCCACCCGTTCAGATATCATAGATGCTCAAAGCTACAACAAACCAATACCTGAAACTTTATACGATTTTGAATTGGGCTATTTGATTGATCTCCCTAAGGCAAGAGTTAACATCAATGGGTATATGATGTACTATCAAAACCAGTTAGTGTTAACCGGACAAATCAACGATGTTGGAGCAGCCATTATGAGCAATGTGGACAAGAGTTATCGAACAGGTATTGAACTCGTTGCAAGTTATCAACCCACAAAATACTTCACCTGGAAATTTAACACAACCTTAAGTCAAAACAAAATTTTGGATTATGTACAATTTGTTGAAACCTATGATGAAAATTGGGAATTTGTGAGCATGACAGAAGAGAATTTGGGAAATACTGATATCTCATTCTCTCCAAACGTTGTGATTGGTAATGAATTTGTTTTCACTCCTGTAAAGAATTTCAACATTGGAATTGCCACAAAATTTGTCGGAAAACAATATATTGACAACTCATCTGATGAAAATCATATCCTAAAACCCTATACCGTAACCAATTTGAATTTCAGTTATATGTTCCCTGAGTACAAAAAGGTAAAAGCGTCCATATTCTTCAGTATCAATAATATCCTTGATGCGAAATATGAAAGCAATGCCTGGTTATGGAAAGCTTACGTAGCTGGAGAAGAACAATTCTCAGACGGCTACTATCCACAAGCAGGCATCAACTTCTTTGGAGGTATAAGAATCAGATTATAAGTAAATTAATATTACTTTTTATAGTGAAACTTTATGATCAAAAATAGAGTTTCACTATTATTTTTCTTCCTCATTAAATGGCTCCATCAAAATTCAAATAAATGTTTGTTGTTGCCATATTGATAATGTTTTAGTGTTAATTTTCTGATAATTTCTTAATAATTTCCAAACCTTTAGGAAACTGTTCTTTAAAATAGGAAACATGTTCTGGTGTTAAATCAACTTCAGCCGTCAAAGTTGTCATTTTCCCGTCATAAACCAATTGATATTGTTCAAAAGAGCCAGACCATTGTTCTGTTTCTGCATCCAAAGGTTGTTCTACAAAGTTCACAATTTCTCCAATATGCTGAAATATTACATGTTGGTTTTCCATACAATAGACAACATTTGAATACATTCCATTTCCATCAGGAGTTAAAAAATGCACACATTCCCCTTGAACAAGGGCCCCTTCAAAATAAGTCCCTTCACAGAATACTGAGGCCCACTTTCTGTAAGTGTTATCCTCAAAAAGAACTTTCCATATTTTTTCAGGAAGAGCATCAATTTGAATTGAAAAAAATTGTTTTTGTAAACCATGTAGATAATTTTTCAGCATCATTAAAAGTCCTTCCCAACCAAACTGATAATTTTCAGGTGCAAAATCGGGTCCTGCATCGTTAAAGTTTTCAAGTCCATCATGTTGTAAAGTTACTTCTGTAAATTCTTGATTTTCAACAATTTTCCAAGTTACAACTGATTCCCCTTTACTGTGTGAAGGGTGAGTCCATGTATGAGAAAGCAATTTTTCAGGAACAATTTTAAGCATTTTACAACGATGATGAAACTGATTTGTTCCACCTGTTTCATAAAAGTTAAACACACTCCCTTCGTTTAAATCAAAATCTTGGATATCAAAATACCACTCTTTCATTTGATTTATTTCAGTCAAAGCCTGCCAAACTCGAGTAGCAGATGCTTTTATTTTAATTGTAACACTAATCATAATTTTTAATTTAAAAAACAAAAGTACTAAATAAATTGGAAATGGGGTTGATAGGTGAAACCCATCAAGTATTCGTAAATTCTAAAATTTGCTAATTTATTTTGTTGCCATTTCAAAACATTTTAATATATTTGCAACTAGAAAACGCTCAAATATAGAACAAACTATATAACATTACATTCAACTGATATTTAAAAATAATAGATAACTTATTTAGGTATATAAAAAAAAATAAATGGAAATAATAATCATTTGTTTGGCTGCATTTTTAACAGCCATTTTGACATTCTTTTCTGGGTTTGGACTAGGGATCATCTTAGCCCCTGTTTTTGCCATATTTTTCCCGATTGATATTGCCATAGCACTCACCGGGGTGGTGCATTTCTCGAACAACATATTCAAAATAACATTAGTAGGTAGAAATACAGACAAATCTGTTTTGCTTCGTTTTGGTATACCTGCCATCATAGCTTCCTTTGCAGGGGCTTGGGTGTTGCTTCTTTGATTGACTTTACCCGTTTATCGGTGTATGCTTCACGATTCACCTCTGCAAATCTACACGAGAACTTAACTTTACTCATTTCAGCAACCCTCTCAGCTATTGCTGGTGCATATTTTGGTAAAAAGCTACTCAAAAAAGTAACTTTAAAAAGTATTCAACTCATTGTAGCCATTATGCTCATTGTTATTTCTATTGCTTTAGGACTTGGATTAATATAAAAAATCGCGGTTTTTGCGCATTAGGGCGGAGCCGAGAAAGCCCGCAAAGCCAGAAAGTGATGGGATGCAGGGAGTTAAAGAGCGACCGAAGGGAGCTACTTTAACGACCATGCAGACCACACTTTATGGCTGCGGACTTGAAGGCGTAGACCGACCCCGAGCGTAGCGAGGGGGAATGCCCAAATTTTTTGTATTTTTGCAGATTGTATTAATGTATTATCGTTTAAACTAAAACCATGAAACGTAGAGAGATATTTATTGCTGTTGCAATTTTATTGGCGATCACCATCAACTCTTGTATCGATCCGGTCACTTTTGATACGGCATTGCTTATCGGAAAATGGTCGAGACCCTCCCCTTTTTCTACTACTGAAAATCCTGGAGATGAGTACTATAGATATGATGAAGATGGAGGTGGTGCGACCTGGGATACGGCAGATGACGTGACTGAAGAGGAAGCGCAACTCTTTACATGGAGCGTTACGGGGAGTAAATTAACTCAGGTACATGTGATCGAAATGGGTGGTACTGTTACCAAAATATATACCCTTACTTCCTTAACGGGAACTACTTTAGTCTATAAAGATGATTTTGGAAAATCATTCACTTTTACAAAAGTACCCTAATCTAAACATTAAACTTCGATTTTTATGAACTCAAAAGTTAAAAAAGCTATAAAAATTACCAGTATCTCAATTGGAAGTCTTCTTGTTCTATTTCTGATAACGTTTTTTATTCTGATCTGGTTTGTGTTTACACCCGAGAAGTTAACCCCTATCATGCGCAAACAACTTAAAAATTACGTAACCTGCGAAACACAGTTGAAAGAAGTGGAACTCACGCTGTTCTCCACTTTTCCAAAATTATCTTTGAGAATTGAGGAAGTTACCATGGTTAATCCCATGAATGGAGCTGCTAACGATACACTTTTAAAAGCAAGCTCTATTGATATGTCGTTAAATATTAGAGCATTACTATTCGACAATAAAGTATTGGTTAATGGAATTACACTAAATGAAACCACTTTAAATGCTTACATTGACTCCACTGGGAAGGCAAATTATATGGTCATGAAAGAGGAATCTTCAGATACAACTTCTGAGCCGTTTGATTTGATCTCCTTAGAATTTATTGCTTTTAAAAATTGTCATGTGAGTTATATGGATGATGAGGGGAAACTCTATGTTTCTGCTGGACGACTAAACGGAAAACTGAAAGAGCTGGAAATCAACGACAAACACTTTAAAACTAAGATCCGATTACACAGTAAAGATGCATTTGCCCAGATGGGAGTAGATCCTTATTGGCAACATAAAGAGATGACCTTAGGATTAGACTTCACTTATCTCTTTGAAAATGGAGATTTTGGTATTTCCAATTTGGATTTAAAACATCAAGACACTCAGGTGAAATTGGATGGAGTTGTAAAGAATGACATTCCTAATGATGGGTATACCATGGTGTTAGATTACGAACTTGAAACTCAATCTGTTGCTGAATTGATCACCCTTATTCCTCCCTTTTTCGCTACCTATTTTGAGGGGCTCACTTTGGATGGATATGGTAAAATGAACGGAAAAGTGGAGGGAGCGTTCAATGATGATTCTATGCCATTAATAACAGGCGATCTTCAATTAGATAGATTTAGTGCGATCTATAACGATATGAAAAATGTTCCAATTACCGAATGTTCAACGAATATGAATTTATACATCGATATGAATCAGGAAGAGAAAAGCTTGATTACATTGAACAGTTTAAAATTCAAAACGTTACAATCTGACTTTGAGGCAAATGGGATCATTGACCAAATTTTTGGCGATATAAGATTTGATGGGAACCTCATTGCAGCGATTGATCTTCCTACCATTTCAAAAGAGTTTTTGAGTGAAACAGGATATGATGTGAAAGGGAAAATGAAGATCAACACTTACGCAAAAACTACTTTGAACCAAGCTATGGATGTTGATTTGAAAAAGATCAGGTTAAAAGGGGATGTTGAACTATTCCAATTCAGCGCTATAGGTGAAGGAGATACCGTAAATTTCACTACTCCTGAAGCTAAAATCCATTTAGAACTCAACAAACCGGCAGAGAAAAAGAAGCGTCAATTCCTGATCGCCGATATCAGAACCTCAGATTTCAAAGGGAATATGGGAGTAGGAATGAATGTTCAATTAAGCAATTCTATTCTTCATCTAACCAGCAGTGATTTTACTGATTCATTAAAATCTTTGGAGGTAAAATGCAATTATAGTATCTCTTCTTTTATCGGACATTTCAACGGGAATAGTGCTAATATGAGATCTTTGGTGGGCTCCATGTCTATGGATGAGATGCAAAAGATTAAGCAAAACATATATAAAATTGATGCTACAGCCCTCAATATCCAGGCACAGATGATTGATAGTTTAGGGATGAATCGTGTTGTAGCAGAATCCATTGCACTAAAATTTGATGTAAAAGAGAATTATGGAGTGGATAATGCATTGTTAAGATGGGTTCCAGTAGGGAATATAACTATTCAGAATGGAAACATTGACACCTATTTAGTACCAGAAACGATTCAAATTCCGATATTAAGTTTTACATCACAAAATGATTCTTACGAAATCACAAAAAGCAAAATTATATTAGGAAAATCAGACTTTTCATTAGAAGGAACATTATGGAATGTTGAGCCCTATCTGAAAAAAGAGGGGGTGTTAAAGGGAGATTTCACATTCAAATCGAATGTAACCGACATCAATCGATTGATGGATTTAACTTCTGCTGATGCAGGAAGTGAAGAGGTAAACACCACTCCAGTTCCACGAGCTGAAGGGGATCCATTTTTAGTACCTTTACATGTTGATTTGGTATTAAAAACCCAAATTGACCAAGCATTATTTAACAACAGCATCATTAAAAATATAAATGGAGGTGTTGTTGTAAAAGATGGAAAACTGATTTTAGACGACTTAAAAGTTGAGCTTCCTGGCAGTAAAGTGATTGTAACAGCTTTATATAGAACGCCTAGAAAAAACCATCTATTTATTGGGGTTGATTATCACATGTTGGAGGTTGAGATTGAGCAGTTATTAACCATAATTCCTGATTTAGACACGATAATGCCAATGTTAAAATCTTTTAAAGGGAAAGGTGAATTTCATTTTGTAGCAGAGACTTACATGTTCTCCAACTACGATTTAAAAAGATCAACTATTAGAGGGGCAGCTGCTATATCGGGACAAAATTTAGTATTGATGGATGGTGAAACCTTTACAGAGATCTCAAAAACCTTGATGTTTAGCAAAAAAACGCAAAACAGAGTTGACTCTTTAGCGGCTGAATTTACCTTATATAAAAATGAGATTGATGTGTATCCTTTCTCCTTAAAAATGGATAAATACCGAGCAGTAATCAGTGGAAAGCACAATTTGGATATGAGTTTTATTTATCATATTTCATTGGTAGAATCTCCAGTTTTAGTTAAATTGGGTGTAGATGTTTCTGGAACAATGGATGATTTGAAGATAAGGCCAGTGGTTCCCAGATATGCTGAATTATACCGTCCTGCACGACAAGATGCTATTACAAACGAACAACTCAACTTGAAAAAGATGATACGTGAAGCGTTGATGACAAAATTTGAATAGTTTCGTTAATAATTGTTTTCTATTCAACCCTTAAATTTTGGAAATTACATATTTACTTACGATACTTTGAATAGATTCTTTTTTAATAGGTTTCATTAGATAATCATTAAATCCATCATTTAAATAGGAATCTTTATATCCGCTTACTAAATATGCAGATTGTGCAATAATTGGAGTTTGAGTATTAAATTTTCGAATCTCTTTAGTTACTTCTATTCCGCTAATATCTGGCAACTTGATATCCATGAGAACAAAAGAAAAATTATGTTTTTGTTTTAATCTTTTTATAGCATCTTTTCCATTTATAGCTCTTTCCACGTATATTCCCATTTTAGTGAGCACGATATTCAAATATTGAAAGTTATCCTCTTCATCTTCAACAACAAGAACATGAATGTGAGAATCATCCAATTGTAGTGAATCAGACGGGTTATTATGGGTTATATTATCTTCTTCAATAAAATCATAAGGGAGTGAAAAGAAAAAAGTAGTTCCTTGTCCCTCTAAACTTTCAACCCATATCTTTCCATCCAAAAGTTGAACATACGCTTTAGAAATTGAGAGACCCAATCCAGATCCTTCGTGACCTCTTGTATTCTTCAAATCAGCTTGTATGAAACGTTCAAAAATGGCGTCTTGTCTATCTTTAGGGATACCTCTTCCAGTATCTTTAACGTAAAAAACCACAGAATCAGAATGGGTATGAACACCCAATTCAATAAACCCTTTATCTGTGAATTTGATAGCATTTTTAATAAGATTTGTAAGAATACTTTCAAATTTTATTCGATCAGTGATCAATTGGAGTTTTTGAATTTGATTTTGAAATGCTGGAATAAGGAGAACCCCTTTTTGATCAGTTTGTGGTTTAAAGAACATATAAAGGTCTTCAAGAATCTCTTTAACATTTACATTTTGCTCATCTTTATTTAAATTTCCAGATTCAATTCTGGACATTTCAATAATATCGTTTATGGTATCTAGAAGTCTAAGTCCACTTTTATTGATAATATCTATATATTCTTCACGTTCGTTAGAAGTAAGATCCACATCTTTAAGGAGTTCCAAAAAGCCAAGAATTCCATTCATGGGAGTTCTGATTTCGTGGCTCATGTTTGTTAAAAAGTGAGATTTTAAAACATTCGCTTCTTCTGCCTTGTTTTTGGCATCAATGAGTTCATGTAGAATCTGTTTTTTTTCTGAAATATCTTCTTTAACAGCAATATAGTGTGATATTTCGCCAGAAAAATTTCTTACTGGAGAAATAAAAGCAGACTCCCAGTATATGGTTCCATCTTTTTTAACATTTTTAAATTCCCCTTTCCAGACGTTACCAGATTTTATGGTATCCCATAAATTTTTATACTCCTCGTCTGTGGTAAAACCAGATTTTAAAACATTTGGTGTTTTCCCTTTCGTTTCATTTAAATTGTATCCTGTAAGTTCTGTAAACTTTGGATTGAAGTATTCGATAGAACCATTCAAATCAGTAATAACAATACTAACAGGACTTTGATCAACGGCTGCTGAAAGCTTTCTAATTTGTTCTTCATCAATTTTACGTTGTGAAATATCTCTAACAAACACTACATGAGTATTTTTACCTTCATATTTTATAGGAGACGCCGTCGTTTCAACAGAAACTCTTCTCCCTTTAAGAGTAATATACTCTTGTTCCATTAAAGGAGATGCATTTCCTGTCTTATTTTGGCTTTCAATTCGTTTAAAAACGGCATTATGAAATTGGGGAGCAACAACATCCATCATTGAGGTTCCAATGAGATCCTTTTCAGACTTAGCTTCTAAAAGAGTCATTAATGCTGAATTTACAAAAACCAAAACTCCTTCTACTTGAACAAAGATTCCCTCTGGAGCTTTATCGAGTAGCGTTCGGAATCTGTTTTCACTTTCAATCAATGAGTTTTCAATGGTTTTCCGTGCAGTAATTTCAGATACTGTGCCACGCATTCTCACCGCTTTTCCATATTCGTTAAAATCGTATTCTCCCACAGATAGGATCCAATGAATAGATTGATCTGGCCAAATAATTCTAAATTCATCTTGGAAAAATTGTTTATTTTCTAAAGAATCTTTTAATTTTTTGTTCACTTTTTCAACATCATCAGGATGGACTCGATCTATAAAAAAATTTAAACTACCATTAAACTCACCTATGTTGTATCCAAATAACATCTCATGCCATTCAGACCATGTAATTTCATTATGAATCATATCCCAATCATAAGTTCCAATTTGAGACGCATTTAAAGCTAATCTAAGTCGTTCTTCACTCTCTTTTAAAGATATGGCCAATTTTTCTCTTTTTAACCGATTAACCATCAACATCCCAATTAAAACAGTAGCAAATGGATAAATAATCATTACGGGTACTCCAATGTTTTTAACTACATGCAAAGCATCAGTAAATGGCAAAATAAACATAAGTGCCAACATTACAATGTGATTGAGAATCCCAAAAATGTAAAATTTCAAAGGTGTGATTTCAATCAACTTATCTTTCCAAAAATATCTATAAATCAATCCTATGGAACCTGTTGCAATAATCACTGACACTCCTACAACGGCAGCTGCTCCACCTTGAAAAATTCGAAAAAGCGCAGTCATGATAATCGCAATCGCTGTTGGAATCAAACCAAAAAAAACTGCCGACATTGATAATAAGACTGATCTTGTATCAAATATAATACCTGGCTCTAATTTAAATGATGCCAGCATAATACCGATGCCCAGTGTCCCCACAATTATCCCTGTTATGATTTGTATATGAATTTTTCTTGAAATTCTTCTTTTTGATGTAATTTGATCAAAAAGTAAAACTAAAGCCAACAATATGGCAGCATTTTGAAGCAATGATACTAAAGCAGCGTTTGTCATATTTTCAAACTTTTTTAATTACAAATATCTATTCAATTACAATTTCATTACAGAAAAGATGGGCCTCATTTCCTGCTCCCTGAGCATCTTTGGGAATTTTACCAATTGACTTAGCAACCACTTTAACAAATCTCTCTGTTGATTTAACTTTAAACTCTACATCAATGACCCCTTTGATAGGATTTAACTTTTTACTTTCAATCTCTTGCCATTGATTACCATCATTTGAAACGAATAAAGATACTTCTGTTGGCGCATAAATCCAAGAATCAGGAGCATTGTAAAATTGCATTTTTACTTTATTGATGGGTGTTGTTTTATTGAGATCAATAGTTACATCCATATCTTTTCCCAATGTTCCTACCCATCGATTCCACGCATTTGCTTGTGCAACAATACCATCTGTAAGCGCATATTTGTGTCCCCCGGAATAGGCAGGATTTACATGATTCATACTATAGCTTTTTCCAGTAGATAAACTCAATTGAAAGTTTTCGCTATAGATTGGAGAATAGATCTTCCCATTTTTAAATACGATGGCTTTAATGGTAATAGATTTTTCTACAATGATTGGATTTACATATTTTTGAGACTTATTAGTCGGTTCTTTGCCATCAATAGTGTATCTGATTTCACAATCTTTACAATCTGTAGTGAGTTGAACTTCAGGTTTCTGAGAATTTTGCCCCCATTCTGTAACAGCTTTCACAGCAAAATGGCTTTTGGCATAATTTACTTTCAAAGCATCCAATCTATCGAAATGGATAGATAACCTAGAGAGAAAATCATTGTAATCTTTTCGCTCCACAGGAGACCAGCCAATCTCTGCAATAGCACACGCTCTTGGATAAGCCATATACTCAGCATGTTGATAAGTGGCAATATATTCTGTCCATAAATTACCTTGAAGTCCCATAATAAAATGTTGTTTTTCAATAGGGGTCTCCTTAGGAATGGGGTCATAGCTATATACTCTATTTAAAGGCAAAAAGCCACCTATAGATGTGGGTTCACTCTCTGGAACGCCTTGATAGTAATCCAAATACATAAATCCATTGGGTGACATAATTGCATAATGGTTTTGATTCGCGGCACTAATGGCACCCTCTTCACCTCTCCAAGACATCACTATGATATCATTTGGGGCTCCCCCTTCAAGAACCTCATCCCAGCCAATAACTTGTTTTCCATGAGCATATAAGAAGGCAGCAATTCTATTGACAAAATATGTTTGGAGTTCATGTTCATCTTTTAAACCCTCTTTTTTGATTCTCTCCTGACATTTGGGACACGTTTTCCAACGAGTTTTTGGACACTCATCACCCCCAACATGAATATAGGGTGAATTTGGAAATAGAGCAATAACCTCTGTTAAAATATTTCCCAAGAAAGTAAAAGTCTCTTCAGTTGGACAATACACTTCATCAAAAACGCCCCATGTGGTTGCCACTTGATGTGGCCCTCCTGTACATGAAAACTCTGGATATGCCGCTAAAGCTGCCTGAGCATGTCCAGGGAGTTCTATTTCAGGAATAATGGTAATATATCTGGATTTAGCATAATCCACGATCTCTTTTACCTCTTTCTGTGTGTAATACCCGCCATAAGGTTTACCATCGTATCCCAATCCAGAATTATAATGCCCAATCCAAGTCTCTTTCCTTTTTGATGCAATCTCTTGTAATTTTGGATATTGTTTAATCTCGATTCTCCACCCCTGATCGTCCGTTAAATGCCAATGAAAAAAGTTCATTTTGTGCATCGCCATTAAATCGATATACTTTTTTATAAATGAAACAGGGAAAATATGTCTACTCACATCTAAATGTAACCCTCTGTATGGAAATCTTGGATAATCTATGATCTCACAACAAGGTATCGAAACTTCTGTTAAATCACTAAAACCTTGAGTATACACCTGAGGTGGCATTAATTGCATTAAGGTTTGAATGGCATAGAAAAACCCAACTTCACTGTTTGCCGTAACTGATAACATATTTGATGTTACTTTTATTCTATAACCCTCTTTACCTATTGATAAATCATTTACAAGAGTAAAACTTTGATGTGCGTTGCTCAATTTACTCATGATGGTATTCATATTTGTTTTATATACACCCTCAAATGGGATATAAGAAACGGGCTTTGGAATAATAGAAATGTTACTCTGAGCGTTAATAAATGAAATAGAAATTAGTAAAAAACAAAAAGTAATAAAAGATCTCATAACAAAAAATTTGAATATGCAAATATAATGATATTTACTATACTTTTGCACAAAAAATTAACTATGGGTGCATTTAAAGCGTACGATTTTAGAGGAGTTTATGGTGTTGACTTTGACTTAAACACAATTTACAGATTTGGATATTTTTTACCAAAGTTATTCAATACCCATAAAGTGTTGGTTGGCAAAGACATGAGATTGTCAACACCTGCAATTTTTGAAGCACTTACAAAGGGAATAACAGATGCCGGAGCAGATGTGTATGATATGGGGTTAACCACTACTCCTATGGTTTACTACTTCACAGCCAAACACGATTTTGATGCCTCTGTGATGATTACTGCATCGCACAATCCAAAAGAATACAATGGTTTAAAAGTTTCTCGTAAAGGAGCGCTTCCTTGTGGATTTGACACTGGCTTAGGAACTTTGGAACAGATGGTGCTTCATGAAGAGGTGGTTGTTGATCCAAATATCAAAGGAAAGATTATTGATTACTCTGTTAAAGAGGAGTATCTTCAATTCTTAGAACAATATAAATCAGATATCTCAAATTTGAATATTGCCATTGATTGCTCTAATGGAATGGGTGCTCTGTTGGCTAAAGATGTTTTTGGATCTCAACCCCATTACATTTTTGATACTTTAGATGGAACTTTCCCAAACCATGAAGCGAATCCTCTGGAAATAGAGAATCTACACCATTTGCAACATCTGGTTACAGAAACAAAATCTGATATTGGCGTAATCTTTGATGGAGATGCTGATCGCGTGATGTTTGTAGATGAAAATGGGAAATTTATACCCCCAGATCTTCTGATTGCTGTGATGGGACACTATTTTGCTGATCGAAAAGATTACATTAAAGGAAGTTATTACATTCAGGATATCCGCACCTCCAAATCTGTATCCGAATATTTACAAAAATTTGGTTTTAAACCCTTTATCTGGCGTGTGGGAAGAGCTTACGCAGCCCTCAAACTCAGAGAAATTGATGGAGTTTTTGGGGGTGAGTTTGCCGGACACTACTACCTCAAAGATTTTTACTACTCCGATTCCGCTATGGTTGCTGCCCTTATCATTCTCAAAGTTTTTAGTGATATGAAAAAAGAGGGAATTAAAGTGTCCGAACTGATCAAATCGATTGCATCCTACTCCAATTCTGGTGAAATCAACTTTAAAATTGAACGCAAAAGCGACGCGATGGAAGCACTCAAATCTCATTTTACCTCTCAAGAAGAGGTTCTTACTTTCATGGATTTTGATGGTTATCGAATAGAATTTGAACATTGGTGGTTTAATGTCAGACCCTCAAATACTGAACCCTATTTAAGGTTACTCGTGGAGGCCCAAACGCATGAACTACTTCAACAAAAAGTTTCAGAAGCGACCGAACTACTTAAAAAATTTCAATAAAATATTTTTTAGTTTATGAATGGTGATCCCAAATTATACCAACTTCTTGAAGATTTAAATATTCCATTTGAATATATTGAACACCCCCCTGCCCCAACCATTGAAATTGCTAAACAATATTGGGAGGGGCACGATGCACAACACTGTAAAAATCTTTTTTTCAGAAATCATAAGGGAAATAAACACTTCCTCGTTATCCTGAACTGTGATCAAGAGATGAATATTCACCAGATAGAGAAGATGTTGAAACAAGGGAAACTCAGTTTTGCATCTGAGGAGAGATTGATGAAGTGGTTAGGAGTTGCGCCAGGTTCAGTTACCCCTTTCGGATTGATAAACGACACCCAGCATCATGTTCATCTTTTCTTAGATAAAACACTATTGCAAGCTGAAAAACTCAGTTTTCACCCTTGTATCAATACCGCTTCTATTATCGTTTCTCAAAATGATTTTAAACGATTTTTGGAATTTTGCGGCAACACATACGAATGGATCTCACTCTATGATGCTGTTGAGTAAACTCAATTTATAATTTTGTTGTGGGGTACATATCCTCCCACCAATCGGGTTGATTTTGAAGATATTTTGCAAACCACGCTTGCATTGTTTTGGCCCAACGGATCCTTTTGTGATAATCTACCACACCATGATCCTCTCCCTCTACTTCAATAAATTCTACCGTTTTGCCTAGTATACGTAAAGCATTGTACATTTGAATACTCTCCCCTACTGGAACATTTGAATCTTTATCCCCATGCAATAAAAGTAAAGGCGTTTTGATCTTATCCGCACTAAACAACGGACTTTGATTCACAAATAGATCTCTATTGTTCCAAGGATAACTATCTGCATTGGCTGCTGCACAATAGCCAATTCCCCAATTTCCTTCTCCCCAATAGCTGGTTAAAGCGCTGATCCCTGCATGACTGATGGCTGCAGCAAAGAAATCTGTTCTGGTTTGCAAATACATGGTCATAAACCCTCCATAACTGGCTCCAAAACAGCCCACTTTGGTTGAATCTACAAAAGCATGCGTTCTACAAAATTGTTTGGTCCCCAAGATAATCTCATCCGCGGTTCTGATACCCCAAGCATTGACGTGTCTAGCACTAAACTCTTGTCCGAAACCAATTGTTCCACTAGGATTCAATGTGTAAACCACATATCCCAATGCAGCATACATGTGCATGGAGTAGCTAAATTCCAAACTTCTGACAGTTGGCGTTGTTCCCCCATAATAATACACCAACATCGGATAGGTTTTTGTTGAATCAAAATGGGGTGGTAGATAATAGCGTCCTTGAATGGTAGTTCCATCTTCAGATACAAAGTTCCAGTCCGACACCTTTCCTAAAACAACATGTTGAAGTTTCTCTTTAGATAGATCATATAAACACTTTACTGCTGGTTTCTTTCCTCCATAGAAATACAATCGATCTGCATTACTCACACTTTGACCATAAAAATTGAGTGCTGGGGCATATTTGGCTACATCCATAACTTTTACAACCTCTTCAGGAAGAGTCAATTTTGAAAATTTCCAAGTGGTTGAATTTAAGACATAGATGTTATGACAATCTTGATCAACAACGCGCAAATAGATATTTTTATCTGCACTGTTCCAAACGGCATCTTCAATAGCCGGATTGAAATCTTTGGTCAAAGGAGTAACGTTTTTTGTAGCAATATCAAACAGGAACAATTGTGTGTCGTATGAGTTAGCAATCGGCTCTTTTCCAATGTTCAGTCCCACTTTATTAAATGCCTCTGGTCCCCCTTCAATTAAAAGTTGTGTATTATTTGGAGAGAATTGCGCACCTCCTGCATAAGGCATGTCGTAATATAAAGTATCAACTCGCAATGTTTGTAAATCCATGAGGTACAAATTCGAGGTTGAAAATGGCCTTTTAGTATAATCGGAATTTGAAGTACCAAAAATAATACTCTTACTATCACTACTAATATCATACAAATAAGTACTTCTGTATCCAAATGTCAGAGGTTGAAAAACGCCCGTTTTAAGATCATATTTGGCAAGGGTATATCGATTTCTGAATGCATCGTAGCGGTCGCTATTATCTAAAATTCTGTTCATCGATTTACTCTCTTTTGGACCCTCCTCTTTGATGGTATAAATCAAGGTTTGTTCATCTGGAGCAATAGAAAAACTACCCTCTGGTAAGTTCGATTCTATAATTGTAATTTGCTGATTAGCTGGATTTAAAGTAATCAATTCTTTACCATTCAAACCCTCTCTGGTAAAATAGAGCAGATCACTTTTGGGCATCCATCGTGCTTGAGATAAATATCCATTGTCGTGCATCAACACTTTACCTGACTCATTATCAATAAGTTCGGCGTATCTAGTAGTTTTATCATTCTTTCTTTCGGCGTAGTCTACTTTACAATATTTACCATTTGGGGAGATCGAAACGCCTCTGAAATTTTTGCCATCTTGTAAGTTATGGATAGTAAAAATTGAGATTGGAGATGTTGAAAAAGAGATAAAAGTGCCCTCTTTTTCTGGCTTATAGGAAGCTTTAATTTGATGATCTGTGATAGAATCTGGGATAGAGAGATACTTTATTACAACTTCATAACTCATAGGTTCAATAGTATAATCGAAAGATATGGATTTAGGGAGAAAATCCACGGTAGTTTTTTCTTTCATTTTTGTACCATTCACATACACTTCAAATTTTCCGTTGGCAGAAACTTCAATTTTACCTTTATTAAATTGATTTCCAGAAATGTAGAATTTAAAAAAATGGATTGAATACTCATCTTTAGGAATTTTAAATTGGAATAATTCAGCGGTATCTGCATGGATTTCAACACTATTGTTAAAATATTTGTCTGCAACAGGAAACGATTTCAACAGAGCACCATCAGCAAAAGATTTCCCATTAGCATTTGTAGAATCAGAAATAAACGGAGTCACTATTTTAAAAGGACCAGCATACACTATTTTTTCCACATTAACTTGCTGTGCAAAGATAGATTGTAAACTCATAAATAGGAACATACTGAATATCAATGCCATTGAAAGAACAGGTAGATTTTTCTTCATTTTTACAATTTTTTTAGATTAAATAACTTGCAAAAATACAAAAAAAACAGGGGCAGGGTTCAAAGGAAATATTGCCAATAATATGGATTGTGATCTATTTGTTGTATGATTTAGAATCGCAATGAGTTTTCATTCATTTTTGTCATTTTTTCATCTTCGAAATTATAAAGTCTAACAAAAGTACTTGAAGAGGGATCGCTATCTTGAGGTGTTACAATGATGAAATTCATGGTTGTTTTATTTGGATTATGATCAATCCAAGTACCTGTATTAGCATAAATGTTTTTTTGTCCTGAAACGTAATACTCTTTTATTTTTGCATCATGAGAGTGACCAAAAATCACAATTCTTTTGTTAGAGATTGGATAGTTAAAGTATTGCCAATATGCCATGGTGTCGGTGCCAGTTGCAGAAGCAGAACTAACGATAGCATATTCAGTAGGAATGGGAACATTAACATTGTTTTGAATGCATCTGCTCTCCCAATTATCTTGAATTCCATTATAAAGGTTTAATTGAATAGTCCCACCTGGAGTTTTTTGATATGGAATTAAATCATTAATGCTATAAGATCCATTTAACCCATTCAAATTTGTAATAATAAAATCATCATCAAAATGTTGATTAACGGGTAATTCATTAATTGCCCATGCCCAAAGATACCAATATTTATAAAGTAAAGACTGACTTGGACCACCAGAACCGTTCACTGTAACAATAGGGAGCGTGTCGATGTTTTGTTCACATCCTTGAACAACATGTAATGCTGCGATTCTGGTAAAAAAGTAACCAGGGGGTAAAATTGTACCCGGAGCAATATCTTGATTAGAGAATGGATCTGGTGCACAGAAAAAATTATAACGGTGTCCATGTTCAATTACAATTTCAGGATAATTTTCAGGAGAATAGGATCCTAATCCTAATTTTCCAACATCTCGACTTTGATTGATTCCTGGTAAAATACGGTTGATATTAGCTTCTGTAATAGTCAAATCATGATTTCCTGGAATATAGGTTAAAAGAATATTCCCATCTTGAATAATATTGTTAAAAGCATTAAAGACGGATTGATTATTTAATGCAATTCGATCAACATAGTTAGTTTGATCAGTTCCTTGGTAGTTATCAATGTTTGCTGGAACAAACCATTCATCTAAAAAGTCTCCAGCAATAACCAATTCTTTAACATTAGGAGAATTTCTAACTTTTTGCAGGAAATGAACCAAAGCTATTCGGTTAGCATTGCATTCTTGATAGCTAGCCACACCTAGGTGAATGTCACTAATTATAAGAATTAAATTACGGACTTTAGTGCCGTTGTTTAAAGGGGTTATCATTGTTGATGGATTATCTGGTATGATATCCTCTTCACATGATGTAAGCATGCAGATGGTTAAACCAAAAAACATGAGTAATCCAAGAATTAATTTGTAATTTTTCATAATATTTAGAATTTAAATGGTGTTTTAAATATTTTATTTTGTATTACTAAATAGTTGTCATTTTTATGTGTATTGCTAAGTGTTCTTTAAAAAAAATTCAACTAATTAGACTCTGTGAAAAATTATTATTCTTGGCAAAGATAATATAAAGTTTGGATAATCTGACAAATATTATAATAAAAGGTACACATTTAACAAATTGCATAGGGTCAAGATCTTATGATTACACTTTCCTTATAGTTATCAATAAGGAGAAAGAACTAATACAAAGAGAAATTGTGAATAAAAATTTGCATTTTGTTGATTTAGTGACAGTTGTCTAAAGTCTGTGGACTGTTGGCTGGAGTCTCTTATCTCTAGTCTAATCATTTATTCGAAAAATCGCAAAGATGTTTTTAGAATTGGAAATATTAGAGATTTTTGAAACAGATGTTTATGGATGGGAAAAGAGGGAATTGATGCTGAACATATAACTTTGGAGTTGTTGTACCATTATAACCAATATAATAAAAAAATGGATTTTTGCGATTATATAAATTAACGATATTAAAATCTAACGTACAATTAATCTTTTTTCTAATTTTAAATTGGTACTGAAATCCGATATCTAAGCGATGGTAACTTTTTTCTCTAAAACTGTTTCGAGGTCCATATACCAAAATTGAGTTTCCATTAATATCAACATAACTACCAATGGGCAAAGTAAATGCATTTCCTGTGGCAAAGGCCCAAGAAATTGAAACGCTAAATCGGTGCGTAATGGCTCTTTGGTAAAAAATCTTAAGATCAAAACGGCGATCAAATTTAAAAGGATAAGGGATGCCATCATTAATTTCGGCAAATTGACGAGTTGTTTTAGAAAGAGTAGAGGCAATCCAACCTGTTGATTTTCCTTTGATTTTTCTAATATAAAACTCTATCCCTTTAGATTCTCCTTTACCATTAGTATAAAGAATGTTCTCGAAATCTCTAAAATCAAGTGTAAAATAGACTCCCTCTTTTAAGGTAACTAAATGATACATTTTTTTGTAATATCCCTCAATACTAAAGAAATAGGATGATTTTTTTGGTGAAAAAGTTGCTCCTAACACAAACTGATCACTTATAGAAGGAGGAGCATATTGGGATGCAGGTAATCTATACTCAACAGGGATACCGCCCCCTTCATTGGAAACCATGTGAAAATTTTGAGTTAATCTGGAATAAGATGCTTTGATTGCAAAAAGTTTCCCTAAAGATTTGGAGACAAAAACTCTGGGTTGAAGTGTTAAAAAGTTGTCATTTTTAATATTTACCCATTGACCTCTTAGACCAATATTGAAATTAAAACCATACACCTCTTTTCCAATTGCTTCAATAAAAAATGAATTTTCAAAAGATTTTGTCAAAGGATAAGAAACATTATCTTGAATTAAATCTTCTTCGATCACTTGGACTTTAATAAAAGAAGCCCCTGGTTCAAATTGGATTAATGAAGATTCTACCCCAGTACAAAGTGACCATGAATTTGAGATAAAATAATTAAAGTGGGCTTTCAGAAAAGATTCGGTTATTTTAGATTTGAACTGATTGTTTAAATTTTTGAAAATTATCTTATCTGCAAAAAATTGAATATCTGAATTCTCTTCGTACTTATATTGGGTGTATCCTAAGATGAAATCTGCAAAAAGTTTAGAAGTAAAGAGCTTGTTATATCTCAATGAAGAGGCAAAATTTCCCCATCCAGCAGATAGATTTGAGATTAAAACAGAATCTTCTCCAAATTTTACTCCAATATTATCGTACCCATTATAAAAACTAAAATTGACCCTGTCTTTTTTGCTAATTTCCCAATTTAACTTTAAATTTGTATCATAAAATAGAAATTTGAAAGCTCCAAAAGTATATCTCACAATGGGAGAATTTATTCTAAAAGAAGCTACAAAAGAGGCTTTGTTTTTTACAATGGGCCCATTTAACATTATTTTTGAAGAGATAAGACCCAAGTTTATATCATAATTATAATGGCTCATATCTCCATCAATTGTATTTATATTAACAACAGAAGATAACCTTCCACCATACTTTGCTGATTGATCTCCTTTCAAAATCTCAGCACTTTTGATGATGTCAGCATTAAAAGTGGATAAAAAACCTCCAGCATGGTTTACATGGTAAAGGGGCATGTTGTCCAACAAAAAAAGATTTTGATCATAATCTCCTCCTCTAACAAAAAGATTGGAGTTGAAATCGTTTGAGATTTGGATTCCAGGAGTTAGCTGAATCATTTTTAACAAGTCTTTCTCCCCACCGATAGAAGGTGCACTTTTAAGTTCAATAGGAGCCAGTTTAAATCCAGAAGTTTGATTTTCAGAAAGATATTGACTACGTGATCCTTCAATTTCCACCTCTGCTAATTGTTGTGTTGATTGGGTGAGAGACCAATTGTGTAAAATCGATTTTTGAAAAGGAGAAAATATGACCTTTTGCTTCATATAACCCAAACAGAGAACTTCAAGAGAAAGAGAATCCCCTATAAAATTGGTTTCAATGGAGTACCTTCCAAACTGATCTGTAATGGAAGATGCTTGAGTTATGGGATCAACAATAAGAGCACCGATGAGTATCTCACCATTTTTTGCAGAAACAACTTTTCCATATAGGGTTGTTCTTTGAGAGTGTCCGAATTGAATTAATCCGATTACAAGAAGGAAGCAAAGAAAGGATCTTTTTAATTTATGTAAAATCTTAATCATTGGCATACCTTTCTGGTACTAAAAATTCTGTTGAAACGGTTGAAAATCCAGCAAAAACGCCTAATCCATGTTTAATATTTGAGAAAACAGACACCGGATTGGGAAGTCCATAGAATGAATCTCCATTAATGGCATTTATTTGTTTATAGTAAGATGTTTTGTATAAAAAATAGGCTTGGCTAACCACTCTTACTTCAACCCTAAGCGTATGTTCAAATAAAAAGTAATCTGCAATAGCACCTCCACCTGATCCACCAGGAGACATATAAACAAAATCTATATAAAACGGAGTTTGTCCAGGTTGTGTTTTAAAGAGTAAAGTTTTTGGATAATTGGGAGTAGTCATATTAACTTTTGGGTAATAATCTTCAGAAGTGATCAACTCGTTGTAAGTTTTCAAATTATAGATTTGGCCATCTCCATTTCCAAAAGTGGAACTATATGTTTTTCCAAAAACCAAAATTTCGTAATAACTAATTTTTGGAGTATTTGTTGGGGGTGTTATTTTTAATTTTGCTAAATTGTAAACTCCTTCAGCAGGCAAAACTGTTAGATTTTGCACTGAACATGGGTAAGGAATTGAATCTATGGCTTCAATAAGATCATTGGAACCAGATAGTTGTGCTTGAATTTTATATAATCCTCCAAACTCAGGAGTAAAATTATTGTGTGTCCATATTTGTGCACTGTCACTAGGGTAAAAGTTGTAGATCAAATTGTTTTTTATATCGGTTATGGTTACTTGCTCATAATTGTAAATGGCAGTATCGGAAGAAAATGCAGGTAACGTGCCTGACATTATAATTTTCACCATAGAATCAGGAGTAATGAACCCTGATATTACAGGAGTGGGCTTATGTAATCCTGTAAGTTCAAAACTTGCTTCTTCTAAAATATTTTGACAAGAAGTAAGCATAAAGAAAATCAATCCCACAAAAATTATTATGGGATTGATATATTTTTGAATAAGATTTATTTTGTCCATAATTTATATCCTACTGAGAGAGAGATTGAATAGTTTGAGTAATATGGTGCATATCGATATCCATATATATTTGTTAATCCAAAATTGCAATTTACAGAAAAGATATATTTTCTGTACTCAATGCCCAATGAACCAAAGAGTGCTCCATAAAAACGATTATACATCCCTGTTTCTCCAAAACAATCATAATTAATTTTATCTGGAACAAATAAAGAGCCTTTTTGAGTCTGATACCCCCAAATTCCAATTCCAAAATTTGGTCCAAAGGAACCTACTATAAGAACATTTTTCAAAGGATATTTATATTTGAACAAAAGAGGGATCTCAATAAAATAGAGTTCTGTTTTCACCTTTACATTAGGATCTGATTGTGTCCAAGATTCAAATTTATAGCCTTTAGAATCTATAAAAAGACCCGTTTCAAAATAGACATTGGTGTCAATCGGTATTTCAAATGTTCCACCTAAATGAAACCCTGGTTTGATTTTAAAATCATTTGTAAAGGAATTTCCAAATTGGAAAATATTTGAAAGGTTTAACCCAGCTTTCACATATACACTTTGTGAAAAAGCATCAAAGCTAAAGCAAAAAAAGATAAAAATTAGGAGTGATTTTTTCATATTTTAATAAGAATTCCAAAACCATACAAAATTAGCCCATTCACTACCTGCAGCCCAAGGAGCTTGAACTTTTACCCCAAGTTTATATTGACCAGTATTATTCCACACATTTAAATAAGTAGTTTCAGGTGTTGTATATGGAACAGTTGTAATAGTAGATTGCCATCTCCAAACAGTCCAAAATCCATCATTGGGCAAATATCCCCAAAGAAATTTTATACCCCAGTAGTCATAACTTTTTGGATAATATTTTAGATATAAAGTTGGATGGTTTGCCCAAGATTTATAAGTTACTGAATAATTAAAATTTGGAAGAGGTGGGTTGTCTTTATTTTGTTCATTTACCTCAAAAGAAATATTTGAATAATTTTCTTTTACACCTTTACTTCCATCAATAATTTCAATTTCTAATTGATCTTTTGAATCCTCTAAGTTTTTTATTTCAGAAACTTGTCTATCTTGTTGATTAACAGTTATATAATCAGGGTCTTTGTTGCTTAATTTCATATTATAAGTAGAAGTGTATTCATCAATAATTTCATTTTTATTTGAAGAAACTCTTAAGTCTAAATAATCTTTATTATTATCAGCAAAAACTCTAATTGTTTTGGAATACTTTAAAGATTCTGTTGATTTTGAATCTATTTCTGTGGATTCCTTTTCACATGAAACGAACATTAAAATAAATAATGATAAGATAAAATATTTTATGTTTTTGATTAATTTCATAATTTTGATTTTTATTAATTTGTAATTCGAGTTCATAATTTTATCCCATTAACTTTTATCTTAGTTAATGGGATAATCAAACTCCATTACTTTTGAATTGAGCAATGTAAATAATTATATAGCATAACCCACATAGATAGATAGATAGATAGATAGATAGATAGATAGATAGATCTGACTGCTAAATTCTTCATTATTTTCAATTATTTTCTTTTGCAAAAATAGTAAAAAAACAATACAAATTATTTAAAAAAATACAAAAATCAGAAAAAAGAATTAGGAGTTCATTTGCTACAAATATAACGCTCCTACGGAGCGATTCATTTTTTATTTTTCATTCTTTTCTTCAACCTCTTCGAGGTAGTAGAGTGTTGTGGGGTATCATTCATCCGCAGGTAGTTTCGCAACCCACGGCTATTCATCTGCAACCTCTGTGATACTCTTTTATAACTCTGTGAAACTCTGTGGTTAACTCTTATCAAAATTGCCTTGCACTAAAGTACAAGGCAATTGAACTAAACCTTAAACAGCGAAGCGTTAAATCTTTAAACCTTAAACAAAAACTCATTTTCTAATTCACTAATTTTCCTTACTTTTGTCATCAAAGATAAAACTATGAAAAACAGATCCACTATAACCTTTTTTATGCTTCTTTGGCTGGTGATTCCTATCCATGGAAATGCTCAAATTTCTTCTTCTGTGGTGGAAGGTGTGGCGCCTCTCTTAGTTCATTTTGAAGCAGAGTGTACTCAAAACGAGTTTCATACATCAAATTTTATTTGGGATTTTGATGATCCAAATTCGGGTTTATGGGGTACAAATCAACTTTCAAAAAATAGTGCACAAGGCGCCATTACGGCTCATCTCTTTGAAACTCCTGGAATCTATACCGTTCAGTTTCAAAAAAAACTCGAAAATGGAACAACAACAACCTTTAATGCAACCATAACTGTTACAAACCCGACTACCGTTTTTGCAGGGAATCTTACCGTTTGTGTGAATCCTGCTGGAGATAATTCTTTCATTGGAGCCCCTGCCGGAGCTCTGCAAATCTCTACCAACGATTTATCTACCATTACCCAATATGCCACTTCAGGAAGAAGAATCTTGTTTAAAAGGGGCGCCTCGTGGGCTACTGCTGGACTCAATAATTGGCCCGAAAATGGAGGTACAGTGATCATCGGGGCCTACGGAACTGGAACGAATCCAGATCAATTTGGAATTTTTGAAAACAACCCTCAAATTACCGTTACTGGGGGTACTTTTCTCCCATTAGATTATAAACAGGATTGGAGAATCATGGATATCCAGTTTAATGATCCTACGGGCACTTTCGGTACTTTTGGGGGCTCACAATCTTTCAAAAAATGGCTCTTCCTTCGACTAAAAACTAATGGATTTACCGTTCCGATTGGGTGGAGTACCTGGAACGACCCACTTGGAGATACTCATGCAGACCATATGGGAATTGTTTCTTGTGTTTTTGAGAATGCAGCTGTTAATGTGGGTTATGTGGGTAGCGAAAGATTAATGATCTTAGGTTCCGTTTTTAAAGATGCTCAAGAGTCTCATGTTCTCCGAATTTGGCAATCTTACAAAGGTGTGATCTCCCATAATCAAATGTCAGGATCCAGTTTATCTACAAACACAGGACGACATGCCATGAAATTTCATGGTCCAACTGAAGCTCAAATTGCATCCACTGAATGGAGTCATTTGAATAAAAGAACGCAGTTTTCTATCATTTCAAATAATCTGTTCGGTTCTTCAGGTCCATGGCCAATTATGATTGCTCCTCAGGATGATTGGACAGATGAGAGAATCTCAAACATCATCTTTGAAAAAAATCAATATTTTTCCGATTTTGGTTCTCAAAGTGCACTCTCCTTGCAACCTTCGGTAATCTTAACTTGCATTGGAACAGATATTACAGTACGCAACAACATTATGGATGCCACTGCATTTGGCACATACTTTACGGGTATTTCAGTCAGACCAAATAATGTGGTTCCAGTACCAACCCAGGTGCATATTTACCACAATACCATTTTTAAAGGGAGTGATCCCAACGGGCAAATTTGGTACGGAATTCACATTCAGGATTCGTGTGGTCCTGTAGTTGCAAGAAACAACTTAGTGATGTTTCCTTACATTTGCGCTGGTCATTTTTCAGTGTTCAATGAATCTCCAAATACGGAGTATTCAAATAATGTTCTAAATGGTACGATCACATTCATAGATCCTCTCCATTCAGACCCTTTGTTGCGCTCTTTCGACATCAACCAAAATTCGATCAGTTCAATAAATATGGGATATCCCGTTCCCTCAGTTCATGATGATTTTTCTGGAACTCCTAGACCTATTGACAGTGGATCAGATATTGGGGCTTATGAGTTTGATCCTTCTGCAGACATTGGAGTACATTTAAAAAATAAGAATCCATATATCTACCCTAATCCAGCAACTCAATGGGTAAGGATAATTAGTGATTATGAGATAGCGTGTGTTGAGTTGTTCCATAGTTCTGGAAAACTGATTGCTACTTTTAATAACACACATACTGTTGATATTTCCAACATTTCTTCAGGAATCTATTTTATTAAAATTCTAATTAGGGATCAAGAACCAATTATTAAAAAGGTGATAATCGTAAAATAAATGTGATAATTTTAACATATCAATTATTAAAATGTCATACTAATGTGAAACTTCACAACGTTTAATTTTTGATAATTAAAAATAATTTATGATTTCAAAGCTACTCCAATAACTTTATTATTATGAAAATCAGATTACTATGGGTGATTCTTTTTTTGACAATCACCCCTACCCTTTGGAGTCAAAAACTTACCATTGAAGAGCAAAAATTGTACGATTTAATCATGCAATATCGTACAGAACAGGGATTACCAGTTATTCCGTTATCCCCTTCACTTACAATTGTAGCTCAAACACATGCAAAAGATTTGGCAATCAACAGACCGGATAAGGGGAGTTGTAATGCTCATAGTTGGTCTAATCATGGAAATTGGATTCCAGTATGTTACACTTCAAATCATGCACAAGCAAAATTGATGTACAGTAAACCTTCAGAATTAACCAATTACAAGGGGAAAGGGTATGAAATTGTAACTATGATTTATGGTACTCAAAAAGATTTAGTGATGACACCAACAACTGCTCTAAAAAGTTGGAAAGGGAGTGCCCCCCATAATGCAGTAATTATCAATTCAGGAATGTGGAAAAGTTCTGAATGGCAAGCGATAGGTATAGGGATGTACAAAGGGTATGCCTGCGTTTGGTTTGGTGAAGAACCTGATACCACTAGTCAGTTTGTTAACTATTAAAAAAAGTAGATCTACGAAAAAAAATTAAAAAGTTATCAGTTCTAAACTTCTGATATCTGCCATTAAGTTAAATTAGCTCATTATCACATTCTCTTATTAGCTTATTATTTTGTATTTTTGCAAATTAATTCAATTCAATTTATGATAGAGTACATTAAGGGGAAATTAATCGAAAAAACACCCACACAAGTAGTAATTGAAACTGCTGGAGGAGTTGGGTATGTAATTAATATTTCATTAGCTACATTTTCTGCAATTGGTGAACAGGAAACGATTAAACTGCTAACACATTATGTCATTAAAGAGGATGCACATTCACTGTATGGATTTTGGGAAGAGGAGGAACGATCGATGTTTAGATTACTGATTACTGTAAGTGGAATTGGTGTAAACACTGCTCGATTAATGCTATCATCATTAAGTGTTTCTGATTTAATTAATGCCATAGCTACAGAAAATGTAAACACGATAAAAGGGGTAAAAGGGATTGGAATTAAAACAGCTCAACGACTTTTGATTGATTTGAAAGATAAAATTGGGAAAACAAGTTCACATAATTCAGATAATTTTAAATTTTCTTACAATAATAATAAAGCGGAAGCGTTATCTGCATTAGTTTCATTAGGTTTTGTAAAGAACCCTACTGAGATTGTTTTAGATAAAATAATTCAAAATGAGGGAGTTGATTTAACAGTTGAAGAATTAATTAAAAAAGCATTAAAATTATTATAGACTCAAAGATAGATAAAACACGTGGCCGAAGGAAAACAATCTAAGAAAATTATCATCCCCATTATTGTTGTTATAGCTTTTTATTCAGCACTTTGGGCTATTCCGATAATTAAGAATAATCAACTACTGGAGGGAAAAAATGATCAAAATTCCCTTCATGAGTTATCTCGATTTGCTAATCTTTATCCTACTTCAAAATTTCATAGTGAAGATATTCTTATAACACCTCCTGACTCAGGGTTATCTGCTCCGATACCTCAACCATTAAATAATCCTTTAGATGAGGGATTTTTTTACTCACCATTCCATTTATCTAACCCACCTTCATTAAAAAGACAAATATACTATGATACCATCACGAATACTTATGTATTTCGAAATATGATTGGGGATACTCCTTTTGGGCCAACATCATCTATGGATATTGATGAGTATATTGATTATGATTTAAGAAATGAAACTCGTAATTACTGGAGACAGCACGGTGCATCACACTCTTCAAATCCAAATCGTAGAGGGGGTGGTGGGGTTATCCCACAATTAAGAATTGGAGGAGACATTTTTGAAAGTATTTTTGGGAGCAATGTTATTGATATCAGGCCCTCTGGAAATGTTGAACTACTTTTCGGTGTGCTACATAATAGAGATGAAAACCCAAATTTAACACAACGACAACAAAAAAGAACAGAATTCAAATTTGATGAGAAAATTCAAATGAATGTTATGGCTAAAGTTGGCGATAAGATTTCCTACAATTTGAATTATAATACTGAATCTAACTTTGAGTTTGATAACAAAATGAAACTCAAATATGAGGGTAAAGAGGATGACATCATTCAACTTTTAGAATTTGGAGATGTGATGTTACCTCTACAGAGTACACTAATTACAGGGAGTCAATCTCTTTTTGGTTTTAAAACAGCATTAAAATTTGGAAAATTAACCGTAACTTCTGTAATTTCGGAAAGTAAAGCATCGACACAAAGTATTACTGTTTCAGGGGGTGCACAAACACAAGATTTCTATTTTAAAGCTGATGATTACGAGGCCAACAAACACTATTTTGCCGCACAATACTTTAGAGACAACTACAACAATTTTATGTCAACACTTCCTTTAGTTGGTTCTCCAATTGTTATCACAAGAATTGAAGTTTGGAGAACAAATATTGGTGCAGCAACCACTGAAAATAGGAATATTGTTGCATTTACAGATTTAGGGGAATCTCAACCCTCTTTTTCGGGTTTTCACGGCTTAGGAGTAAATTTACCAAGCGATAATAGTAACGACATTACGCTATTAATTGATACAAGTCAATACCGGAATATATCCACGGCATCTAATAACTTAAGAGGTTTTGGTCTTACATCTGGGGAAGATTATGAAAAAATAGAAAATGCTCGCCTTTTATCACCAAACGAATATACTTTTAACAGTAAGTTAGGTTTTATATCTCTAAACACAACACTTACGTCAGATCAAGTGTTAGCGGTAGCATTTCAATACCAAGTTATTGGAAGTAACACCGTTTATCAAGTTGGTGAATTTTCTGATGAAGTATCTTCTCCTGGAGCACTTCGTGTAAAGTTATTAAAATCTACAACTTTAAATACAAAATCTCCACTTTGGAAATTGATGATGAAAAACGTTTACAATTTAAATGCATATCAAATTTCAAATGAAAAATTCAGATTAAATGTATTATATACTGGTGATGATGAAGGTGTTGCAAATGGATTCTTTAATACTGGAAGTGTTAAGGGTATTCCAATTATCAGACTAATGGGGCTAGATCGTTTAAATCAACAGCAAGATCCATATCCTGATGGAATTTTTGATTTTGTTGATAATGCAGATATAAATGGAGGTACAATTATTTCCAGATCTGGGAGGATTTTCTTTCCTACCATTGAACCATTTGGTAAAGATTTAAGATCGGTGATCCCAGAACCAGAAATTGCTGAAAGATATGCCTATGACTCTTTATATACTTTAACCAAAACACTAGCACAACAGTATACAAACAAAAATAAATTTTATATAGAAGGTACTTACAAATCATCGTATGGTTCAGAGATTCAATTGGGAGCATTTAATATTCCAGAAGGATCTGTAAAAGTAACTGCAGGTGGTATTCCTTTAGTATTAAATCAAGATTATACGGTGAATTATGGAATGGGAACAGTTACCATCACTAATGAAGGGATATTAAAATCTGGTACGCCTATAAAAATTGATTTAGAGAACAGAGATATGGTATCTGACAAATGGATGTTAGGAACCAATCTGGATTATCGCATCAATAAAGACTTTAATATTGGTGCTACCATTTTAAATTTAAGAGAAAGACCTATTTCAAATAAAGTGAATTATGGTAATGAACCCATTAACAATGTTATATGGGGGATGAATACTTCTTATAAAAAAGAGATTCCATTAATTACAAAAATTGTAGACTTTCTTCCTTTTTACAGTACGACAGCCAAATCATTCCTTCAAGCTGATGCAGAGTTTGCACATTTTATTCCAGGCCATTCCAGAGCTGTGGGAAGTGAAGGAACAACATATATCGATGATTTTGAAGCTGCAAAAGTTGCTGTTGACTTAGGGCAAAGACAATATTGGGTATTAGCATCTACCCCTCAAGGACAACCCAATTGGTTTAAAGAGGGACTTCCCATTAGTACTAATGAAATTCCAAGAAGACAGTTAGCATATGGTTTTAATAGAGCAAAATTATCTTGGTATATTATTGATCCTTTATTTTATGCTAATACTACGGCAACACCATCTAATCTTACAAAGGCCGATCAATCTGCACCTTATGCTCGTGCCGTTTATGAACCTGAACTTTTTCCTAATAGAGAGTATGCATCTGCTGCACAATCAACTTATATGTCTGTCTTCAATTTAGCATATTATCCCACAGAAAGAGGACCATATAACTATGATATTGACGGTTCGGAAGGTTTTTCTGCAGGACTAAATGATGATGGTTCATTAAGAGATCCCTCATCAAGATGGGGTGGAATAATGCGAAAATTTGATTATACAGATTTTGAATCTAACAATTATGAGTATATCGAATTTTGGATGATGGATCCATTTATTGAAAAACCCAATCATACCGGTGGAAAATTAGTCATCAACTTAGGAGATATTTCTGAAGATATTTTAAGAGATGGAAAGAAATTCTTTGAAAGTGGATTACCTATAGATGGAAGTGACGACAATGTTGAATATACAGTGTGGGGAAAAGTTCCTACATTACAACAAATTATTAATACTTTTGATGCTCAGGAATCATCCAGACAATATCAAGATGTGGGATTTGATGGGTTAAACGATAATTTAGAAAACACATTTTTCGACAACACATACTTAGCTCTATTGAGAACGCAATTTGGAGAATCTTCAATTGCATATCAAAAAGCATTAAATGACCCTTCTGCAGATAATTTTCATTATTTCAGAGGAACTGATTATGACAATGATAATATTAAAATTGTTGAAAGATATAAATATTACAACAATCCAGATGGAAACTCACCATCTTTATCTCAAAATCAAGAGAGTTATTTAGCTGCAGAATCCACTTTACCCAATGTTGAAGATGTAAACAATGATAATACATTGAGTGAGGATGAAAAATATTATCAATATGTTATTGATATAAAACCTGACAGGATGAATGTTGGAGAGAATTATATCAATGACATATACGAAGCTATTCCTGAAAGACTCCCAGATGGAACTTCACCTGTTACAAAATGGTATCAGTTTAGAATTCCAATAAAGAACCCTGATCAAGTGATTGGAAACATTTCTGGGTTCCATTCCATAAGATTCATGAGAGTCTTTATGCGTGAATTCCAAGAACCAATTATTTGCCGTATGGCTACTTTTGAATTAGTAAAAAGTAATTGGAGAACATATACACACGAATTGTTTGAAGATGGGGATTATGTACCTGGTGGAACATCTGAAACTACAGTAAATGTTGGAACAGTGAATTTTGAAGAGAATAGCAATAGAGTCCCAATCCCTTATGTTCTTCCTCCTGGAATTATTAGAGAAGAAGTTTTGGGAATTACCGTATATCATGAAAATGAACAATCACTTTCAATGAAAGTTGTAGATTTAGTTGATGGTGATGCCAGAGCCATTTATAAAAACTCCAATTTTGATATGCGACAATTCAAAAAATTGGAGATGTTTATTCATGCTGAAGATGTATATTCATCTGGAGAGTTAAGACCAGGTGATGTTACCGTCTTTTTAAGATTAGGTAGTGACTTTACAGATAATTACTATGAGTATGAGATTCCAATTGAAATCACTCCTTGGGGTGTTGGGAAAGATACCTCACTTATCTGGCCTTTAAATAATAGATTATCTATAGTTTTAGATTCACTTATAAGCATTAAACAATTACGAAATCAAGCTGTACGTAATGGATATCATACTGGCAACACTGTTCCATTTGTATATCATTTAGACAATGGCAATAGAATTTCAGTTGTTGGTATGCCAAACATTGCCAGTGTTAATACCATAATGATTGGTGTTAGAAATCCTAAAAAGCGTACTTTAAATGATGGTGACGACATGCTTCCAAAATCAGTTGAGGTTTGGTTAAATGAACTCCGTCTGGTTGGTTTTGATGACAGATCCGGATTTGCTGCTTTAGGAAGAGTGAGAATGAACTTAGCGGATTTAGGTGATGTAACTGTATCTTCTACATACTCAACACCTGGTTTTGGATCCGTTGAACAAGCCGTTACTCAACGCCAAATTGCAACAAAATATAGTGTCGATTTTGCAACAAACTTGGATGGTGGAAAAGTACTTTTCCCACAAAAATGGAATATTAAAGTTCCTTTCCATTATGATTTATCTCAAGTTGGAGAACTTCCTGAATATAATCCGTTAAATCCAGATGTGTTTTTAAAAGATGATATTCAAACTTATGAAACCTCTCAAGAGAGAGATTCAATTCGAGCTATGACTACGGTGTTGGTTCAACGTCAGAACTTAAATGTAACCAATGTTCGTAAAGAGAGAGATTTAAATAAACCATTAAAGATTAGAGCGTGGGATGTTGAGAACCTCGATTTTTCCTATGCATACTCAGAAGTTAAAAAAAGAGATGTAGATGTTGAATTTGATAATGAATTTAGACACGAAGGTCAAATTGGATACACATTTACAAACAATCCAAAAAATATAAGACCTTTCTCAAAAGCAAAATTCTTAAAATCTTCCTGGTTACAAATTATCAAAGATATTAATTTCAATGCTTTACCTAAAAATGTTACTTTTAGGACTACGGTAACGAGAGATATGAATGAGTTTAAGTTACGTCCAAAAAGTCAAGGTAATATCATCATTGACACCAGTATTGTTAAGAATTTTATGTGGATTCGAGATTACGCTGTACAATGGGATTTGACCCAGGCATTAAGATTAAATTATAAAGCGCTTGCAACAGCGAGAATTGATGAACCTCAAGGATTAATTGATAATAGATCTGAGAAAGATTCTGTATGGAGAAGTTTTGGTAATGGAGGTAGAGTAACTCAATTTACCCAAAGAATAGATGGTTCTTGGCAAGTTCCAATCAATAAGATCCCCATTTTCAAGTGGATAAATACAAATGTGATGTATAATGCTACCTACAATTTTACATCATCACCTATAACATTAGCCAATTTAGGTAATACGATAGATAATTCAAATCAAGTTCAAGGCAATGTAACATTTAACTTAGTAGCACTATATGATGTTATTCCATATTTGAAAAAGGTAAATCAAGGTCCGAAACGAGCCCCACAAGCACAATCAGGCAGAGGTCCTAGAGGAGGAGGAGTTGAAACACCCAAAGAACCTGTGAAAGACACTGTTAAAGTGAATATTGGTAAAGTAATCTTAGATGGATCTTTAAGGTTTTTAATGATGGTTCGTAATGTTTCTTTTAATATTACTGAAGGAAGAGGAACTACACTCCCAGGTTATATGTATTCGCCTAGTATTATGGGTATTAATTTAGCAAATGGTTCACCTGGAGCACTATTTGTTTTGGGAGGACAACCAAACATTCAACAACTTGCTACAGATGGGAATTGGTTAACAAAAGATACTTTACTCAATACACCATTTTTGCAAAAGAAAAACCAAACTATTAATGTACGTGTTACGGTTGAACCGTTCAGAGATTTCAGAATAGATGTGACGGCAAATAGAGTTTACACTCATGCTTATTCTGAATATTTTAGATCAGATGCTGAAGGAGTTATGCACCATTATTCCCCCACAACTATGGGATCTTTTAACACTTCATTTTTGGGATTATCTACATTTTTTAAAGATCCAGATGATATTTTTTCACAATTTAGGGCTTTAAGAAATCAAATGGCTCAAAGAATCTCAGCAACTAACCCCAATTACACTGGGGAGGTTGATCCAACAACTGGATTCCCTGTAGGTTACAGTGGAATTAATAAAGAAGTTTTAACCAGTGCATTTTTAGCTTCTTATGGAGGACAAGATCCTTTAAAACTTGATGTTTCTACACCATTCCCTAAAATTCCATTACCAAACTGGAGACTGAATTACAATGGATTATCTAAAATCAAGTTTCTAACAAAAATTTTCCAGAATGTTTCTTTAACACACTCATATGTTTGTACGTATGCTGTTGGGAATTTTTCAACAAACATTAACTATAAAGCTGATGCAAATGGTAATCCAACTGAAGTTGATGCACTTGGAAACTTTATAGCAGAGAGAGATTTTAAACAAATATCTATAAATGAACAATTTGGTCCATTTATTGGTTTTGATATGACTCTCAAAAATAGTATGATGCTTAAAATTGATTACAAAAAAGGGAGAAACGTATCTTTAAGTTTTTCAAATAATCAGATTACTGAGATGAATAGTAATGAAATTTCAATTTCTGCTGGTTATCGATTCAAAGATTTAAAATTAGGTTTTGTTTTCTCAGGTGAGAAAAGGGAAACAGTTAGTGACTTAAATATTACGGCTGGATTTTCACTAAAAGATAATATTACAGTTTTAAGAAAAATTGAAGAGAATCAAAATCAAGTTTCTGCAGGGATGTTAAATGTTTCCATAAATGTATCTGCAGATTACCAAATAAGCAAAATGGTTGGGTTACGATACTATTATAATCAGATTATCAACAGACCAAGAATTGCTTTACAAAATAACAACATGAACCTCGAAACAGGGATCAGTATTCGACTCCTTTTATCTCAATAATGATCCAATTTCTTACCATTTTCTATGATTTCTGTAAATAAACTTTCAATAAACTTCTCTGGAGATTTTCTTTTTAAAGATATCTCTTTTGTTGCGGGTGACTTAGACCGAATAGGACTTGTTGGCCGAAATGGTGCTGGAAAATCAACATTATTAAAGATCATTCACAAGATGATTGAGCCAGAATCTGGGAATATGATAATAACTACGGGTTACAAAACAGGTTATTTACCCCAAGAGATGGCTTCAAATTTTAGTAAATCTGTTTGGGATGAAACCATGACTGCTTTTACTGAACAAAAAGAAATTGAAAAAAATATTCATAAAATTACAAAGCAATTAACTGAAAGAGAAGACTATGAATCAGAAGAATATAGTAAACTGGCTCAACAACTAGCAGATTTTACGGATCGGTTTCACATTCTGGGTGGCCATACTATGGAAGGTGATGCTGAAAAAGTTTTGCTAGGGTTGGGTTTTAATGCTACTGATTTTCATAGAATGTTACAAGAATTTAGCTCTGGGTGGCAAATGAGGGTTGCTTTGGCAAAAATTTTACTTCAACATCCTGAAATAATTCTCTTAGATGAGCCAACAAATCACCTTGATATTGAATCAATTCAATGGTTAGAAGACTATTTGGCTAATTATAATGGATGTTTAATCTTAGTTTCTCACGATAGAACATTTTTAGATAGAGTTACAAACAGAACTATCGAAATCACATTTGGATCTATTCAAGATTATAAATGTAGCTATTCAGAATATGTTGAACAAAGATTAGAACGACAAGAGATTCAACAGTCTGCATTTGAAAATCAACAAAAAGAGATTGCACAGATTGAGAAATTTATTGAACGTTTTAGATACAAATCGAGTAAAGCAAAACAAGTTCAGAGTAGAGTAAAACTTCTTGGGAAAATGGACAAAGTTGAAGTTGAAGATATTGACAAGTCATCTATTTCATTTAAATTTCCCCCTGCACCACACTCCGGAAGGGTTACTGTTGAGGCAAAAAATTTAAGTCTTGGATATGGGAATCTAAATGTGCTTAAGCAAATTGATATGCACTTAGAAAGAGGTGAAAGAGTTGCTTTTGTTGGGAAAAATGGGGAAGGAAAATCAACTTTTGTAAAAGCAATTGTTGGTGAACTTACACCACAAAATGGATCCATTCAACTTGGTCATCAAGTCGTAATTGGTTATTATGCTCAAAATCAAGCGCTATTACTGAATCCAAATAAAACAGTTTTTGAAACAATTGATGATGTAGCTATCGGAGATATACGACCAAAAATTAGGACAATATTAGGAAGGTTCCTCTTTTCAACGGAAGATACTGAAAAAAAGGTAAGTTTCCTTTCTGGTGGCGAAAAATCTAGACTTGCATTAGCAAAACTACTACTCTCCCCATTCAATCTTCTAATTTTAGATGAACCAACTAACCATTTGGATATGCAATCCAAAGATATTCTAAAAAATGCACTTCTTCAATATGAGGGAAGTATGATTATTGTATCACACGATCGTGATTTTTTAGAAGGGTTAACAGAAAAAATATTTGAATTTAAGGATCATAAAATAAAAACATTTATTGGTGATGTTTATGAATTTTTAGAAAAAAAGAAACTAGATTCTCTTAATGAACTTCAAAAAAAGAATAAAGAAAATAATAGTGATCCTAAAACAAACATCTCTAACAAGGAAAATTACGAGAAGAAAAAAGAGCTTGAAGCTATTCTTAGAAAAAATCAGAATAGATTAAAAAAATTAGAAACCGAAATCTCTCAACTTCAAAATGAACTTTTTGTTATTGAAGAAAAAATGGCTCTCCCTGAAAAATATGCTCAAGAAATTTCAAATGGAACTCTTTACAGAGAATATGAATCCATAAAAGTTGAAATTGAAGAGAAAGAACTACAGTGGCTTGAGTTACAAGAGCAATAAAAATAATCGTTTATCATATTTTTATCATAATTCAACAGCGTTTTCTCTGAGTGAATAATTTATTGTTTAATTTTGCATTCGTAATATATCTTTTATGAAATTTTATATCAAAATACTTATTGTTTTAATCTCTTCACTAATATTTTTTAGTTGTCAGAAAGAAGATGTATACAATCCAAAGAAAAGATTGCTATCCATATTTGATTATCAACAATCTGTAAAAACACCTTTTGTTTCATTCATTTATAATAAAGATGAAAAAATTGAAAAAGCTGTTTTCTTCGATAACTCATCTTTTCATTTTGAATATAATGAAGATCTGCAAGTTACTAAAATATTAGGGTTTTCAAATAATCTACCCTATGGATTTGTAACAATGGAATATATCGACAAAAAACTATCAAAATGTTCATATTTTAACAATTCAAATGTAATATTCCAAATGGATACATTCTATCGTCAAGATGGAATGATTTATGGATACAAATCATATATTGCTCCTTTAGGAAAAGAAATGTTAACAGATCAAATAAATTCTAGACTATTTCAATCTTATATGCACGCTCATGCATACAAGAATATTCACAAAATTTTAGAAGATATAAAAAGTGGGATGGCACTCGTTTCTCACACTAATGTTACCTATAAAGATAAGAATATTACTCAACTTGAAACGGTTTACAACAATGGATTCACTACTTTGTACAAGTTTAATTACGACGATAAAGAGAATCCATTATATGGGCTTCCATACGCACTTATTGATTATTTAAAATTTCCATCTTCCCCTTTAACAAGTTATTGTAAAAATAATTTTATTTTCTCATCATATACTGAACATTATGGTACACCAGGTGTAGGATTAGAGGTTCATTACGATATTGTTTATGAAAATAAGAAATATCCAATTCAAATATATTCCAATATCGGAAATGAAACCACCATTCGTTGGGAGTTTAATTACTTAAAATAGATTTAATCTCATGAAAAAGAAACTCATAAATTACTTACATTTCAGCATATTCATCATTGCATTCATTTTTTTAGTTCGATGTACAGAAGATCCAATCCTTTTCCAACGAAACGAGGTTGTAAATGAGTCAGCACCCTCTACCACAGCCATCTCTTTACCTTATAGTTCAAATACAAAATCGATGTTACAATTGAATATGAAGATGGGGCATGAACAGTCTGAATGCACAGGTTGTGTCCTTATTAATGGTGTTCCAACTCATGTCCCTTGTCGAGGACCTGGAACATCTTGTAATGTTTCTAGTGTAGTTCTTGTTTCTGTTTCAGAATCTCATATTTCTTTGATTAATGGCTCTCCCTTCGATTATTATACCGTAACTAGTGTTAGTCATCAAGTATTGGATTCATTGAATCTCTTTGATGATTTAAGAGACGACAATCTCTTTTTAATTCCAAATAGAACCTTTTGGGTTTCTGGTAATTTTGTAGATTGGAGATCAAGATGGATGAATATCCCTGAACAATTTGTTAAAAGAAATATTGATGACAGTTTGCTATATTATGAAAGAGTAACTTTTACATCTTATCCACTCTATATCAATGAATAAAAACATGAAAAAATATCTTAAAATAATTGCTCATACCCTTTTTTGGATATTTACAGGATATTTTTTCTTGAAATACTCCTTTATTAGACCAACTATCGGAGTTAAGTATGAAGTTTTTTCAACAATCATCATTGCGATAACGATATATTTCAATTATTTTGTTTTATTTCCATATTTATTTAAGAAAAACAAAAGAACACTTTATATACTATTCTCATTCTTCTCCGTTATCATTATTGCTCTTATAGAAGGTTATATTTCATCAACGATAATTCTGAATACTTTTACACTACCTCAAAATATTGTTCAAGATTATATAAGATCAGTGTATTTATTTGTTGGGTTAAGAGATGTAGGATTTTTACTTTTCTTTATAATTCTAAAATTGTATGTTGAGGCACTCAAAGTTAATAAACTTGAAAAAGAGAAACATGCCATTGAAAATACGTATCTTAGATCTCGGATTGCACCACATTTTTTGTATAATGTGTTAAATTCAATTTATGCAGATGCCATTCTGCAAGATACAAAATTACCAGATTATATTTTTCAACTATCTAAACTGTTACATTACTATGTTGATGAATCGCACAGAGATATTGTGCTTTTAAATGAAGAAATTAAATTTTATAAAAGGTATATTGAATTAGAAAATAAAAGATATAATCATAAAATTCAAGTAGATTTTGAAGCTCCTGAATTTCATACTACCTTAAAAATTGCCCCACTTTTATTTGAACCATTGATCAATAACGCCTTTAAATATGTTTTAAAGGATGGAACAGGTGTTATTTCAATACTATTTGAATCCCTTTCAAAGCATGAGATTGTTTTTAAATGTACAAATAACAAATGGAATAGCTCAATAAATAATCATGATTCCACAGCTAAAGGTTTAAGTAATTTAAAAGCAAGGTTGGAACTTCTATATCCTAATAAACACGAATTGATATTCACGGAAACTGAAAACGAATATCATGTTTTTTTACATATTAATCTTTAAAACAACTTTTACTGAATTGTCTTTTTGATACGTTCAATTTGTTCAATAACAAAATTTCTTTTTCTTGTTGAAATTGGAATAATCGCAAAATCATCATTTTCTAATTTTCCAATTTGAATGATCTCTTTATTATAACTTTCAATATGGAATAAATTTACAACTTGTTGTCTGTTTACCTGAATAAAACATTCACTCGGCAACTGTTTTAATATCTCTTCCAATGAAATATACTTTGTATAATACTCTAATTTACTAACATAAATATGAACATAATTTCCACTAACTGCCAAATACTTAACTGAGGAAACTGGGATGGAAACCCATTTATCTTTTTTTTGAACTTGAAGCATCTCCTCAGAATAAAATCCAAGAATATCAGAAATATTAACTTTTACTTTTTGTTCATTACTTATTCTCAAAAATCTCTGGATGGCCTCTTCCAATCTGATTTTTTCAATGGGTTTCTCTAAAAAGTCAATCACTCCTTTATCTAAATATTGATATCCACTCAATGCATATTTTTGCGCATGGGCTGTAATCATAATCACAAAAATATTTTTCTTAATTTGTTGTATTAACTCAAATCCATTCAGATAGGGCATATCGATATCCAAGAAAATCAGATCACAATCGTTATGATTTAAAAAATGAAGGGCTTCCAGCGGATCTGAAAATTGATTAAGTTTTTCTAATTCAGAGATATCTCTTAAAAAATGATCCAAAATGAGATGGGATGCATTTTCGTCATCAACAGTAATATAGGAGTATTTTTGTATCATTGATTGAGGTTTATTGTAGATTAAATTTCTCCAAAATGGTATATTTTGGACCGTCTGCAGAGAGTTTGCTTCTTATGAGTTGAATTTCATGAATTGGGATTGTTTGAGAGAAGATTGGTTGGTTTTGAGTAACAATTTCTGTAAACATTCTTTTATTTTCAATTTTTTTTATTCTTCCAATCGTCAAATGTGGTACAAAATTACCATAATTTGGCTCAAATCCGATGTTGTTAATTAAGGGTTCCAATTTTAGAAAAAGCTCTTTAAATTTTATAAAATCTTGAAACCCATACCACAACACTTTTGGTGCATATTTACTACCAAAAACACCTAATTTATTTATTTCCAATTCAAACTTTTCTGTTTCCTGAGCAACAATTTCCATAGATTTTAAAAGTTGATCGATGAAGTTATCTGGTGTTTTTCCTAAAAAACGCAAAGTTAAATGTTGTAAATCGGGTTTTACCCAAACAATATGATCTCTATAGAACTCTTTTTGCAAATTTAAAGTATGGTTAATTAGTGTCGGAGAAAGATTAACAGGAACTGCAATAAATAAACGTTTCATTTTAATCTATTCTCTCATAAGTATACACTTTTGAAAGTTGAATTTGATTTGTATAAAGATCATCAAAATCGTATCTTCTAAGTTCAAGAATCTTTCCATTTTCATCTCTGATATATTCAGAAATAATTAAAACTTTTCCATCTTTATCTAAAATTTGAAGTTTCACTTGCATATCACCTTCGTATTCACTGCATGTTTTTCTATAATTGTCCAAATCCTCCCATTCACTTTCAATTTCTTGATTTTTATCATTATACTTTATGTAATGTGCAGCAATTAATTTATCTTTAAAATTATAAATCAATTCTTTAACTTTATTTCCATTGGAATCATAAAAATATTCGTAAGATCTTCTATCTTTCTCAATAACTTCATCTTTAATCATTTTTACTAACATTCCATTGATGTCATATTTATATTGAATGATTATCTTAACTTCTTCATCTTCATTATATTCTATCTCTTTTACTAAAAAGTTCTTCTCATACATAAATTTCTTTTCAGTATACTCAAAAGCTTCGTCGCAAAAATGATCTATCTGAACTAATTTTTGATCTTGGTAAATATATTTCGTAATATATTGTTCTTCACTTTCCACATATTGTTCAGATTGGAATATTACTTTTCCATCTTCATTATATTTATATCTAATTTTTTCAATTATTTCATTATTAAAATCATAGAGATCTTCAGAGATTCGATTTCCATTAGAATCGTATTCATATACTTCTTTTGAAAAGACGCTATTATTTTCATCAAAATTTTCAATAACAATCTCCTTCCCTTGGTCATTAAACTCGACAGAACTATCTAAAACATGTTCTGATTCAATAATAATTTCTCCTGTTTGCGTAGGAACATAAGTAGTACAATAAACATTTTCTTTCATTAATATGAGATTTAAATTTTAATTTGCAAATATAAAAAAAAAGTGTCAATTTTCTTAAAAATGGAGTAATAATTGTTTATATTTCCAAAATTATTTTATTTTTGCATTATGATCAAAAAAAATCCGATACTTTCTAATATTTTATTAATTTTAAAAACACTTCCTAACAAACCAGGGGTGTATCGTTTTATTGATGAAACAGGGAAAATAATATATATTGGGAAGGCAAAAGATTTAAAAAAACGAGTTTCATCCTATTTTAATAAAAACCATGAATTAGGTAAAGTAAGAGTTCTTGTTAGTAAAATTGTTGACATTCAAACTATCGTTGTAAATACTGAGTGGGAAGCATTATTATTAGAAAATAGTATGATCAAAGAGTATCGGCCACGATACAATGTCATGTTAAAAGATGACAAAACTTACCCTTGGATTGCGATTTCAAAAGAGGAGTTTCCTAGAATATTTTCGACACGACAACCTGACAAAAACAAGCAAGATCTTTTTGGACCCTATCCTTCGGGGCGATTTATGCACACATTGTTGGAAACCATTTTTGAAGTTTTTCCAATAAGAACCTGTAAGGTGATATCTCAGCATGTTCGCCCGTGTCTTCAATTTCACATAAAAAAGTGTGCTGCACCTTGTGTTCAACTCATTTCTTCAGAAGAATATAATTCAAATATCAAAAAAGCTATTGAAATCATTAAAGGGAACAACAGTTCAGTAATCAAACAATTACGAGAAGAGATGATGTATTATGCAGAGAAATGGGAGTTTGAAAAGGCACAAATCATCAAGGAAAAAATTGAAATATTAGAAACATTTAAAGGAAAATCGGTAGTTGTTAATCCCGAAATCACAAATTGCGATGTATTTGCCATCAACACAGAGGATGATGCAGCATATATTAACTTTCTTAGGATCGTGGAGGGCTCTATTATTCAAGCATTTACATTGGAATTAGTCAAGATAGTGGATTTATCGCAGGAAGATCTTTTATTAATGGGAATTGTTGAAATTGAGAAACGATTTGGTCCACTATCCAAGGAGATCATTGTTCCATTCCATCTTGAAATTAAACTTGACAATATTTTCTTTACAGTACCGAAGAGAGGTGATAAAAAGAAACTTCTTGAACTTAGTGAGAAAAATGTTAAATTTTTTATCTTGGAAAAAAGGAAACAAGAAGAACTTATTGATCCCAATAGGCATCAAAAACGGATTCTAAAAACACTACAGAACGATTTACAAATGGATAAAGTCCCAGATCGGATTGAATGTTTTGATAATTCTAATACAGGAGGTGATGAACCAGTTGCAGCTATGGTTTGCTTCATCAATGGAAAGCCAGAGAAGCGAGAATACAGACATTTTAACATCAAAAGCGTTGTTGGTCCAGACGATTTTGCATCCATGGAAGAGGTTGTTTTTAGAAGATATCATCGTGTTTTAGAGGAGAACACTCCATTACCTGATCTGATTATTATTGATGGAGGGAAAGGACAATTAAGTGCAGCAAATAAAGCACTTTCAAAGCTCAATCTTGAGAATAAAATTATGATTATTGGCATTGCAAAACGATTGGAAGATATCTATAAAGTGAATGAATCACTCCCAATTTATATAGACAAGAAATCTGAATCTCAAAAGCTACTCCAATTTATTCGTGATGAAGTTCATCGTTTCGGGATCACGCATCATAGAAAAAGAAGATCCAAAAAGAGCATTAGTTCTGAATTGGATGAAATTTCTGGTATCGGACCCAAAACAAAAGAACAACTCTTAGTGCATTTTAAAAGTGTCAAAAAAATTAAAACAGCTTCATTAGATGAACTGTCAAATGTAGTAGGTAAATCAAAATCAAAAATTATTTTTCAACATTTTTTGATTAACAGATAGAGTTTTCTAATAAAGAATTAATACGTCAGACAAAACTGAAATATTTTAGCATTTACTAATAGTGATATGTTCATGCGAGTGAATTGGACTATAGCTTCAAGGGTAAACCTGTGGATCCTATTCCAGATACGGTGTGGTTTTATAAATATAAATCATTGAATTTATAGTACTTGAATACAACTTAATTTAAAAACATGCACACTTCCACACTTTAATTAGAATTGATTTTTTTTCTTGTGGGGATTATTTCTAAATTATTTTTATATATTTGCAGTCACTATTAGTACTCATTAACTCTAACTTCTATGAATGAACTAGCCCCAATTACCCAGGTTTTCAACACTTCAAATATTGAAGTCCAAAAGAAAATAGTTGATACTCTTTATTCCAAAATTACATTAAAAACTCCTCTTTTTGATATTTGTGAAGATATCAATCGAAAAAATATTAAAGTTTGTCCACATTGTGGAAAATCGCAATTTATATTATACGGAAAACGTAAAGGGGTACAAAACTATAAATGCAAAAAATGTAGTAAAAGATTTAATGAATTCACTGGAACTTGTATTTCATATTTAAAGAAAAAACATTTACTAAAACCTTTCATTTTTGAAATGTTATCTGGAAGTAGTTTAAAAGAATGCGCAAAATTGCTTTCTTTAAGTATTCAAACCACCTTTGATTGGAGACATAAGATTATTTCTACTCTGGCTGAACATGTTCCCAAACAATTTAGTGGAATTATTGAAATCATTGAATATCTTTTCCCATTCTCAAAAAAAGGACAGGGAGCAAAAGCAAAAAAAATCGGTGCAAAAGGAGAAATTAAATCAGATAATGAAGAATTAAAAAAAAATCAAGAGCATGTTTCTGTTATTGTTGTTAACGATCGAAACCATAAAATTGATTTCAAAGTAATCAAAATTGGGAAAGTTAGTGAGTTTGATTTAAGAGATACTTTCTTCTCAAAACTCAAAAGTGTAAAGAAATTATGTATCGATCAAAATATTTCCTTAAAGCTGTTTGCCATAAGAAAAAAATTCAGTTATCATGTTTTAGAGAATCAGAAAAGGATTAAAGGGAAAAACAAATATTTTAACACCGAAAACTCTCAAAAATTGATCTTTGATCTATTGTTCTGGATGGAGAGATTTAAAGGGGTATCTTCAACATATTTACAAAACTATTTGTATTGGTTTTTGTTAATTGAACAAATCAAACACGAGAGAGATCTTACTGCAGTATTTCTTGAAAAATCGATTCAAGTAAAGGATGGAAAAGTGAGATATAAAAAATGTAGAATGTTTGTATAATACAAATCGTTTTTTTGTTAGATTTCAGTTAAGAATCCTTGATTGATTAAAAAATGTATGTCAAATATTAAGTTTGATCAAACTTAATGAAGTTTTGGAAGATTGTTGTTTTTAAATATTGAGAATAAAATCAAAATTAAGAAATCCTTGTGATGTTTTAAAAATTCCAGATGAATCGTTTTCATATTATTCTACTTAAAAAGTGTTAGAGTTGCTATGTTATAATTTATTGTTTTTAAATATTTGAATTATATCTATTTATAAAGAATAATTCCACTCTTTTAATAGAATAAAATCTACAGGTTCTTCGCAAAATGATTCAGAACTTGATAGTTCTTTAAAACCGCTTGCGGTTTTGTGCGTGAGGGATACGTAGGGCGCCGTAGGCGGTGCGAACCTGAACGAGCGCCGTTTTGTTTTGAATAAATGGAGTGCATTTTCCAAAGCGAAGTGAGGTGAAGCACGGCAGCGAAGCGGACCCCGTAGTAAGCCCGACGGCGTGCGGTGGGTCTTGCGATGGAAAAGCCGGCACGCCCATTAGATAAAAAAAATTATCCGTATATTTGCATTCTAAATATTGAAACTATGACTGTAGAAGTTTTTATCATCAACTTAAAAGAAACCATTGTAATCCCTTATGGATCAACTCTTCAGGAGATTGTTGAACAAAAAAACATCCACAATGGACTACCCTACTTAGGTGGATTAGTTAATAACAAAGTGAGATCTTTAAGTTACCGGGTGCATAAACCTTGTGTTATTGATTTCTTTGATATGACTTCTTCTCATGGTATTGAGATGTACACAAGATCACTATTTTTTGTGTTATATAAAGCTGTTCATGACTTATATCCTTCTGCTACACTCAATGTTCTTCATTCAATATCCGGAGGAAAATACTGTGAATTAGAACATTTACCGATTGCATTATCTCAAAATGTTGCCGAGAGTATTCAAAACCGAATGATGGAAATTGTTGAAAAAAAATTGCCATTCAAAAGAATTGAAATCTTATCTGAGCAAGCGTATCATGATCATGAAAAAAATGGTGGGATAAATGAGTTTGATATTTTCTTAGATCGAACTAAATTTTTCACAACTGTGTATCTTTTAGATGATGTGGTTAACTACTATTACAGTCATTTACTTCCATCAACAGAATACTTAAAACACTTCCAATTAGAACTTTACGAAACTGGTTTACTTTTAAAAGTTCCCAGTAAAAAACGTCCAACATCAATTGGGATGACTCGAAAAATGCCAAAACTTTTTACAGTTTACAAACAATTTAAAGATTGGGGTAAAAGGATTGGGGTACCTTATATCAGTGATTTAAACAAAAGAGTTGAAAAGAAAGATATTGGAGATCTTATACTTACAACGGAAGCTCTACAAGAAAAAATCTGGGCAAATTGTGCGGATGAGATTTTAAAAAAAGGGAGTAAAATGATTTTGATTAGTGGCCCCTCAAGTTCAGGGAAAACAACATCATGTAAAAGACTTTCTGTTCAATTGAGTGTACTTGATTTTCATCCTATTCAAATTTCAGTAGATGATTTTTTCGTTGAACGTAACGAAACACCACTGGATGAACATGGAAATTATGACTTTGAATCTTTAGATGCTATTGATTTAATGCTATTTAACAACACTTTGATTCAACTCTTAGCAGGTGAGGAAGTTGAAATTCCACGTTTTAATTTTACAACTGGAACTAAAGAGTGGCATGGACATAAAATTAAACTTCAAGAAAATTCAATTTTAGTCGTTGAAGGGATACATTGTTTAAATCCAAAATTAACAGAATTGGTTGATGACTCGACAAAATATAAAATTTTTGTTTCTGCATTAACGTCGTTATCTATAGACAAAATGAATCCGATTCCAACGACTGATAACAGACTAATTCGCAGGATCATAAGAGATTATAATTATAGGAGTTATTCTGCTTTAGACACCCTTAAAAGATGGCCAAGTGTTAGAAATGGGGAAGAAAAAAATATTTTCCCATTTCAAGAAAATGCGGATATGATGTTTAATACTTCATTAATATATGAGTTAGGAGTGCTAAAACCTTATGCATTACCTATTTTACTTGAGGTTCCTGAAACTGCTCCCGAATATGCTGAAGCCGCTCGGTTGTTGAATTTCCTTTCCTATTTTAAACCCATTCCAGATGAACTTATTCCAGGGACATCGATTTTAAGAGAATTTGTGGGTGGAAGTAAATTTGTATATTGATTTTAGAATTATTTTGAGAAATATTAACGTTTTTTAAAAACACAATAAACGTGAAGAGATATTCACTTTTCTGCTTATAAATATAAAACATATTTGCCCATTTTTTGTATCTTTGCACACTCATAAAACCAAAATTCTATGCTATTTAAAGATGTGATCGTTGAACAAGAGTTAAAAGATCAACTAATTTCTCTCGTTAAGGAAACAAGGATTAGTCATGCTCAACTTTTTTTGTCACCTCCAGGAACTCATGCATTTGCTCTTGCCATAGCTTATGCTCAATTTCTGTGTTGTGAAAATCGTAATGAGTCAGATTCATGTGGAACTTGCCCCTCTTGTCAGAAATTTGAAAAACTTTCTCATCCAGACTTGCATCTCATTTTTCCTAATTGTATTACAAAAAAAGTAAAAAAAGATCCTGATTCAAATCTATTTGCTCAAGATTTTAAAAATTTTGTATTTAAAAATAATTATCACATCGATATTGATGATTGGCTAGCTGAATTAGAAGGTGAAAACAAACAAGCCAGTATCAATATGCGAGATTGTTCCAATATTATAAATCAGAATAGTGTTCGTTCCTATGAAGGGGGTTATAAAATATATATTTTGTGGTGTGCTGATCGGCTTTACCATTCGGCTGCTCCTAAATTGCTAAAAACGCTTGAAGAACCGGAAAATAATACCTTATTCATATTACTCACTGAAAATCCAGACAAAATTTTATCAACCATATTATCACGAACTCAATTAGTAAAAATTCCAAGACTTCAAACAGCGACGATTGAAGAGCAATTGATTCAAGAATTCAATATTCCACAGCAAAAAGCGGAAGATATTGCATCTATTGCTGAAGGAAATTATACAATAGCAAGAAGGTTAACACTTGAAAGTTCTCAACTCAGAGAAATTCTTAAAAACTTTGAAATCATTTTTTCAAGTGCTATTTCTTTATCTACAAGAAAATCTCACGAACAGATTAGATTTCATGAAGTTAAAGATATTTTTTCAGAAATCATTGCAAAAGGGAGAGAAGAACAAAAGAATTTTATCAAATACATGACAAGATGTATCAGAAATATTTTGATGATTCATATGGGAAATGACCAGATGGTTATGGCTAGTTCAAATGAGAAAAAAGTTTTATATACATTTAAAGATTATGTAACTTTAAAAAACTCTTCGGCTTTGCTTCATGAGTGCAATTCCGCAATATTTCATATTGAACGAAATGGGAATTCAGCATTGGTTTTTACTGATTTGTATCTAAAACTGAGCCAGATAATGGCACCTCAGAACCCTTAATTCTCGGAATTGGATTTTTAAAAATATCCAAAATCTCTTTAGGACGATACCCATTCAAATAGCGAAAATCTCTCAATAAACGATCCTCCTTTTTAAATTCTGCATCAGCATAAATTTTTCCATCTGGTGCATTGTAGTAATTGATCCGTTCAATTTTATTTTGATTAAATAGAATCTTCATTTCTGAGGTAACAGAAACATTGATGCCAATAAGTGCAGTATCATCATCCAAAATGTAATATATACACTCCGCATTATTGATTACATCCACTTGTTGTAATTTATTGTTTTCAATATAACCAAGGATCGATGCCCCTTTAATTTGATTAAACTCTGTCTCTTCAAATAATGATGAAACTATAAATCCAGCTTTTATAAGATCCAATTTAGTACGGATCGAATCAATGATCGTAAATCGTATGGTATCTGCTGTAAGTTGATTTTCTCCTGACCATAAAACAGGGTTGTGATACATTGTTAAAGTGGAGTCATTAATTAGATATACCATTGAGTCACAAGCACCTTGCAAATCATAACTAAAAAATTTTGCATGATTAAATGCATGAATCTCGAGTGGATTTTGAAGTGTATCAAAAAATAATCGTAATGTATCAGCATGCAAATAGAGCGAGTCATTTTCATTAATCATGATAAGCAGGGCACTATCAGTGGTTAGAGAGTTTCCCCCAATTTCCGAATATTCCACATAATTTCCTTTTACAACATACCCTTTTGTAGTATCATGAACTATAACATTATTCCATCCAATTCCAAACTTGGTATTTCTATCATAATATAATGAATCTCCGGTTAATTTCTGATCTCGGTTAAATAATTCAACACTATCAATTAAAAGTGCTAAGTCATTTTTTGTGTCATACCAACCTGAATTGGTTAAGATCACATTATCATCAGAAACCAGTTTTGTTCGAGAAATAAAATAGATCACTTCATTCAATGTATTATATCTCAATGAATCACAATTCATTGTATATGATTCATTTACAAAATGAACATTACTATTCAAAAAGACGATTTTATCTTTTGTATAGTAGTATCCGAGATCACTCGTCAAAGTATCTGTTTGATTGATCATTTTGCCCCAAGTAGTATAATAACCTACATCGTTATTATTGTCGTACATTAGACTATTTGTATACAATGCTGAAGTATTATCTTGTAAAATGACTTTCCCGATTATATTTGTAATTTTGGTATTTCCATTATAAATAACTTGATCACCATATAACGTTACTGAGTCATTGATGAAAATTTTAACAGGATTGCCATAAGCAATTATATAATTTTCATTTACATAATTAAAAGCACTGTCGCAATATCCAATGGTATTTTCATGAGTAAATATTACATTTCCAATTAACTTTTCAATACCAGGAAAATTCTCATCATCATGATACGCCCATTCAGCCCGATAAGTTATCCTTTTTTGGGCTAAGCTGGGAACAGATAGCAAGATGAGTAGAAAAAGAATTAAAAAACGTGCTTTCATTTCTGAGGAGTAAATTATTTGCGTTCTTCAATGATTCTATCCTTCTGAAATACAAGAACTTTATCAATGGAACCATCTGGTTTATAATAGGTTTCTTCACCATCTTTCAATCCGCCTTTATACAATGTTTTTCGATTTAAAATTCCATTCTGGTCGAAAGCTAATTGCTCACCAGTTCCTTCGTTGAAAGTAGCTTCACCAATAAGCAAACCCCTTTCGTCGTAGATTTCCCATTTACCATTTTGCAGATCATTTTTATAAGCTCCAATATTAAACTGAACACCATTTTCGTGCCATGAATGGTAAGGACCCTCTTTGATCCCTTTTTTATACATCGTTTCCATCACCATTTGACCCTTTTTTGTGTAATATCTTTCAATTCCATCAAGTTGATCATTAGAATAGTGCGCTTCGTATTCCAAATTACCATTGAAATAATATCTTTTCAAAAACCCATCTTTCTTACCATTTTTCATTTGAGTTTCCAAAATTACTGAGCCATAACTCTCATTATAATATTTAGAAATACCATTTTCTTTCCCATTACGGTACTGAATTTGAGATTTAAGTCTTCCAGAAGGATAAAATTCATTCACTGTCTTTGTACATGAAGTTACTACAAATGACACGATTAAGAATAAAATAATTTTTTTATAGAGTTTCATTTTTTACACTTGATTTTAGAATGTAAAAATACAATTTATTTTTCAAAATAATCTTACTTTTGCACTCTAAATATCGAATCACTTATGAACTTATTGGATTTATATAAAAAATCTTTTCAAGGTGAAATTTATGACCAATCATCATACAGATATATTTATGCTACCGACGCTTCTGAATACAGAGAAATCCCCATAGGAGTTGTTTATCCCAAAGTAAATGAAGATATAAAACTGTTGATTCAATTTGCTCTGGAAAATAAAATTTCACTGATTCCTAGGGCGGGAGGCACTTCATTAGCTGGTCAAGTTGTTGGGAATGGTTTAGTGGTTGATATTTCCAAATATTTTAATCACATTATTGAGATTAATGAATCAGAACAATTCGCTTGGGTTGAGCCAGGAGTTGTAAGAGATATTTTAAATCAACATCTATCCCAAAAAGGATTATTTTTTGCACCAGAAACATCCACTTCAAACAGAGCATGTATAGGTGGCATGTTTGGAAATAACTCATGCGGTGCCAATGCATTAGTTTATGGAACTACCAGAGAACATATTTTGGAAGTGAAAGGGTATTTGTCGGATGGATCCGATTTTTATTTTAAAAATATTGATAATTTTCCCCATTTTATAAGGAATCTAAATAAGGATAGTTTTGAATATAAAATATATGACTCTCTCTGGGCCATTTTATCTGATTCTCAGAACCAACAGGAAATTAAGAATCACTTTCCAGAGAAGCAAATAATTAGGCGTAATTGTGGCTATGCCATAGACGAACTCATCTATTCAGATCTTTTTTCAACACAAGATGATCAAACCTACAAAAGTGAACATCCCTTCAATCTTTGCAAATTATTAGCAGGATCGGAAGGAACTTTAGCATTTGTGACTGCTATTAAAGTGAAACTCTCACCTTTACCCTCAATCCATAAAGCGGTTATTGCAGTTCACACTCATTCGATTACTGAAACACTTAAAGGCAATATCATTGCTTTAAAACTGAAACCGTCTGCGGTAGAACTTATTGACAATCAGATATTAAAGCTTAGTTTAGAGAATAGATCTCAAGCTAAAAATATTGATTTTTTAGATGTTGAGAATCACAAAGAGACCATAACTTTATTAGCCATAGAGTTCACAGAGGACAGTGAAGATGAGCTTCTAACAAAATGTTCGCAATGTATTCAATTACTAAAAATGGAAGGAATTGGATTCCATTTTCCCATTCTAAAAGGGTCAAATCTTAATAACGTTTGGAATCTAAGAAAAGCCGGATTAGGAATCATGTCCAATTTAAAAGGGGATGCCAAAGCGAGATCCTTTGTAGAGGATAGTGTTGTATTACCTAAAGATCTCCCCTCCTATTTTGCTGAATTTGATCAGATTTGTAAGGAAAACAAGGTAGATGTAATATATTATGGACATATTTCTACAGGTGAAATTCATAAGAAACCTATATTAAACTTACAAAAAGTTGAAGAGTATCAACTATTCTCTTTCATAGCACAATGGGATGCACAATTAGTAAAGAAATATAAAGGATCAATTAGCGGAGAACATGGTGATGGGAGATTGAGAGGAGCTTTCATCCCTTTTATGTTAGGAAATAAAAACTATGAACTCCTAATTTCAATTAAAAATCTCTTCGACCCAAACCATATTTTTAACGTAGGCAAAATTACAAATACTCCTCCCATAGATCAAAATCTAAGAGTGAATCCTTTTTCAACACATATTAGTAATCAATCCTATTTTGATTTTCCTGAAACCGACGGCTTTGAAAATGCGGTAAATAAGTGTTGTAATTCAGGTGATTGTAGAAAATCCCATCTCTTTTCTGGGGCCATGTGTCCCTCATTCCAAGCGACGAATGATGAGTATTTCAGTACCAGAGCCAGAGCAAACCTATTAAGGGAATATTTACAAACTCCTTCAAAGTTGAATCAATTTTTTGATAAAAAAAGATCAAATACTTCTGGAAATACAAGTTTATATTTGGAATATAATGAAAAAGAGATTTATAAAATATTATCTTGGTGTTTAGCATGTAAGGCATGTAAAGCTGAATGTCCTTCACAGGTTGATATGACCAAATTGAAAGCAGAATTTTTGCAACATTATTATGATCATCATGGAATTCCATTGAGAAGTAGAATTATTGGAAACTACCCAATTATTAATGAGTTAGGGAGTTACTTTTCATCTATTTACAACTGGACGGTTACAAACAAAAAAGCATCTAATCTTCTGAAAAAAGTGATTGGTTTTGCTCCTAAACGAAGTTTACCAACCATACATAAGCAATCTTTATATTCTTGGATAAAAAAAAGAGGAGATCAGAAACCAAATACACTAAAAAAGTTGTATCTGTTTTGTGATGAATTTACGAATAGAAATGATACAGAAATTGGCAAAAAAGGGATTCTTTTATTGGAAGCACTTGGTTATGAAGTTCTCATTATTAAATCTGCTTTCAGTGGTAGAACATATCTCTCAAAAGGGATGTTAAAAAGTGCACGGAAATGTGCTGAAAAAAACGTAAAACTTTACAGCCCATTAATTTCTGATGAAACACCATTAATTGGGATTGAACCTTCTGCAATACTATCATTTAGAGATGAGTACCCTGATCTATTAAACGGAAATTTAAAATCTAAAGCTATTCATCTATCAAAAAACACTTATCTTATAGATGAATTTATTGCTCTTCTAATGGAAAAAGGGGATATCGATAGAACAAAATTTTCTCGAGAACAAAAACATATCTTATTTCATGCTCATTGTTACCAAAAAGCAATTTCTGATAAGAGTGCCAGTATCAGAATGATGCAGATTCCAATCAATTACAGAGTTACACTAATCGAAGATGGGTGCTGTGGTATGGCTGGTTCTTTTGGTTTTGAAAAAGAGCATTTCGAAATGTCACAAAAAATTGGAGAATTAATTTTATTTCCAACTATAAGAGCATATCAAAATGAATCAATGATTGCTGCCTGTGGCACAAGTTGTCGGCATCAAATTAAAGATGGCACAAAAGTAGATTCTTGTCACCCTTTAGAAATTCTATTTGACGCACTATTATAATCAACATTATTAAATCCAAAATATTATCGATTAAATAAAATCCCAATCTGAAAAGTGGGGTTAATAAAGTGCTTCTCATCAGGAATTTGCGTAGTTAAACATATGACTTGTGTTGTCAACGAAATCTTTGAAGTAAGCATATAATCAGCACTAAAAATTGGAGAATATACAAAAACACCATATTTATACAAATTTGCATCTTCAAGTATAGTATTGTTTTGTTTTTCAATATGCAAGTTACTTATGGCACCTTTACCTGCAAAAAAAGAGAGTACAAATCTTAATTTTCCTGTTTTTAATACACCACCAGCAAATACTCCTCCATAACCCAAATTCATATAAGAATTTGTAGAATTTATAGTATTATAATGTGTTTTTTGGCTTCCACCATATATACCACAAGTAAAATAATCCCAAAAATAGAATCTTAAAATACCACCAATTGAATTACTTAACCCCGTAATCTCTTGATGAGGGTTATGAGCCATTGTATATCCGGGCTGATAAAACAACATTCCCCCACTATAGATATCTTTTTTTGGTTCATTTGCATAAAGAAACAGAGAGTAAGTGAAAACAACAAAGAGAAAGAACCATTTTTTCATATTTATCGAATTAAAACAAAAATTTTAGAATGATATGCAAAAGTAAAGAAAAAACAAATGAACTCTTTCTGGATTGAAAATGAAAAGCCAATTTAGAAAACATTTCATTGATTCTGTAGTAAAAAATGTAATCGATTAAGCACATTCACTTTACTGATGCCGGAGTCGAAGTCGAGGTACAAGAGGTTCAACTGGGGATAGCGTTGCTTGATTTTCTTCTCCATCCCCTTGCCAATGATGTGGTTGGCTATACAGCCAAACGGTTGCAAACACACGACATCATGGATGTTATGTGCCGCAAAAGTGGCTATCTCAGCGGGAATCAGCCACCCCTCCCCATACTGATGATTCAAATTTAAGATCTCAGAGGCGAGCGACGCCGCGTGGTGGATCGAGGGAGTTGGCTTGTAGTAGCGGAACTGCTGCAACACCTTCTCAAACTTGCCGATAAAATGGTTGGCATACAACTCCATAAGCGACTCGATGAAATCTAACCCATTTCTGGGGGCGATAAAGTCGTTGCGCTGCGCTTTGGTATTGACAAACGCCTGCATCATAAACTCCATCAACGGCGGAATCTCCACCGCGATGTGGTTGTCTATGAGCCAATCGATGATATAATATTGACCGTATGCATTAAACTTAACATAGATCTCTCCTACCAATCCCACCGTTTTCACTTCTTGATATTTCAAAGGAACCTGGTTAAACTCGAGCACCGCCTTTTCCAATAAAGGGATCAATTGATTGTGCTTTTTGTTTTCCAATACCTGTTGAGCTAACTTAATATACTTCTCTTTCAGACGCTTTGAGTTCACATTGGTCTCTTCACGAGAGGCCGTAGCGTAATATAACTTGGAAATCGCATCGGCAAAAAGGAGCGCTGAGAACGTGGGCCGGATGATGGAGCGCCACTTCGGCTGAAATCCGGGTTGCAAGTTGAAAATCGCATCGGGAGAGCCCAATCCAATGATCGGCACCTCATCATACCCAGCATTCGCCATTGCCCTTTTGATCAGCGACAAGTAATTGGTAGCCCTACACTGTCCCCCCGTTTGGGTGATCCCAATTGCAATATCGTTAGGATTGTACTTGCCACTTTGGAGCGCCTTGATAATATCTCCTACCACCAGAGTGGCGGGATAACACACCTCATTATTGGCATATTTCAAACCCAAATCGATAGATTCCTGATCGGATGGGGGGAGGTTTTCAAAGTTGTACCCCACCTGTTTCGCCAGGATGGGAGCCAACGGAGAGTAAAAATCGGAAAACCATGGAAACAGTATCGTTCTATGCCTGTCTTTCTCTTCAAAGATGGCTCGCTGTTGATTTGCTATTGTATATTTATTGATATTTTCAATAGGTTTTCGCATTTTCATAGATTCTACTAATGATCTCAGTCTGAGCTTCACCGAACCGGGACTGGCGATCTCATCGATCCGCACCCAGGCGTAGGGGATCTGCTTTTGGTTCACAAGGTGCTTGATCTCACTCAGGATGATCGAGTCGAGTCCGCAACCAAAAGAGTTGAGCTGCACCATCCCAATGGGGAAAGGTTGCTCGGTAATCCATTTCGTTGCTTGGAGTAATCTGTTGGTATATTCCCATTGTGAGATGGTAAAGAAAGGATCAAAAGAGTGTTCCGATTGGCTCATATCCACCTCTTCATTGATCACGCACACCCCCAGATCGGAGAGAATTTGTGACACCTTTTGATGAATCAGGGGATCCATATGGTAAGGGTGCCCCGCCACCATCACAATCGGTTTTTGATCTCTGATCGCCCGCTCGAGGATCTGCGTATTCGCTTCCATCACTTTCCGTTTATATCTTGCCTGCTCCTGAATCGCCTTCTGAAAAGCGAGCTGAAAAAGGGAGTTAGGAACACCCAGACTCTTTAAGTAGCGCCTACATGCCTGTTGTAACAACTTCTCCGACTGAAAACTAAAAGGGAGGGTGTCGATCACCATGTTGTCGGGAAGCCGATCCAGTACGCCACTCTTGAGCACTTCCGGGTAGCCCGTCACCACAGGACAATTAAAGCTGTTGGTAGATTTAGAGAACTTTTTCTGTTCATACACCACCATCGGTAAGAAGATCCGATCTACTCGTTTTTCAATCAGATTTTCGATATGGCCGTGGGCTAACTTCGCGGGGAAACAGATGTTGTCCGACATCGCGCCGCCAATCCCTTTCTGATAGAGCGCCTGGGTGCTGTCATCTGAGGGGATCACATGGAACCCACTCTCGGTAAAAAGAGTGTGCCAGAACGGATAGTTCTCGTACATGTTGAGGATGAGCGGTAGTCCAACCGTTGTATGGTTTCTATTTTCCGATTTTCTATTGTGAAATAAGCTCCATTTCTGGTCAAAAAGGTTCTCCCCTTTCATCATCTTTGTTCCACTGTTAGAAAATATTTTTTCACATTTATTCCCTGCAAAGGCGCTGTTGCCGTTGTTAAAGTGATATTTTGTTATCATACAACGGTTAGAACACCCCATACAAGCTTTGTAGGTAGATTGAAACGAGAGGCCCAGTTGGAGATGATCAAACCCCACGAACCCCGACTTTTGTAGTGTATTTTGTTTATCAAAAGCGTAAATTGCCGCGCCATAAGCCCCCATCAATTCGGGAAAATCGGAGATCACCACCTTTTTACCTGAAAGGATCTCCAGACTGCGGAACACGGCACTATTTTTAAAGGTTCCCCCTTGCACCACAACGGTGTTTCCAATATCGGCATTCGACTCGATCCGTAGCACTTTGTGCAAACAATTCTTGATCACCGAATACGCGAGTCCTGCGGAGAGATCCTCCACAGAAGCACCATCGCGGAGTGCTTGTTTCACTTTGGAATTCATAAACACCGTACAGCGGGAGCCCAGATCGTAAGGGGTTTGAGCATTGATCGCCAATTGTGCAAAAGCTTCTGAAGAGTAGCCCAAGGTGTTGGCAAACCCCTCAATGAAGGTGCCACAACCGGAGGAGCACGCCTCGTTGATCTCGATGTTGGTGATGATACCCTGCTGGATAAAGATCGCCTTCATATCTTGCCCCCCAATATCAAGCACAAAGGTAACCTCTGGGTCCAATTGCTGGGCGGCAAGTGTGTGGGCAACCGTCTCCACAATTCCAAAGTCTATCCCCAGACCATTGCGGATCAACTCCTCCCCGTAACCAGTCACGGCAGAAGCCACCATTTTAGGCAGATTAGGAAGTTGATTCATCTTATCGTAAAGGGAGAGTAATCCGTGGGTAATGGTTTGGAGCGGATCTCCGTTGTTATGTTTGTAGAAATGGAACACCATCTCTTTATGTTCATTTAATACCACTATTTTGGTTGTGGTTGATCCTGAGTCGATCCCCAGGAAAAGCTTTTCACTTTGGGAGATCCCATTTTGGGGTATTGGTACCAGGTTTCTTACTTGTTGCCATGTATCAAAATTTTGCTGACTCCCAAACAGCGGACTCAAGTGATAATCTGACATGGGTTTGGGTGAAGGTTGAGTAAGTTTTGCCAAAAACTCTGGAATGGTAGTTGGGGGAGTGTTTTGTGGGATCGAAAAAGCGGTACCCAAAGCGGTAAAAAGGGCGCCTTGATCTGGGATCACAAAGTTGGATAGGTCGATATGGAGCACTTTAGCAAAGGCAGCGCGAAGAAAAGGGATGTAGGTTAAGGGCCCACCACACAGCAATATTTGAGTATTCAACCGACACCCACGCGCTAACGTGTTGAGGGTTTGATTGGCCACTGCTTCAAAGATGGAAGCAGCTATATCCTGAGGGTCTATTTTCCTGCTGATTAAGTTTTGCACGTCTGTCTTAGCAAACACGCCACATCGTGAAGCCACAGGATAGATCCGGGAGTGATTTTCTGCCCAATCATTCAGTTGCTCTATAGAAACATTCAACAGAGCAGCCATCTGATCAATGTATGCACCCGTTCCTCCAGCACAGTTTCCATTCATCCGGATATCAGGATTGGCAAGATTATCGAGCAACACCAATTTGGCATCCTCCCCACCAATGTCGATAATGGTTTTCACTTCCGGATAGTCGTGTTTCACCAATTCGGTAGCAGCGATGATCTCCTGAATGAAGAGCGCGCCTGTTTTTTCCGCAATTCCCATTCCAGCGGAGCCAGTAAAGGCAATAGAAAAGTGTTGTGTCGGGAATATTTGATGAATTTCTGACAACAAAGACACCAGCGTATCTTCTACCCTGGTGTTGTGTCTGGAATATCTTGAAAATAAGGGGTGTAACGTTGCATCGGTGATCAATACTTTAACGGTAGTGGATCCAATATCTATCCCTAATTTTAATGTTGTCATGCTCTTTTTGTCTTATCTTTATTGCTATAAGCAGTAGAAAATTTAGAGCGCAAAAATACTAAAAATTGTGCGGTAATTGAGCTGATAGATTGGGTTTATCTATTGATTATTAAAAAGCTTTTTATATGCTAAATACTCGGGGAGATTCCAGGAAAGGAACGATTTATTTTCCCAATTCGTTTTAAACTCCTCTTTCTCTTTTTCAATCCGTAGAATATAATCTTCAGGAGTCATAAAATAATCTCCTCTAAACATAAACTTGATCGTTTGAACAGAATCAATATTGTTTAGTTCTTCTATTGATTTATCTAAGTAAGGGAGTGTTTTGTGCGACAAATCAGCCATAAAATCGAGATGTACAAATGAGGTTTGATAATGTTTGAAGTTATATTTGGCAATGATGAGATCCCAATTGAAAAGAGCTGCAACACTTAAAACCATAAAAAAGGCAAAGCTATTCATCTTAAACAAGTAAAAAATTGATTTTTTATCCTTCACTTTGATGAAAACTGTGTATAAACCATAAATAGTGAGTATGAGAAAAATAATAACACCAATACGCTTGTATGCAAGTGCAAAGTGTTGGATATATAAAAAGGTTCTGATCAACACGGTGATGGCTAAAAATCCGTTTTGAATCAACCAAACATAACTCAATCTTTTCAACCACTTATTTTTAAGGTAAAAGTTAAGATTTTTTCTAAAATAGAACAAAATAATCGCTATGGAGATTAGGATTGAGAAGATCAGGTAATAAGTTCCTTCATGAACAAAATCTTTAAGAGTCTCCCCTTTCCATTCAAATCCAAACCATACACTTTTCATATCGATCATATTCAGCAGTAACAAAAGCCCATTTAAAACAACTAATAAAAAAATGGCAGATTGTAACTCCCTTTTAAGACTTAAATTGTGAAAAGGGACAAAAGAGAAACCCCTTTTTCTTTTTAAAAATTCTGAACTTTTTTGATCTATCTCAATAAACTGAGGTGTCGTACTTCTAATCAGAACAAAAGAACTGATCCCTAAACTTAGAATAAACGTAAGAATCACAGACATGTCAACATATTTAATGATAAAATTCCAGATTTTATCTAAATAAACTCCAACGTTTTCCATATAATCATTAAAAACAGGATTTGACGCTCTGTAAATACCTATAAATAAAAGTATGACTAATATCGGAACGATGAGAACCAAAACAAAACGGATCATTCTACCAATTTTAAATTTTCCCCATCTCACTTCATTCAAATGGTGTAAAAAATTGAGTTGAGATTTCCATAAGTTAACAATGGAAAGTGAGATAGAAGTAAGTAACGATTTTGTTTCAGGATAAATCATCAAACCTACAAATACAAATAGCAGCATAAAATGGACTACATAAGAGAGGATCGAATACACCAGAACAGTTGCAAATCCAGTCAGTAGTGTAGCCACAAACAGTGAAATTTGTATATAATTGTGTAGTTTAATTTGTTTGGTCCATAAAAGCCAAATAAAAACAGGAATCTCTACAAGTAATAGGTTTAATCCTATCTCTTTGTAATGGAACAATATGGTAATAACTAATGCTGATACAACAGCTACAAGAACTTGAATTTGTTTTTTCATAAAAAAATATTGAGTCAAAATTAAATAACGTTTAACTTTGACTCAATAGTATAAAGTTTTTAAAACAAATAAGTTCTAATACAAGATTACTTTGAAACTTTTGTTTTGATCACCTGATCAGTAGCTTTGCGTTCGTTTTCAATACGAATCACCTCTTTTTCGATCTCATCAATACGTTTAATTTTTTCTTCGTATTGTGCTTTAGTGATCTGTTTTTTCTTATATTTATCTTGAACAGCAGTACGTGCCTCTTGAGTACGGTTTTTAGTTGTTACAATAGCTTGATCCACTTCAGCAGCAACCTCTTTAACCACGGTTTCTTTCTCTACTTTATTTTTAGCATTTTTAGCGCGTTCTTGACCAAAATCACGTCCACATTTGCCATCTTTATGGTGTCCATAAGCTTTTCCATCTTTACAACAATCACCTTTTTTAGCTTCCCCTTCAGAACAACATTTTCCATCTTTACCTTTGTCAGCACAGTTGTGATCTTTTCCTTTGTCTGCACAACCTTTATGGTCTTTTCCTTTGTCAGAGCATTTGTGATCTTTCCCTTTGTCTGTACAACCTTTATGGTCTTTACCTTTGTCGCAGCAACCTTTAGCATCTTTTCCTTTGTCAGCGCATTTGTGGTCTTTCCCTTTGTCTGCGCACTCTTTTTTATCTTTATTTTTGTCGCAGCAACCTTTAGCATCTTTAGATTTATCTGCACATTTGTGGTCAGTTTTTGTATCACCTGCGCATTTATGTTCAGCTTTAACTTCTTTTTTTACTTCTTGTTTAACCTCTTTTTTGGTTTCAGTTTTCGCATTTTGAGCACTAACAGCAAAAACAAATAGGAAAGCTGTTACGATTATCATTAGTTTTTTCATATCTCAGTTTTTTTTATTGTTCGTTTATAATAGTTTCTAATTCAGCATCAAGCTCATTGATTTGCTCATTAAGCTCAATATTTTTTTGTAAAGCTTGTTCCACTTCTGCTTCAAGTACTACAGGAGCAGCCGTTTCTGGTTGTGGCTCCACTTTTTTGGAATTGCAAGAGATCAATAGTCCCGCTGCAAAAAGAACGATAAATAGTTTTTTCATTTTTTTAGTTTTTAGTTTTACATATTTTTTATTAATAATCACAATAATTTAATTAGAATGCAAATATAATCAAAAGTTAAATTCACTTTCTGCAACAAACTAAAAAAAATGTTAAAAAATTACTCAAAGAAATCGGAATGGATCGATTGACAATCCAGAAAAAACTGTTTTGGTGTTATTCCTGTCATTTTCTTATAATCATTGATGAAATGTGACTGATCATAATAGCCACTCTCATAAGCCAATTCGGTTAATGAAATATCCTCATTCTTCGATTTCAGAAAGATTGAGGATTGGAAACGGATAATCTTTAAATATTGTTTCGGAGAGATTCCGATATATTCCAGAAAAATGCGCTCGAACTGTTTCCTACTCAGACAAGCCACAGAGGAGAGCTCTTCAATCTCAACCAACCCCTGTTTCACCCGAATCATTTCGATGATGTTATGGATTCGTTGAAATTCGTACCCTTTTTTGTTGTCGTGCAGCAACCTGATCAAACATTGCTCCACAATCTCGATTTTTTGTTGAAACGATATCTGTGGCGATAACCGCGCTTCCAGTTCAGTGTAGAGATCTTTATTGATATATCGCAACGGAATATCTTGATTGGACAGCTCCTGAAGGGGTAGCTTAAAAAATTGGCTCAACCCTTGTGGATGAAAAGAGATGGAGAATAATGATAGATTTTCGGAGATCAAAAGATCGTAAAAATCGTTTTGTTGTCCGTTAAGCAAAAAAGGATCCTCCATCAATCTGTTATTGGTAGAAACAGTAGGTTTATGATCGAGGTACATGATCAGCTCCGTCAATCCGCTTGGGATCACCCGTTGTGAATATTGTTCCCCTTGTTGCAGCACATTCTCAACCGCCCAATATTGTTTAACAAAGGGTTTCAGTTTGTCGGATGGTGATGCTATTTGAATACACATAAAAATAAGGAAGTGCACATTTTCATGGACACTTTTTGTAAGGTTAAAATTTTTCGTATAAACCGATCTTATTTCCTTCAGAGTCAATACAAACTGCAAAATATCCTCTCCCCTCTTCATCAATCGGAGTTTTAGGGATCAACACTTTTCCGCCGAGAGCTTCCACGCGAAGAGCTGTCTCTTCGATCGAGTCTGGTACAGTAAAACTAATCATACTTCCCTGATCAGAAGGGAGGTACCCCTCTTTGTAAAAAATTGCCCCTTCCCCGGTTGGGAAACACGCCATCTGTTCTGTACCGGAATCGATCGGCTCCATTGAAAGTTTAAACACGGAATTGTAGAAGTTAAGACCTCTTTGAAAATCTGCGGTTGGGATCTCCACCCATTCAATAAATTTTTTCATTTTATTTTTATTTGTTAAACAATGAATTAGATGGCAAAAATAGAGGCATCTTTCAACATAAAATTGGAAAATTGAGACATTATGAGTTATTGAAGTACCCTCAGTTTTACTTTTTCCCATCAGCATAGATGGCATATTCTCCAAACATCTTTCGAGAAGTAATCTCCCCTGCGTCATGAATTTGCTCTAAAACAAACTCCACAAATTTCTGCGTCGAAGCCATAATTTTTGTATTTTAAATAATTCACAAAAATACAAATTAATAAGCTAATTTGCTAATAAGCTAATAAGCTAATATTTTTTTTTAAAAGTCAAAAGGATTATCTTTCTCGTTTCTGGTCAATTCTTCATTCTTCATTCTTCATTATTCACTATTCATTATTCACTATTCACTATTTATTATTCACTATTCACTAATTTTGGGCGTTCCGGCGTTATCCACCCACGACCCAACGCACCGCCGTCGGGCTTTTCCGGGGTTCGCTTCGCTCCCGTACTTCGCTGCACTTCGCTTAAGTCATTTTCATCATCAAAGCCATCTCATTGCGGCGCTCGTTCCAGCTCGTACCGGCTTCGCCGCCCTTCAAATCCCTAACGCTTTTTCAAACCGCAAGCGGTTTGAAAAAATGAAAAATGAAGAGTGGTGAAACCAATATCGTTTCGTAACCCGCAGTTATTAAATTGCAAATGCTTCTGAATCAGCAACCCAAAAACACTATTCTAATAAAAGTGTGGAACTTAAAAAAATAAAAATGGTGCAATGTGTTGGGAGTAAAATTTGTGTACGCATAAAATATATTTACAGAAAGTGCAAATTTTCAAACTACTAAATATCTTATACTTACATAATAAAACTCCACACTTTTATTAGAATAGAGTGTTCACAAATACAACACTGCGCTGCAGCTGTTCATTCTTCATTTTTCATTCTTCATTCTTCATTCATGGCATCGGCACTTCGATACGAAGCAGTTTATTCCTTCGTTTCTCCAATTTATCGTGAGGGCGCTTCTACTCAGTGACCTTAGTTTTGTGAACAAATTACTTTAAATGAAGTTAAGTGGAATGTGCGATGGCAAGGCCACAAACGAGGCGGAATAGCGTGAAAGTCTGAAGCGATTTACGAACGCTTGCGGGGAGATGATTCGAAAAACCGCACCATAAATGAACCAAATTGGATAAAAATACCCGCGGTTTTTGAAGCGCAGGTAGCGTTCGTTAATCGGTCAGACTGAGCGGGTGGAATTTTTGTGGCCTTGATTTTTTTGTTACTTTTTGTATCAAGACAAAAAGTAAAGGGAAAAAGAAAAAGATATTTTGTTCACAAATATAACGCTGCGCTGCAGCGTGGTATCTTGTCATGGTAATCGTTTGCTACAAATATAACGCACCTACGGAGCGAAAACTATTCACTATTCACTATTAGTTATTCACTACAAAACCGAAGGTTTTGAACGCATTAGGGATGTGGAGGGCGGCGAAGCCGGTGCGAAATGGAGCGGCAGCGGAATGAAGCACGGGAGCGAAGCGAACCCCGGAACAAGCCCGACCCGAGCGAAGCGAGGGGAATGCCCAAAAATAGTGAATAATGAAGAATGAATAATAAATTAGTAAATGTGTTAATTAGGGCTAATAGTAGATGGCTATTGACCTTTCAACAGCGAAACGATTAGACCTTTCAACAGCGAAGCGTTAAACCTTCAGATATTGTTGTTTAAACTACAAAAACTTCCAGCTGGGAACCACTTGTATCTCTTGGTCATCTATTGTAATTAGTTTTTCTTCCTCTTTTGTAATAATCAACATTTTTTTTTATCTCAATTTGAGATTTGAGTTTTAATAATGCAGTAACTTCTCGTTTATATATTTCAGAGTTAATTATACTATAAACAAACCTCAATTGCAATTTGTTTTTCAAAAAGATAAAAATCAACTTCAATTCCTTTATTATAAAAAAAGAGATCATTTGGATATAAACGATACAATGATATCGCAACTTGATTCTCCAATAATGAAGTTTTTGGATCCATTAAAAATAGATTCAATAATCCATTGTCTATAAAATAGTATTTTTTAATTGATACTTTATCAACCATTTTTGAAACAATGTTCTCAATAGAAAAAACAATCCAGATCTCTTTTAAATACTCTAAATAATCAATCTTGCAATCTGTTGGAACATTAAATTGGACTTCCCAGCCCATCGAATACCAACAAAAACTTAATTCAAAGCATCATCTAGATCATAATCGTGTCAAGTCTCTTTCTTGAAGTAGCAGAATACGTGGTTTTACTACCTCTATCCATATTTCTTATAATGTTATAAGTGAACCTTTCTTTAGATGCTCTTGATTTTGACGATCAGTCCAAAATATCACATAAACGTACACATTGTCACTGATAACCTTTCCGTTAATTTCTCCATTCCACATAAAATTTATATCTTTAGATGAATAAACCAATTCACCCCAACGGGAGTATATGTACACTTCAAGTTCCCTGATTTGAATCCGCTGCTTTTCGTTAATAGAAAAATAATCGTTGAGGCCATCCTTGGAAGAGGATGTAATTGTATTGGGAAGATGGATGGTAAACTCGCAGGGTTTTACAAAAATTCTTTGAGTGTTGGAACAATGTTCATCTTTGGCCGTAACAGTATAATAGCCGGGCTCGACAATATGGATGGTATGGGTGGTTTCACCCGTATTCCACTCGATATTGCCCAATGATGTCTCCACCAGTATGTCCATTTCATATTCGTCGCAAAAATCGTCCACACTGGTTTGGAAATAAATTGAAGTATCCCTTATTTCCAACGTGAGCTGACAAACGCTGTCGCAACCATACATGCTTTGATAATGAACGGTACTCCGGATTACGGATTGTCCTTCTGTTTCATTAGGATAAATCTGAAAACCATGTAGTTGATATGCAGAACCTTCGCAAATCTCGTCTTCAAATTCCGTTACATAATTGGGATGTACCGTTACGATAAGCATAACGAGACTGTCACAACCTATAGCAGAAGTAAAAGTTTTTTCGACTTGAAAAGCACCCGGTTCCGATACATCCATTGGTTCAAATCCCGGATACAGGTAAGGTTCCTTCGTTTGACAAACATCCAGAAAAACCGTTTCAAGATAAGGGGGAATCAAATTTGCGTGAACAGCAGTCATCGACACATTCGTCAAGATATCGATGCTCCAGCCCGACAAATGATTAATCCAATTGGAAGAAAACACAAAAGTGACAGCGGAATTTCCCACGATGAATTGAGCAGGGAAATTGGTGCCCGTAACGGCAAGAAGCATGGAATCAGGATGTGCCGTCAGTCCCGCATACACAAATAAAGTATCCCCAACCGCAAAATTCAGTTCATTGAAATACAAATAAAGCCGTGGTCTGTCAGGACAACTAAAAGTATGGGTTAAATGTTCGTTATTAGAATAATTTCCATTTTCTCCACCACTATCATAAAAACGGACTCCCTCACTCCCAGCCAGGAGCGAAGTTCCATTTGTCATGTTGACCACATCATAAATAGTTCCCCAAATAGGGGCACAGGTATTATGGTTTGCAGCAGTCACATAAAGCGTTGTTTCTTCAAGCAAATGAGGAATTACAAAAGTGGATACATCGGTAACTTCAAAAATGGTATCACACTGTAAAAGATTACCTTGCAGTTCTGAATCATACCAATAAACAAAGTACGGCAGCTGCAAGTTGGAACTTGCCATCAGTATAGCTTCATAATTGTAGCAGGCTGAGTCGTCAACAACGGTCACATTTGAAGTGTCCGAGTAATTTTCCAATCCGAAAATAGAGACGTAAGTGCTGTCAATACTGGCTCCGTACCTGCATTGCTCATCCATGATATTCTGCGGCCAAAAAACATGATCACAATGAATTTGAAAATCATAAAGCGAAGTGTCGCCGCCCTGCGTCGTTAAATACAGGATCCCTGAAGATAGTGCTCCATAGTAAGAAATATCATATTCTACCATTCCGGAACCTTGGACCGCAAAAGCTAATGTGATGCTTCGCCCCGGACAGATCATGGTATCACTCAAAATGGTAACAACAGGAGCCCTGTGAACCTCAACATATATACTATCAGAGAAAATGCCGCATTGGGTGTTCAGAAATGTCACTTTATACCAGCCGCTTTCACTACCATACGGCAAGTATATGTTGTTGTTTTGTGATGTACTCGAAAACGAATTAGGCCCACTCCATTGATAGCTGACATTTTCACTAAATGGGAGTGCAGATAATCGCAAACTGTCACCTTCACAATGAATAGGGTCATTAGATGCACCCACTTCCCATAACAGAGTGCTTTGGGAAAGCCGTGTGGCCACCAGATTCACATAGAAACTGTTCATACAGGAATCTACTACCAACACCGAAAGCATTTGTCCTTCCATCATAGGAACATTATAAAAATTGCCCGTATTATTGGATGCAATCATACTTCCTCCCAAATCTGCAGCACTATACAAATAATAAGTATAAGGGGTAGAACCCTGGATAGCATGCGTGAGAACATTGCCGATAGATTCCGTATTATTGCACATCACGGCATATTCCATGTCAAAATCAATATAAACTGGATCAAATACCACCGTATCATAATGATACCTATGTACGCAATCAGAATAAAAACTACTTTGAATCACATACTGTCCGGGAACCGTAAACACAAATGCGCCATTATTATCTAACCAGGGGTTGTATCCTCCGGCCATACCATTCACCACCGAATAGTTCACCCCGAATGTGTCATGTATCATCGATGGTTCGTCATTATCGACATTGGGTGAAACGTAATACTTATCGGATTGTCCCACAGCCCCGTATGGTCTCACAAGAAGTCTGTCACAAACTTGCGTCATATCATATTGCGGCAATGTTTCAAAATCAACATCAGCACGATAAATGCCCTCATTTTGAAAGAGTATGGTATCGCTACCACACTGTGTAGTACAAACAAATTGATACAGTCCCGGTGAAAGTTGATTGTCACGAATAGTCACGTTCCAACCATCTCCAGTGGTAAATTCTACCGTAGTCGTCGTATTGGCAGTATCATTCATCATATATGTCCACACCCCATGACTAAATGTACCCGTGAAATTATATTTGTTATACAAAGGACTGTCAATCAATCGCACCACAACAGTGTCTCTAAAAGCTTCAACGTCAACTTCTGCTTCACCTACACTAAGATAACGACCACTACAAGAGCCAAAATCCGAGTTTGTATGATAGACGTAATGCAAATCCTGCAAGGGTTGTATGATCGTAGTATATATATGGGTCATCTCATAAAACACACAACCCTTCGCATCATATAAAACCACATGGAACGGCAGGGTCGTATCATTATAAAAAACCACTGTCGCGGAAAGTTCCTGCAAACTATTGGCATTACTACTGACAATCATGGAGTTGTCTATGGTATTTCTGATTTCCAGGGTCAAAGGACCTGTATAAAACTGCGAATACGCATCAGAAGAATTATAGCTGTCATAATTGTAAGACCAAAAAATGGTATACGCCTGTGTGATAGAGCCTGAATTGGCTTGAATGGAACAAGTATCCGGTGTCAAATGCTCATTAAACATTTCTTCCACCGTTTCCTCCTGAAGATAATAGGTGAAAAACGGAATGAAAGTAAAGCTCTTCGAAAATATTGTGTCCTGACAATGATCCCGTATCTGGAAGGTCACAGTATCATAGTATATGTCGCAATAGTTTTGTGCTCCGAAAACAGTATCCAGCGCATTAAAGTATGAATGGCCAAGAGTACTACCAGGAACGTTCTGCCATTCAGTAGTATCTTCCCCACTATTGATAAATCGATATTGCACAAGACTATCCAGATAAGAATGGTGATAATTATGAATATTTTGATTCCAGTGAATAATAAAAGGGAAAATAATGACATTACTGTCAACAATGTTGTTTCTTGAATAGCAGTACATCTCCGGGGTCGATGGTTCTATGGCTTGAATCGAAGCAGAAAGCCATAACGAGTAGTTACACGAATCATACACTATAATGCTGTAATTGCCGACAGGCAAACTATCAAAAGTGTAGTAGTCACTATAATCAGCATAACCAATATCTTCTCCATACTGCACTGGTCCTGCGAAAGTGGCTGTTCTTACGGTATCTTGCGCCTCATTGTAAATACAGACATGATAGGGTAGATTTCCCTTTTGCAGATAAAGCTGAATCCTGCCTACGCTGGCACATTCAAAAGAATTACGGGTTCCGCAAAACTCACGACCATTCCCATCGGTGTTTCCGGCAATACCCGACAAGATAGAGGCCTCTAAATGCACATAATTTGTATTGATTTCCACATTGCAAATGGTCGTGTCAAGTTCAATATAGATTGGGTTTCCCCCTTGTATGATCAGAATCGAGGCTGTAATCCCCACACAATAAGTGGCAGCTGACAATTGGATGATCCCCACCGTGTCATACCGGGTATTGGCACCCCCATTCTGATTCGTGTAATGGTACTGAATGTTATACAATGGTTGCGAAACCGCACCCACTGTAGTATGTGTAGAAGGATTCACCACTATTTCATTATTCTGATCATCCAGCATCGTGATGATCAGCCAGCAATCGTCATAACATTGTCCCGCAACAGATTCCACTTTGACCTTATAGGGAAAGTAATATTCCTGCGCAAAAGCCATCGGACTCATCAGGCTAAGAAAAACAAACACCGGCATTACCCAGACTAAATTCCGCATGAGAACTATTTTATTCATTTCATTCTTCCCGTTTTTACTCATTAAAACTGGTTTAACCCCCTTTTTTTCGGACAGGGTTAAATTTAATTTGTGAGTGCAAATATACATTTTTTTTAATTTGAAATACAATCAAGAAAAATTTTATTTTTTTCTAATCTTTCTTGTTCTAATAGCCTAGTTTTAATCTCATAATAAGGGATTAATAATTTAAACTTGTTTATCATTTTTTTTTAAATCTACCGTTCTCTCTACCCAACCGTTGTTCCAACATGACCAAAATATTGAAGGAGATAAGTTTGCAATGGAAGAATGGAGCCTTCTTTCATTAAAATACTCATAGAATAGATCTAAATTTGTTTTTAGCTCGTCCAAAGACCAGAAAACATATCGATCTAAATGTCTTGAAAGTATTGAATAAAAGCTTTCTATATGTCCATTTTTTTGAGTTATATATGGATGAATAAACACTTGGCAGCGAAACGAAGAGTACAGGCCGGAGACCGAAGGCGAATGCAGTGAGCCGGAATGCCCAAAAATAGTGAATAGTGAATAGTGAATAATGAATCTAAAAACCTAAAACCTTATTAAGATAGAAGTGAATTGTGGTGATTTATGGTTTAATTTATTGAAATATTGAGAGTTCCAGAATTGTGGATTTTTTTTGGTTGCAAAATTGAAAAATTTTTACTATATTTGCGACCTTGTAAGAATACAATCAAATATTTTTTATATAACTTAAAATCAATAATTTATGAAAAGAAACGTTATTATTATTGGAGCAGCTGGAAGAGATTTCCACAACTTCAATACCTATTTCAGACACAACCCGAATTATAACGTGGTTGCTTTTACTGCTGAACAAATTCCTGGTATCGACGGAAGACCTTACCCTAAAGAATTAGCAGGAGAAGATCTTTATCCAAGTGGAATTCCTATCTTTAAAGAATCTGAACTTCCTGCTTTAATCAAAAAATTTAACGTAGATGAGTGTGTTTTCGCTTATAGTGATAAACCTTACTCTTATGTTATGGGAATCAGTGCTATCGTAAATGCAGCGGGTGCTAACTTTACTTTAATGGGACCAAAAGATACCATGATCAAATCTACAAAACCAGTAATCGCAGTTGGTGCAACTCGTACAGGATGTGGAAAATCACAAACTTCTAGAAGAATTATTGAGTATTTGGTAGGTATGGGACTTAAAGTGGTTGCTATTCGCCACCCAATGCCTTACGATCCAGATTTGAACAAACAAAAAGTTCAAAGATTTGCTACTGTTGAAGATCTTAAAAAACACAACTGTACTATCGAAGAAATGGAAGAGTATGAACCACACGTAGTTACAAAAAGAAATGTAATTTATGCTGGTGTTGATTATGAAGCTATCGTTCGCGCTGCTGAAAATGATCCAGACGGTTGTGATATTATCCTTTGGGATGGTGGAAACAATGACTTCTCTTTCTATACTCCAGATCTTTATGTTGGTGTTGCTGACCCATTGCGCCCAGGTGCTGAAGTTAGTTACTACCCAGGTGAAGTGGTTGCTAGAATGGCTGACGTTATCGTTATGAACAAAATTGACTCTGCTTCTTTAGTGGATATCAATACCGTTAGAGCTAACTTAGCAAAAATTAATCCTTCTGCTATCATGATTGATGCTGCTTCAGTTTTAACTGTTGACAAACCAGAATTAATCAAAGGTAAAAGAGTTTTAGTTGTTGAAGATGGTCCAACTTTAACTCACGGTGAAATGAAAATTGGTGCAGGTACTGTTGCTGCTATGAAATATGGTGCTTCTGAACTTATTGACCCAAGACCTTACACTGTGGGTACTTTAAAAGATACATTCGTAACATATCCAAACATTGGAACATTACTTCCAGCTATGGGATACGGAGATGCTCAAATGAAAGACCTTGAAGATACTATCGCTAACACTCCTTGTGATGCAGTAGTTATTGGTACTCCTATTGACCTACCACGTTTTGTGAAAATCAAACAACCTGTGGTTAAAATTGGTTATGAACTTCAAGAAATTGGAACTCCAACTTTAGAAACTGTTCTTTTAGATTTTGTTAAAAAACACAATCTTAAAAAATAATTAGATTTTAAAGATTTCTATAAAAAAAAAAAGCATCCCAAAAGGGTGCTTTTTTTTATGGACAAATGACAAGTGACTAGGGACTGGAGCACACGAGCACACGAGCACACGAGCACACGAGCACACGAATTACCCGTTTTTGCTGATCATCTCCAACGACTTTTTATTAAGTATCGTCACTGTTTTACCCTGAATGGTGATGATTCCATCTTTTTCATACTCAGATAAAATACGACTGATGCTCTCTCTCGTAGAATCACACATAGTGCCAATTTCAGTTTGGTTTAAGGGCATCGTGAAGGTATCTGAATTGTAGATCTCTCCAGAAAACTCTAATAAAATATCTGCCACATTTCCTCGTGTCTGTTTCTGAGTTCTGTTGACACATCTCCGATAAGATTCTAGCTCGTTGTTGCACAATTCTAAAATAATCTGGTATGAAAATGCTGTATTTTCATGTAAAAATGAGAGAAATGTGTTAAAATCGATAAAGCAAACTTCCACATCAGAAATAGCCGTAACGGAGTATTGATTTATATTTACTCCAAAAGTGGTTGGAAGCCCTAAATGTGTAGGTGCTTTTGCCAAACGGGTGATATGTTCTCCAGCTGGACCAGTTATGTGGATTTTAACAAACCCTTTTCGTAAGAAAGCTACATTTGTAGTGTAGTTTCCTTGTTTGATAATGGTGTCCCCTTTTGCAAAACTCACGGCAACATGGTTAGCAGTAAGCTTTGCCATACCATTTTCATCCAATGTTTTGGATGCTTGAGATTTATAAGGGCAATCGATACAATCGTGTTTCATTCCACAAAGATAATAAAAAATAGTGATATCAATAAAAAATTAATATCACTATTTTATGAAACTAACAGATTTATTAGATTAAAATCAAATAAATGTTTTCAAAAATCGTGTTGTTCTGATTATAAACCAAGTTGTTTTAGTCCTTGATTAAATCGAATATCTCTAGGTATTCCAGCATTATTGATTTTATCTAAATCTTTTTGCAGTGCAGGTTTAATCGTTCCGTTTTCAGCTCTAAATTTAGATGCAAATTCAACATTACCATCCCCTTGAGTTTTGATAATAAGTTCAGCCCAAGCATTCATTGCTTTGTATGCTTTTTCAAAATCGATAATATATTGACCATTTGCATCACGTGTAAAAGCGCCCTCCTTTTCCATAAAATTGAAACACATCATGTTCGCTTTTCCATGAGAACTTGCTGCTCCAAATCTTACAGAACGAAGAATTCCAGCAATATAAGTTACCATTGCATCCTCTTTCGTGATATTGGTAATTTCACCCATGTCAATCAATTTATTCACCATAAAAAGACCTAAAATGTCAGCTTTAGCTTCTTCCCAGGATGTTTTCTCATCTTTCATCACTAAGTCAATATCTTTATTTCCAATAATGGTATTCTTAACTCCCAATCCATGAGCCACTTCATGGAAGGTAACATTCCAGAAGAAAGCATCAAATTTTAGATGTTTTTGTTGACTTGGAACAATAATGAGCTCACCAATAGGCATCAATATTTTATCAAATTTAGCTTGCATGCTATTTCTTAACTGTAAACGACGAGAGCCCTTAGCTTTTGCCACTCTATTGTCGTTAGGTAAATTAATAGCAATCGTTTTACTACCTGCATTACAATCACCTGCATAATACACAGCATTGTAAACATTTAAATCAGATGATGTTCCAGGAACAAATGTTTTGTATTTGGGTTCACAAGGGAGCTCTTTTTGAAGTTGAGGTAAAAAGGAAACAAATTTAGCTAAATCAGCACTCCTTTTTTCATCCTTCAATAAAATGAATGCCTCATATGCTGCTTTGATCTCATATTTATCATCATAATTCTCGATAGGCCCAACAACAAAGTCAATTTTACTATTTTTCATATCCATCCAAGCTAAATCGCTCGCAAAATAATCGTCGGTTAAGAAAGCTTTTTTACGTTCTATAAGATAATTACGTAATCCTGCATCCTCTGCTAATTCAATAGCTTGATCAAGTAGTTCACAAACTTTAGTGATCTCCTCTTTATACTCATCTTTGTACCAAACCACTTTAAGTTTTCCAGCTTCATCGCGTCTTAGAACAGTATATAAGCTGTTTTTATTTTTGTCTGAAAATGCATCAAATTCTTCTTGAGTCATATCAATGGGATAGTATTGACACCCTTTTGGTTTTGGTCCAAAACCTGGTACGAAAGGTTTGTCATTATTCAATTGTTCCCATGGTCCGTAGTTAATCATAGCAAAATCTTTCATAAAAGGATCTTGAATTGTATCCAGGATTTTTTTATCTCCAAAAGTTTGTTTCCAGAATAATTGATCCATAATATCTGCTATTTGAATGAAGATAGGGATCAGTTGTTTTCCATTTTCTGACAGTTGTGCTACTAATTCAGGCGCAGTAAGATCAACAAAAGCAAACTCTTCCACTTTTTTCTCGATTTCACTTTTTACTTTTACTGGAGTGGGTTCTTTTTTCTTACATGCTGAAAAACAGATCACTAATCCTGAAACACATGTTAAAATAATAAACATTTTTTTCATAAATATATAATTTTAGTTGATAAATATCGTTATAAAAAATCGAACTCAAAAATACAAAAAAACAATGTATTTTTGCAGTATCAAATTAACAAATAAGAAAAATTAACTTAAAAAACAATAAATTATGGTGTCGTATTGGATTATTTTCGGTGTATTCATGCTACTTAGTCTAGCCGTTGGACAAACTTTAAAATCTAAATTTAACAAGTATTCTAAATTACCCTTACGTTCTGGCATGACAGGACGGGAAATAGCTGAAAAAATGCTAAGGGATAACGGAATTTATGATGTTCAAGTTACAAGTACACGTGGACATTTAACAGATCATTATAACCCCGCAACCAAAACAGTAAATTTGAGTGAATCAGTGTATAGCAGTAACAGTATTTCTGCCGCTGCAGTAGCTGCTCACGAGTGTGGCCATGCTGTGCAACACGCCACTGCTTATCAATGGTTAACCATGAGATCATCTATGGTTCCTGTAGTGCATTTTGGGTCAAACTGGGCACAATGGATTCTATTTGGTGGGATTATATTATTAAATTCAGCTCCAATTTTTGGTCAATGGTTATTATTGGCAGGAATTATCCTATTCTCTTTAACAACGATCTTCTCATTCGTTACACTTCCTGTGGAGTATGATGCTTCACGCAGAGCGTTAGCATGGTTAAATCAAGCTGGGATCACCTCTGGACAAGAATCAACCCATGCACAGGATGCATTAAAATGGGCTGCCAGAACTTATGTTGTTGCAGCACTCGCATCATTAGCAACTCTGTTGTATTACATCTCTATCTTTTTAAATAGAAGATAGCAATGATAGAGAATTTGCCTGATCAAATACAACCATATATTGATAAACTGCAAATTACTAAAGTTTTAATTCTTTGTGATGCGTTAGTTTTGAAGTTGTATCCTGATTATGTAGCTTCACTTACTGAAAAAAACTGCAACACTCAATTCCTCTTATTCCCTATCCAAGCCTCTGAGGAAACGAAAGGGATGAATACAGTCATGCAAATTTTTGATTTCTTGATTGAAAATAAGTTTGAAAAGAGCAGTCTGATCATCAATTTGGGAGGGGGAACCATTAGTGATATTGGTGGTTTTGTAGCAGCTTTTTATAAAAGAGGCGTTAAACTTATCAACATACCTACAACTCTTTTAGCTATGGTTGATGCTGCTCATGGTGGCAAAAATGGGGTTAACTTTCAACATATTAAAAATGTGCTTGGAAGTGTCTATTTCCCAGATGAAGTGATTGTTGACATAAACTTTCTTAAAACATTACCTAACAATCAATTCCTGAATGGATTTGCTGAGTTGATAAAATCTGCCTTGATTGGACTTCCTGATGTTTGGAATAATATTTCAAAAAAAGTTATACATAATCCCCAAATACACTTAGAATCATTAATAGATGGATCAATGATTTCCCAAATAGCATCCTTCAAGAATAAAATTGTAGCACAAGATCCTAAAGATGAAGGAATTCGGAGAATATTGAATTTTGGACACACCATTGGTCATGCTTTAGAGAGTTTTTATGCCCAATCAGGAACACAAGTTTCCCATGGAGTTGCAGTTGCCATTGGGATCTATTACGAAGTGGAGATTTCACGAAAACTGAATATGTTATCTGATGCAAAAACTAAGGAGATTCAAAAAGTTCTAAAAAGTTTATACTCTATCCCCTCATTTTCAGTTGCTGATGCATCCATAATTGCAGATTTTACGTTACAAGACAAAAAAAATAAAGATGGTAAAATATTGAGCACTTTATTAAATGATATTGGGTTCCCTATTTACAATATACCTATCACTCACAAAATCATTGTTGATACACTTTCTGCCAAATAATTATGAGATTTTTAAATCGCAAAAAGAGCATTTTTCTTATCACATTTGTTTCCTTACTACTGCTAGGCGTTTCACTTTGGCACTTCACAAGGATTGGTGATCTTGTGAAAAGGGAAACAGCACAATTATTGAAAACAGAGTTTATACCCATTCAAAATATGACACTAGAATCCAGAGATGTTTTTACACAAAAAGACTCCACCTATAAAAACTTTAGAGATCATTTTAGATTTCATTTTCAAACGATTGCACTTGCTAAATTTGCAGATAGCAGTAAATTGATCGTGATCTCTGAACCACCACCCTATTTTGAAGTGGATTCCATTAAATCCATTTTTTCTGAGTTTAATCACTCCGTTGAAATTGTAAAACATCCTATGGGATATGATGGTTTTGTTAAGGATATTATGATATCCGTAGCAAATGCAACGGATGAGAATATTGAACTAAGAATAAAACAATTGTCAAAACTCCTCTATTTGTCCGATTACAAACCTGTGGTGACCAATTTGCCAGTGAAAGAAGAAAGAGTCTATTTTTCAAAAGATAATTTAGATTATCAGATTTCATTGTATGAATTTAATCAATGGTTTATTGAAGATCAAGAGGTTTTTATTGATCTACAGGATACTACTCAAAAATTTAATGTTGACAAAATATTCAAAACACAAAAAAGAGGGGTCTTTTTCAGTGAAAACCCTGGCTTTGTGGCCTGGGCAATTGAGAAAAAAAGTGATTTGAAAGATCAACTAGACTATATTCGTCAATTTACACTGGATGCAGATCTCATTCTTGGTGCTTTAGCCGATAGCTCTATGTTAGTGATTATTGGGAGAGAACGGGAAGCATCTTTAACTACTTTACCTCCTTTGCAAGTGGAATCGATCCTCTTACTGGCTTCCGTTACCGAAAAAGAGTTGTCACAAAGCTTGGATGTTAATGACTTTTTAGCAGGGAAAATGAAAAGTGGCCGCGATTGGTGCCCCACCTATCTAAGCAAAGAACTGGAAAACACAGAATTTGGTCATTTAATGACCATTACAGATATTTTCTTAAAAGACTGGTCTGAAAATGGGACCATTCAGGAATCCAATTATCAATATCCTAATCCCCCCTACTTTCCTTTTAGTCAACCACTTTTTAAAATGTTAGGAATCAATGAACTTGTGTACAACTGGAATACAGCAGATGCGATGTATGCCATTGATTTAGATCAAGTTACCATATACACCCTCAATCGAACCGGTTCATTACCTGTATCATACTTCAATTCTCCAGAGTCCGGTAAATCGATAGGAAGATCGTATGAAAAGAAAGCGTACAACTATTTTGCCACGTTAGGAAATACAGATTTAGCGAGGGTGGTTCAATATACAGCTTTGTATCAATTATTTATGGATAATGGAATCTCCTACAAAGGGGAAACCTACAATGCTTTCCCAAAAAACAAACCCTATTTACTACTCACCCCTGTAAAAAATGTATTAAATCTCTTTAAAACGTTAACTGACCAGCAAATTGCCTTTGTTTCAGACTCTGTTACTAGTAAAACATTCAAAGGATACCACAAATCAAAATTGGAGGAGCAATTACAAAAAAACGAGCAACAATATAATTACACTTATTCTCAAGATCAAAAAGAGCGAATTATTGATGATTATTTGAAAAATTCTAAAGAATCGTTGCGAAAAGAGTTTGTAACAGTTAGAAACTTGCTTAAAAAAATGTCTGATTCAGAATTTAATTCATTAGCTAAGATGTTGGCATATCCTAGAGGGGAGCGGATCAAAACACAAGAGATGTATCAAATTTTCCTAAAATCGAGAAAAGTAAGAGATTTAATCAATCACATTGGCAAGAATAATCTAGATTTACTGGGATTGAATTTGCAAGATGTAAAGAACTATTTTGTAAATAGTTTAAGTGGTTCATCGGCTAAATATTTGAAAACTCCCTCAGTTATAATCACGTTTAATGATTTTTATACAACCGGAGGGCACAATCTTTCTTCGAAGATCAGTAGAGTGAAAACGATGAAAAATTACAAAAGATCTTCTTCTGGTGGGAGTGATTATGTAGCTGATAATTCAACTCCTTCCAATAATCATCCAGAAACAAGTAACCCAACAACAACAAAATCAAAAACTAGTCATACAAAAAGTACAAAAACTACTACTCCTATTACGAAACCTGCTTCAAAATCTACACCAACTGTTAGGAAAAGAACCGCTGTGATTCCAGCTACGCAAAGAGGACAAAGAGGATTTTAAAATATAAAAAAACACCCTAAAATATTGCTACTTTAGGGTGTTAAAATGTGATTTTGTGTGCTATATATTAAATCTTTTTAACATTGACAGCGTTTAAATCTCTTCTTCCTTCTTGAAGGTCGTAAGAAACTAGATCATTTTCAGTGATTTGATCGATTAAGCCAGAAGCTGGAACGAAATACTCTTTTCCATCTTTGTCGTCTTTAATAAATCCAAATCCTTTGGTTGCATTGAAAAATTTTACTTTTCCTGTATTCATAATAAAAAAATTTTTGCTGGGTTCTAATACGTTTAAAAATTTGTGTATCATAAATATTGCAGAACCCTTGCACAACATTTATAAAACGAGCAAAGATACAACTCTTTTTTAGATAATGATCAAAAATAATCAAAACGAGATTTTTAACTAAAAAATAATTTATATATGCCTGATTTTTAACAACATAAAAATTATTCTTTTGATTTTTTAATCACCCTTTGTTTCACTTTCATTCTAAATATCTTTTCCGTTTCAATAATTTTAACAGAATTTTCGGATAAACGATTCAAATTTACAACAATCCATCGTTTAAAAAGATCTGTTTCCATATCATTTCGGCACTTGATTGCTTTCATAAGAAAATCAAAAGAATTTTCAAAGTTTTTCTCTTTAAAAGCTTTTCTACTCTCCTCATAATAATAATCTGCTTTTCCAGAATTTAACTCCTTCTCTATTTGAATATTACTGATCTCATTTTTTGCAAATTCTAGCACTTTGGGATTTGTTTTGATGGCTCCAAAATTTATTTTTGATTTTAACACCAATCCACTAAAAGATGTGCATCGGCTTAATGCAACATAAACTTGTCCCGGTGCAAAAGCACCACCAATATCTGCAATAACTTTCTCAAAAGTAAGTCCCTGACTTTTATGAACGGTGATAGCCCAAGCTAATTTAATAGGAAATTGTCTGAAGGTGCCAATAACATCCTCTTCAATTTTTCGAGTTTTCTTATTCAAATTAAATCTAATATTCTCCCATTTATAAGGATCTACAGAGATCTCTTCACCATGAGCATCAGTTACAATAATCTTATTATCTGCAAAATCTGAAATAATTCCAATTTTGCCATTGTAATAATTTTTGGATGCATTGTTTTTAATGAAGATAATTTGAGCTCCAATTTTAAGTTGTAACACTTTTTCAGTAGGGAATATAGAATCTGGAAATACACCATCAATCAATGCTTCAAATTCATAGATATCCCCTGGAAGCTCTTCCAATTTAGACAAATTAGTTTCATCAACAATCTTATTATGAGTTGCTAACATGATATACTTTTCATTATCTGAAGGTTCAAAGTTGGGTTGATATTTTGAATTTAACAAATTCAGATCGTCAAAATTAACCTGATTAACCCTAATTTTATTTAAAATATCAATAAAAGCACTCTCATTTTGGCGATAAATCTTTTTCAATTCGATATAAACGGGTGGGTTTTCCATTATGACCCGTGCACTGAAGAAAAACTCACTATCATAACAAGTTTTTAAAATTTCCCAATGTTCATGTTCTGCGATAGGTGGAAGCTGAAAGGTATCTCCAATGAGAACAACTTGCACTCCACCAAAGGGTTTATGATAGTTTTGTCTGTAATATCTTAAAATTTTATCTACCAAATCTAAAAGATCACAACGAACCATAGAGATCTCATCTATAATCAACAATTCCGTTGCTTTTATAGTTTCACTTTTCTCTTTGAAATATCTAAAATGGTCATAAATGGTGCTTTTATCTTGATCGTTAGCGTCTGCATGAAAACGTAAACGTTTGTCATAAGGTAAATATACACCTGGCTTTATTTGAAAATATGAATGGATCGTTTGTCCACCAGCATTAATCGCAGCAACTCCAGTTGGGGCTAAAACAATAGTATTCTTTTTTGTAATAGACCTTAAATGCCTTAAAAAAGTTGTTTTTCCTGTACCCGCCTTCCCAGTTATATAAACAATTTTTTCTGTGTTTTGAATAAAATCAATCGCATAATTAAACTCTTTATTCTCCTGATCTATTGGAAATTCATTTTTGATATCCAATCTGTCTCTTAGTTTTAAAGTGTGTGAATTTTTTACTTCCATGATGTTTAGTAGTTATTTGAGTATATAGATTCTGTTTTTCATATTCATATTATCTTGATATTTAATTCTCAAACATAGAATCTTTTAAAGTAATTAGTAGCCACAAAAATAATCAAATATTTGTAACCACATCCTATATTGAAAAATATATTTGCATAATAATTTCGTACTTTTGCAGAACCAAGAAAACAAACTTTAAAAATGGAAACAAATGATGACAAAGGTATAGAACAACCTGATATACAAACAAATAGTTCTAAATCATCCTTCCCTGTTTTGAATATGCATTGCGCGTCTTGTGCGATGAGTGTGGAAAATAAAGTGAAACAGATCCCAGGTGTACAACTGAGTAATGTGAATTATGCTACTTCAACACTTACAGTGGCCTTTGATATTCAAAAAGTTACACCAGAACAGATTCAAAAAGAGATCCAGTCGATCGGTTTTGATATTATTCTGGGAGAAAAAAAAGTTCAAGAGGAGACTTTCCAAAAAGAGAAGTCAGAAAGATTCCAGAAACTGAAAAAAGATACCCTATGGGCTGCTATTTTTTCTGTTCCTCTCTTTATTATCGGAATGTTCTTTATGAATATCCCTTATTCTCAATGGATTATGTGGATTTTAGCTACTCCAGTCCTCTTCATTTTTGGGAGATCCTTTTTTATAAATGCATGGAAACTCGCCCTTAAAAGAAGTGCGAATATGGACACCCTCGTAGCTCTTAGTACTGGCGTGGCCTATATTTTTAGCGTTTTTAATACCCTTTTCCCAGAAGTATGGACATCAAGAGGTCTAGAGAGTCATGTCTATTTTGAAGCTTCTGCCGTGATTATCACTTTCATTTTACTCGGCAAACTTCTGGAGGAGCGTGCCAAGGGAAACACTTCGGCTGCCATTCAAAAGCTGATGGGACTGCAACCTACTGCTGTGACTATTATCGATGAAAATCTTCAACAAATTGAGATTCCTATACAAGAGTTAACCCCAAAAATGATCGTTTTAGTGAAACCGGGTGAGAAGATCCCCGTGGATGGAACTCTCACAGAGGGATCCTCTTATGTGGATGAAAGCATGTTAACAGGAGAATCTGTCCCTGTATTGAAAGAGAAAGATTCTAAAGTTTTTGCCGGAACCATCAACCAAAAAGGGAGTTTTCAGTTTATGGCTGAAAAAGTTGGTGAGGAGACACTCCTGGCCCATATCATCAAAACAGTGCAAGATGCTCAAGGGAGTAAAGCGCCTGTTCAAAAACTTGCCGATAAAATTGCCGGTGTTTTTGTCCCTATTGTGATCAGTATCGCTTTGCTAACTTTTTTGGTTTGGACTATTTTCGGAGGGGAAAATGGCGTTTCCCAAGGCCTTTTGTCGATGATTACCGTGCTCGTAATTGCTTGTCCTTGTGCCTTAGGATTAGCCACTCCAACTGCCATCATGGTAGGAATTGGGAAAGGAGCCAAAAACGGAATCCTGATCAAAGACGCAGAAAGCTTAGAGTTATCTAAGAATATCGATTGTATTGTACTTGATAAAACCGGAACCATTACACAAGGTAAGCCAGTCGTTTCAGAGATATTTTGGATCAGAGAGAACAACATGGCTAAATCGATATTGGTAAGTATGGAAGCACAGTCGGAACACCCATTGGCCGATGCAGTGCTCACTTTTTTCCCAACAGTTGCCAAAGTTGGGATCACACAATTCGAAAGTATTACGGGCAAAGGGGTGCAAGCTCTTTTTTCTGGAATCCAGTATTATGTTGGTAATCTAACCCTTATGCAAGAAAAAGGGTTGTCTATTGAGGATCTGTTTCTTCAAAAGAGTGAACAATGGAGTACTAATGCTGAAACCGTGATCTGGTTTGGGAATAGCGAAAAAGTGCTTGCCATTATTGGAATCTCGGATCAGGTAAAAGTGAGCTCCAAGGAGGCAGTTCAAAAGCTACAAAAGGCAGGCATTGAAGTGATTATGTTAACCGGTGATCATCAAAATACAGCTGCTTCCATTGCACAACAGGTTGGCATTGAACATTTTAAAGCATCCATGTTACCCCATGAAAAAGCAGAATATATCGCTGCTTTGCAAAAAGAGGGGAAAATTGTGGCTATGGTGGGTGACGGCATCAACGACTCTGTGGCTTTAGCGCAAGCGGATGTGAGTATCGCCATGGGACAAGGGAGCGATATTGCCATGGATGTTGCCAAAATGACCATTATCTCATCAGATTTATTAAAAGTTCCAGAAGCCATATTTCTATCCCAAAGAACCGTTAAAATCATCAAACAAAACCTGTTTTGGGCATTTATTTACAATGTGATTGGGATTCCAATCGCAGCGGGTGTATTATTCCCACTCTTCGGATTTTTACTCAATCCGATGATTGCTGGAGCTGCCATGGCTCTGAGCAGTGTAAGTGTGGTTACTAATAGTTTAAGATTACGTTAAAACAAAGTCAATATGAAAGATATTATTGAAAAGATCAGAGTACAACTTGTTCAACAAGGAGATGAAAAAATCAGAATAGCTACGCTTCGTTTTTTTAAAGAGGAGATTCAGTGTTATGGATTAAAAAGTGCTACAGTAACAGCCATTTCAAATGAACATTTTAAACTCATTAAAGATTGCTCAAAGAAGGAGGTTTTTGATTTGTGCGAAATATTATGGCAATCTGATTACATGGAGGAGCACATGATTGCTAGCAGTTGGAGCTTAAAAATGAAGAAAAAGTATGAGATTCAAGATTTTGAACTTTTTAAAAGCTGGATCGACCAATACATTACCAATTGGGCTACCTGTGACACTTTCTGTAATCATAACATGGGAAATTTGATAGAGATGTTTCCACAATTGATACCCAATTTGAAAGAGTTCACAACCTCCTCAAACCGTTGGATGAAAAGAGCTGCTGCCGTTTCACTCATCGTGCCAGCTAGAAAAGGACTCTTTTTAGAGGATATGTTTGATATTGCCAATATCTTGTTAATGGATCCCGATGATATGGTTCAAAAAGGGTATGGTTGGATGCTCAAAGTGGCCAGTGATAAACATCTTCAAGAGGTTTATCATTTTGTTATAAAAAACAAAAGCGTAATGCCTCGAACTTCATTACGCTATGCTATAGAAAAAATGCCTGTTGATTTAAAAAAACAAGCAATGTCAAAAGACTAATTAAATTTAAAGTGTGAAGTTATAGAAGAATGTTCAATAACACTTTGGATTACATCAGCTAAAAGTTTTGAAATAGAAACGATCTCAACTTTAGAACATTCACATCTCAGTGGAATAGAGTCCGTTAGAACCAATTTGTCAATAACAGAATCTTCAATATTTTTAGGGCCATCCCCAGAAAGTAGTCCATGAGTACAGATTGCAATAACACTTTTAGCCCCGAGTTCTTTCAATTTTGCAGCGGCTTTACAAAAAGTTCCTCCAGTATCGATGATATCATCAACTAAAATACAGTTCTTCCCTTTCACATCACCAATAATCTGAATACTAGCCACTTCATTTTGTTTTTCACGTTGTTTAAAACCGATCGCAAGGTCACAATCTAAAGATTTGGCATACGTTGAAGCTCTTTTTGTTCCGCCAGTATCAGGAGAAACGATACATAGATTTTCTAAATTTAAGCTTTTGATGTAAGGATAGAAAACATTGGATGCATACATGTGATCCACAGGAATTTCAAAAAATCCTTGAATTTGATCCGCATGTAAATCTAGGGTAATGATCCGGTCAACACCAGCAGCACTTAACAGGTTAGACATCAATTTAGCCCCGATAGAAGTTCTAGGTCTATCTTTTCTATCTTGACGTGCATAACCAAAATAGGGGATCACAGCAATAATTTTGTAAGCAGAAGCTCTTTTTGCGGCATCAATCAGAATGAGAAGTTCAAGGATATTGTCAGCAGGGGCACAAGTTGGCTGGATGATAAAAACGTACTTCCCTCTAATTGTTTCATTATAATACGCTTGAATTTCGCCATCTTTGAATTGAGCGATTTCAACTTTTAACAAATCCATATTGAGGTGTTGAGCAATTTTTTCAGATAGTTCCCGATTCGCCCTTCCAGAAACTATAGCCGTCTGATGTTGATCCATAATATATTGAATATTAACTAATTAAAAAATATTGTTACCGTTTGCAAAGATACAAACTTTTTTTGGACGCACAATAAAAAAAATTAGCAAATTAGCAAATTGGGTTTTAGGTCTTAGGTTTTGGGTTTTGGAGGTTTCTAATTATTCCTAATTTTTCATTTTTCATTCTTCATTATTCACTATTCATTATTCACTATTCACTATTTTTGGGCATTCCCCCTCGCTACGCTCGGGGTCGGGCTTGTTCCGGGGTTCGCTTCGCTCCCGTACTCGCTTCGCTCGTACCGCCTTCGGCGCCCTCCACATCCCTAATGCAAGTCGGGCTCAAGGACAAGGGCCAATGGCTAAAGGAAAAAAGAATTAACCACAGTGTGAATGGTTGCTAATTTTACATTTCACAACACTGTGAAACACTTTTTTTTACACCTGTGTTCCACTGTGATCTTTTCTCTTTAAAAAATATCAAAAACTTTTACAACAAAGACCCATATAGGTTGAATCAGAAAAATTAATCTTTTACACATCGTACAGATGCTGCATCAACGGTTGAATAATTTGAACTACTTACATAAGAAGAATTGGAAATTAAAAATAAATATGCGCTTGTAAACGAAGTGTTTACGGGTGTTGATGTCCAAAAACATGCTCCATAATTCATCCCTGTAAATAAATTACTATTGGTCTGACCTCCTGGCAAAGCAGAAAATCCAGAATTATTTCTTCTATATAAAAAATCATTACTCCCGGGATTTCCACTATTGTAAGTATAATTCCATAATCCTCCAAATAAATTAGTAGAATAAGAAGAAACCATGGTTATGGTTATATAGGGTGTGTTTGATACAACATAACTATATTGATTATTCATTAAATATTGTGTTAATGTATCAAACTCGTCTTTACTAGGTAGATGCCATCCTGTTGGACAAATACCTTGAATAACGGCAGGTGCAGGTGTTGAATTATATGCTCCATTTGTTGCTGCCGACCAATTATAAAGAGTTCCATAAATTTGATAATTAGATGTTGCCAACGCTTCAGAAAGGTTGTTATTGTTGTAATTATAAACATAATTATAAGGCAAAGTGGTCGAATTTGAAGTTAATGGAGATACAGATGGCAAAAATCTTAAATTCTCTTTCATCCAACATTGATTTCCAATTTGAACCGTCTCATAAATATTTCCATCTCTAAGATCTGTAAAGTTTTGCAAATTTGGGCAAGGTCCATTCCATGAAGTTGAAAATGTGACATAATTACTATAATATACATTAGAAGAATCGGAAGCAAATGCTCTTACTCTGTATAAAGTATTTATGATTAAGTTATTTATTTGTAAAACAATGGTGTCTGATGTTCCGTTAATTGTAGTCCAAATGTTACTGTCATGTTTTTGGTATTGAATTCCTCTACTAAGTATCGGAAGAGAACCTTTAGTTACAATCAATTTAGGAGTTGCATAAGTTGAATTAATATTATCAATTGCAATAGTTGAAAATGTATGAGGTGATGGTGCAGTTTTAAAGGAATTATTGTTAGCCCAAATAGTATCGTTATAATATGTATAATATCCACGAATTAAATAGATTGAATTTGGGACTAAACCAGTTAAAGTCATGCTAGGGTTATTTAACAATGAGCTAGTCCAATTTAAACTATCTATATGTTTATAAAAAATTAGTTTAGAGTTTGCAGGTTGTGATCCTTCATAATTTTTGATAGTAAGTTTAGCTGTTGTGGGTTGAACTTCACTAATCAAAAACTCAAAACCAGCAGGATTATATTTTATACACCTAATGTAGTTTGCCTGATTAGATAAGGATGATTCTACTTTAAAAGAATCTATGTTATAATGAATACCCATTGTATAAATATTGCCAAAACTAAAATAAAACTCATGAACCCAAAATTTAGCAATAGAATCAATACCTTTTGGAATTCCATTAGTGATATATCCACCAGGAATAATTGAAAATTGAGATTTATTTCTGTAGGAAGTGTAATCACTATTTCCAGGAGATCCACTTTGAGAAGAGTTAGCCCAATACCCTCCATTAGAAATTGGTTCAGATCCCGCTAATGACTTAGCAATTTGATTGTTATATGTAGTTGCATTATAATTGTATCCATTATTAATTAAATAGTTTTTTAATGCATCCCAATCAGATTTAACAGGGACTATCCATCCATCAGGACAAACTTTAGTTCCTAATATGTTTTTATTATATAGAACTCCATATTGGTTATAATTTGATGTTAATTTTGCATTTGCTACAATTGTATCATTGTAATTATATACGTAATATAAAGTATCAGTATTTGAGATTGTTGAATTTGGAAAAACTCTTGGCAGATATCTTAAATTTTCTTTTAGCCAACATTGATTTCCAATTTGAATTGTATTATATATTGAACCATCTCTACTATCCATAATACTTGGAAGATTTGGGCAATGTGCTACTCCATGTGTTTTTGTTTTTAATGTGGAACTAACAATAGAATCAAAAGTAGTTACTGCAAATGTTTTATATTCATAAACAGTCATACTATCAAGATTATTTAAAAGATATGAAATTGTATCGCCAGATACTAATAATGTATTCCAAACAGTTCCATTTTCGGGTTTCCATAAAAATCCCTGGCTAAGAATAGTATCAACACCTTTCAAGAAATATCCGTTAAGTGTCATAGATGAATTTGTTATATTGTTCGCATTTAAAACATTAACGATGGGTTTAAAATGTTTAACACATCGAACTGAAGCTGCATATTTATTAGAAAAAACTCTATTGTTAGCATAAACTACTCCAGAGTTATAGTTAATATCAGCAATAAAGTAAAAATTATTACTGGAATAGTTTGTACTTGTCCAAAAAAATGCAGCTTGACCAATTCCTAAATAAGCCAAGTCAGCTATACATCCTCCAGGTATTGCAGAGAATCCCGAAAGATTCCGTCTATTCGAAAAATCATTATTACCTGGAGAGCCATCAACTGATGAATTATCCCAATATCCACCATTTGCTTGGTTATTAGATGTAATTAACGATTTTGAAATATTCTCATTTGGTAAAAATGGAACATGAAATCTTCCATCTAATCTTAAATATGATAACATTGCTTCCCATTCTTGAACTGAAGGGAGATACCATCCATTTGGACAAACACCTTGAATTAAACTTGGCCTTTGACTCCAACTGCCTGCTCCATTTGTTGCTGCTCGAATATTGTATAATGTACCGTATGTTGAATAGGTACTCATATTTTTAGCATCGGTTAAATTTGTTCCATTATAACCATAAACAAAATAGTAAGGTACAGTTGAAGAATATGTAGAGGGAGGAACAACTGAAGGGATATATCTTAAATTTTCTTTAAACCAACAAGTGCCATTAATCACAACTGTTTCATAATAATTACTGTCTCTAGTGTCAAAATATGTTTCATAACCAGGACAAGGAGTATGAAGAGATGTTACAAAACGGAGTTTAGAACTAAATATCGTATCAGTTTGAGAAATAATTGCATTTTCAATTTCATAATAATTGCCTGGTAATAATGAATGTACTGTATCAGTTAATGAGATAGCTGAATAAGAAACAATATTCCAGTTTACACTATCCACATTTCGATATCTATAAAATTGAGAGGTTATTGGTAAAGTGCCCGTTAAATTATCAAATTTTAACATAGCTCTATTATGGTAAGATTTAAGTAGTTTAGGTTCCTTGGGAGTTGGATATGAATGTAACGTAGTAAAAAGCATGGTGTCGCTTGTTTTTAATCCTGTAACATCTAAACAAAAACTAACTACCTGATAGGTAGTATTAGAATTTAGTTCAGTTAACACAACATCTAAATTCAATTCGTTTGTTGACTTAATATTCCATTGTGATTCACTTATTGTTTTATAATATATTCCTCTTACAATCACAGAATCGTAACCTGGATGTACAGTTGCGTATACGTGAGCACTGTTTTTAGTCACTTGAGTTATGGAATCAATAGATAATTTTAACTCATTTCTAATACATCTAATAGATAGTCCATAGCTATCATTGTATGACATGTTGCTGATATTTGTATTTGTATTAATATAAAAAAATCTTCTAGACTGATTGGTCGTCCATTGCGTACAAGACCAAAAATAGGCAGCATCTCCTAAATCATTAAAATAATTGTTCATTTTAATGCCAGCAGGTAGAGCAGTGAAAAAACTACTGTTATTTCCATTTCCATTGTTATTCCACAAATATGTGCTTTTCATATTAGAACCTGCTATGGCATCCCCACCCACATAAGAGATAAGTTGATTAAATTCATTTTCACTAGGAAGATGCCAACCTATGGGACAAACTCCTTTAACCCCACTAGGAATATTGTTTGAACTTAATTCTCCATTCATTATTGCTATCCGATTATACAACACCCCATAAGTTAAATATTCATTAGTTAATTTTGCTGCCTGTATATCTGTACCAATATAATTATAAACATAATATTTCGGCAATGTAGTAGAATATGATTGGTCTGAAACGGAAGGTAAATATCTTAAATTCTCTTTTAACCAGCATTGGTCTCCAATCCATACCGTTTTATAAACAGAGCCATCTCTGGAATCCATAATTGTTGGCATGCCGGGACAAATGGGATAATTATATGTAGTAAAAGATAATGTATCTCCAAATTTGGTTTCATTAATAGTTATTACATAAGCAAAATACTGATAGATTGTCGAAGAATCTAAATTTGACAAACTGTGGGAGAAGTTATTATCTGGTATAACTACTTGAGTATAATCGAGTGATCCTTCTTTTTTCCAATAAAACCCTTTTTCTAATATTGGCACTGCTCCTTCCTGTAATGTAGCATTCAGAGTAGCAATATAGCTAGATAAATTAGAAACAGTGTCGGTACGAACTTGAACAGGTATTGAAATACAACGTAAAGATAATCCGTTGTATTTATTCATGACATCATTATTTAATCCAAAATAGTTAAACTGAATTGATCTAGAATCTTCTGAATTTGAGTTTGCAAATGAATTACTCCAGAAACATCCGTCTTTGTTTATATTTTCAAATCCTGAATTTGTTAATAAACCACCTGGAAGCAAAGAAAAGCCAGAAAGATTGCTCATCCATTCATAGTCCGTATTTCCTGGAGAACCAGTAATGGAGGAATTTAACCACCACCCTCCTATTGAAAAAGGGAATGACCCTGAAAGTGCTTTTGCAATTTTATTTCCATTGGGCGTTGTATCATAATTGAAATTATGGGTTATTAAATAGTTTTGAAGTGTGTCCCACTCTTCATTAGTTGGGAGTCTCCATCCTTTTGGACACGCAGAGAGTGCAGATTGAAAATTATATAAAACTCCATATCTAGAAAAATTTTGATTTGTAACAGCTTCCATTAAGGAATCTCCATCATAGCCATAAACATAATATCTTTCTTCCGAAATTGAAATTATGTTTGGAGGATACACTCGAGGGAGATATCTTAAATTTTCACGAAGCCAACATTGATTGCCAATTTTAACACTTTTGTAAATGTTTTGATCTCTTTGATCAAAAATCATGGGAATCCCATCACAATATTTGATCAATGGGGAATAAATTGTTGGAGCATGTAAAAAAGAGATGCTATCAACTTGTGATAACGGATATTTTGATTTCAAATAATTGTTTTTCCATATCAACATAGAATCTGATGAATTTATTCCGTCATTTTGAAAAGTAATACTATCAATATCAGTAACAGGATAAAAATCAACAGATAAGGGAAGATGAATATACATTGTATCTTCTTGATTCTGAGCAAAAACATTTTGAATAAATAGAGTAAGTAACAACAAAAAAATGGAGTTTAAATGGGTTTCTTTTGTTGTGAGAAAAAAATTCTTCATTTGATAAATATTAAAACATAACACAATAAAAAAATAAACTGTCAAAAAAAATCAATTCTCCGTACTATTTTTTGCAAAAATATTAATTTTTCTTATATGAAAAAATTTAATATTGAAAAAAAAAACATATTTTTGTCACCCTTAATTAAATAGAGAATATTAACATCCCATTATATGAAAAATAAATTACCCCATACCATCTTTTGCATATTATTATTCATTCTAAGTTTTAATTTTTCCTTTGCACAATCTTCATCTTCAACTACAAATGGTATGGATACGCTCTTTGTGCCTGTAGGGATTTCATCGTTTACAACATGTAATGCCAAAATTTATGATTTAGGGGGGCCATCTGCGGGTTATCCTTCTGGCACACATAGCACAGTAACTATATATCCTACAGACACTTGTTCCCTGTTGCAAATATCAGGATCTTCACAACTTGTATCATCTGATAAACTGATCATTTATGATGGTGTTGGCACTGAGGGAACTCTATTAGCTACATTTACTGGTTATCATGGAAATTTTTTACCAATTAGATCCATTTCAGGTCCTATTACTATAAAACATATTGGGAGTCATGCAACTACATTAGGTTATAATCTAACTGTGGTTTGTGTATCTGGTTGTAAAGCACCAAAAATTGTTTCATTTCTTGCTGAAGAGGATGCAATTCATTTAAACTGGAGTAATTGTTTCTCAGGTATATGTGACTTACAATATAGATCTATTACAGATACAATTTGGAATACAATTTCAAATATTACAGACACAAATTTGACACTTAACAATCTTTTGTATCAAACAAAATATGAAGTTAAAATAAGAACTCTTTGTGATACAACATACTCAGGTTGGAACAGATTTTATATTTATACTACATGCCCTTATGAAGTTACACTACCATTTTATGAAGAATTTTCAGATACTATAACTTGTTTTACTTTTTCAGAACAAAATAGATTATCTTTTGCGGTAAATAATTATAACCTTGAATTTCCCTACATAGCAAATCCAACTCAAAACTTTGTATTACAATACAATGGAGCGAATTATGGTTCAAATAGTTCAGGAAATGTTATAACTCCTAGAATTAGTGATTTAGAAACAGGAGATGAGATCCGATATTTATATTTTCGTTCTAATCAAACATCTCAACCTGGTAGTATTCAGATTTACGTCAATAGTTATCCATCATTAACTGGAGCATTGATGATACAGGAGATACCAAGAGTTTATAATGTAGCTCCATCAGTTCCCACACAAGGGTTTTATGAATATAGAGCAATTATTCCTGCTGATACATTCAATTATGTCATCTTTAAAACTGTATCTGTTGATACAGCTACACATATATTAGATAAGATATCCATAGTTAAAGGATCTATTACATGTCCTTCTCCAAATACTCTTACAATTTCAAATATAAATTCCAATTCGTTAACTTTAGGTTGGATAGAAACAGGAACAGCAACAAATTGGCAAATTGAATATGCCCCTTTTGGTTCTCTCCCAGGTACTGGAACTATAGTAAGTAATGTTTCTAATAATCCTTATCTTGTAACTGGGTTGCCTTTTGGTCAAATTTTAGGATTTAGAGTGCGTTCCATACAACAAGGAGACACGAGTGCTTGGTCTTCTCAAAAAATTTGTATACCAGGTTGGATATTCGTGAAACCAGGTACTCAATATTTAACTTCTTGTCAGTTAAGATATTTTGATAATGGAGGTCCTTATAATAATTATTCGTCTAATAGTTCAGGTAATTTAGTTATTTATCCTACAACTCCAAATAGCAAAATTACATTTACTGGTTCAGCTAATTTATCATCTTCAGGATCTTTAGGAATTTATAGCGGAACTTCTGCAACAGGGACAAATCTAATCGGCTCTCTTAATCCTTCAACTCCTGTTCGCTCTCATTTGGGACCGCTAACAATCAATTTCACTGGAGGATATTTTGTTCATCAAGGGTTTGATTTATCTATTTCTTGTGTTGATTCATCCTGTTGGGCTCCTCTTTCACTTAATGCTCAAAACATAACTCATGATGAAGTTACAATCTCATGGATCCATTATGTAAACAACAAACCTGTTCAGATTGCTTATAAATCGATTTCTGATACTGTTTGGTCATATTATCAAGACACAACTTTATCATGTGTAATTACTGGATTATTGCCAAATACAATATATCAATATAAAATCAGATCAATTTGTGCCCCAGGTGATACTTCTAACTTCACTGGAACACAATCATTTAAAACAGAATGTGTTTCATCAACCTCCTTTTATGAAAATTTTGACAATGTGCCAATAGATTCAATTCCTATATGTTGGAGTTCACTTTCTATTAATATGTCATCTAAAGTAGTTGATACAAACACATTTACAAATTCTCGAACTTTGGTCTTAAGGAATATACCTGCGCATATGATTGTATTTCCATCTATTTCAAACTTGGGTTCAGGAACACATCAGTTTAGAATTAAAATGAGAGCAAATAATAACTTTACATTCGGTCAACGTGTTCATTTGGGATACTTAACAGATAAAAATAATGCCAATAGTTTTGTATGTTTTGATACTGTTTATTTGGTTATTCCCTCTTTTTATGAATATATTATAACTCCTCCTGTTGGAATAACCTCATACTATGCTGCCATAAAAGGAGCTTCCGAATCAGGTAATGATTTATATATTGATGAAGTTTATTGGGAACCTATCCCTGATTGCACTACACCTATAGAAGTTACTGCAAATAATATTACTTCAAATTCTGTTGAATTAACATGGAATAGCTATGGAAATTCAAATCCAACGGCATGGGAGATTCAATACGGTCCATCAGGATTTACTATTGGAACTGGCATTTCCCTAATATCTTTTGTAGACTCAATCTCAATAAATAGCTTAAATCCATACACTCATTACGATTTTTGCGTCAGATCAATTTGTTCGTTAACAGACACAAGTGCTTGGTCTAATAAAGTAAGTATTAAAACCTATTGTACAAATTCAGAACTTCCTGTTGAAGAAAATTTTGAATTTGATTTTGAGAATACATCATGCTGGACCAAAACGCAAAACAATTTTAATAAAAACACTGGTTTTACAGTTGTTTCAAGCGGTATTACACCCGTTTGCACGCCTCAAAGTGGAATACAAATGTTGTATTTTAATAGTTATAATATTACTACAGGAGCATATGCACTTCTCATTTCGCCTCGAATTGAGTGTAATGGTTCTCGGATTCATATATCATTCTATCAATATAGAGATAATGGATTTACATCTACACAATATATTGGAGAAGGAATTGCCATTTTCTCAAATTCAATCCCTTCATTAGATGGAGCAGATTCCATAGGTTTTGTAGCAAGACAATATAGTATAAATAATTGGTATTTAAACGAATTCGTTTTACCTGAAGGAATTGTTGGCACTAGGTTTTTTATCTTTAAAGCAATCTCAAAATATGGAAATAATATTTTTGTAGATAATTTTAAAATAAAATATTTGTGCCCATCCCCATCTAATATATCTGTTTCAAATATTTTATATACACAAGCAGATGTGTCTTGGCAGTCTGATGCTTTAAACAATTCTTTTATTCTAGACTATAAAAAAATATCAGAAAACACATGGACATCAATTCTAAATATCGTTGGGAATAATCAACAGTTAGTCAATTTAGAACAAAATGAAACCTATCAAGTTAGAGTTAGAGCTTTGTGTGATACATCTGGCATGAGTGGAAACACAACAATTACATTTACAACGCTTCAAGACTGCTCACCACCTTCAAATATTTATTTCATTGATTCATTATTTTTGGATACAACAGTTACATTAACGTGGACGCATTCATTCAATTATAATTACTACGAAATAAGATATAAATCTGTTAATGATCCAGATTGGATAATTGATACAACTGATCAAAATTATTATCTAATCAATAATTTGATCCCTAATCACAACTATCAAATTAGATTAAAATCAATTTGTTCTATCGAAACAAGTGTATTGACTTCCAATATCTACTTTACAACAAAGTGTAAAGCCCCTACGAATTTAAGCATTGTTGATAATTCAATAACTGCATATAGCGCTCAAGTGATCTGGACTCCTCAAGAAAATGAAACACAATGGAATCTATTTTATAAAAGAAATAATGACAATGATTGGATCCAAGTTTTAGCAACGGACACATTTTATACGTTTAATAATTTAATCCCAAATTCTACTTATTTGGTAAAAATTAAATCACTGTGTGGTGATAATGAAAGTCCTTTTACTGAACCAATTCAATTCTCAACTTTAGTTTCGGATATCACTCAAAATCAAGTTAATAATTATTTCACGATTCTACCTATTCCAAGCAGTGACTATATTGAAGTGATTTTAATTAATGATCAATGTAAAGTTGAAACTATTGAGATTATAAATACTATTGGTGCTCCAATGTTTAAGAAAGAAAATCCTGAATTTAACCTAAAAGTTGATATTTCAAAATTAAGTTCAGGGATATATTTTGTCAAACTCCGTACCAATTTAGGTGTTTTTAACAAAAAAATACTTAAGTTATAAATTTATTATAATCATTTGGGCATTCCGGCTCGAGACAACGCAGGCGTTTTTCTACAGTAAAGCAAATGTATCGTGTGCGTTGTCTCTTCGCCGTCGGGCTTGTTCCGGGGTGCGCTTCGCTCCCGTACTCGCTTCGCTCGTACCGCCTTCGGCGCCCTCCACATCCCTAATGCAAGTCGGGCTCAAGGACAAGGGCCAATGGCTAAAGAGCTTTCAGCTGTCAGCTTTTTTAATATTTAACCACAAAGTGCACAAAGAACCTATGAACCCAACCTCGAAGAGGTTTCATGTGCGTAACCGTATGCAAGCGAAGCGAAGCTTACGGATGAAGGGATAGGAACACAACCCCAACCCCGAATGGGGTTGCAGATTAGTAACCGTAGGTTGCGAAGCTACCTGCGGATGAATGATGCCCCGTGACGAACTACTACCTCGAAGAGGTTGCAGAAAAAAATGAAGAATGGAAAATGAAGAATGAATCTTTCTGTAGGAGCGATATATTTGTAGTAAACGATTCCTCGACTTGTTTTCTCACTACATAGTAGTGATTTATCTACAGAAAAACAGAACCCAGAACAATTCCTCACTACGTAGTAGTGATTCATTTTTTGATATTAAATGAACACTCTATTCCAGCAAAAGCGTGGTGTTTTATTTTGTAAGTATAAGATATTTAGCAATTTGTACATTTTGCATTTTTGTTGATTTCATTCAAGTGTACACTTAGTTAACACATTGCATGTTATAACATTTTCATTTTTTTGGTTACCCCACTTTTATTAGAATAGTTTTTTTTGTAGCTGATTGTGAGCTATTTGAAAAGAGATACTCCTTAAAGTCGTTACCGCCTATATCCGTGACTTTAAAGCTAAATAAAATTATGGCAAGTAAATATATTTTGTTTTCACAGAATTAATACTTTTTTTGCCAATTGTAAAATAAGTTATAACTTTAAAATCGTTTTAATTTTCCGAATATTTGAATAATAAAAATTACAGATTATAAAATTTTCCCAATTTTAACAATTTTATCTATTTCAAGTTTTGATTTCTTATTATTTAAAAGACTTTCTCTGATTTCCATCAGCTCATTATTATTTAAAGGTCTAATACTACTTACAATTAGGTTAATTCCAATTGGATTAGCTGGACCAATAAGTATAACTATTCTTTTATGATATTTATTAATATTTATGAATAAATTACTATAAAATGATACGTGTAAAACATAAAAATCTAAATTGAAATTTGCAGAATCTAAAATTACATATCCATTATTTGAATTTAAAATTTGATTTATATTTAATTTAGTATCATAATAATTAATGGGTTCATTTATTTTATTACCATTTAAGTCAATAATCTCTATTATTGTTGTATCATGTAAATCTTGGGTATCATTTTCACAAAAATAAAAAATTGTATTTGGGACATTAATTTGATATGTGTATTGATAATCTTGTGAAAATAAGAAAAGTGAATAGTTAAATACTATGAGTAAAAAAAATATTTTCATATTTACAATATTTATTATTTATAAATTATACCTGGTGTTTCGTTGCCATAATAACCACCTTCATCATCAGCAGATCTCTGATGAGCTCCATAATTTCCATTAGTTAAGTTAGGCAAAAAATCAAATTTATACTTTGTACGATAAAGATTTTCTTTTAACTCATGATAAATAACAGATTTTCTGTTATTTATATAACCTCCCACACTTTTTACTTCAAATTCTCTGCTTATTGCAATTGATACTTGTCCATGGTAATTTCCTCTTGGTAATAATATATTCTTATTTTTAGAATCTTTACCATAAACTGAAGCATTTACAACCCCATTATCATCTTTTTCTAAATCGTAATTAGGTTTATTATAGATACATTCTACAGATTGATTGTTTTCCCATTTAGTGCCAGTAAAATTTATTTCGGTTTCATTTGTTGATTCAAATAAAAATCTTTCTCTTGAATCAACCATTTCTATAATTAATGATAATCCTTTATCATTTGAAATTTCTTCAGATGATAATCCATTTCTATTTATACTAACACGACCAGTTTGTTGATCAATAATAACTCTACTAGAATTGCTAGATGAAACAAGCGAAAGAATATCAGAAGTCGATTTTTGAATATTTCCACTTACATCCAAATCCCTCCCATCCGGATCCACTAGCATCACCGGATTATTCGCACAATAATTATATGGCGACATGCTGGGGTACTTATCACTCATCGGGTCAATAGAGAGCCAAA
>JBLJBB010000056.1:0-9383 GCA_047638115.1 Bacteroidales bacterium | reverse complement strand
CGAGGGTTGCTTACTATTTTAATTCTGTCTACGAAAAAGGGGATCAAACCAAATCTCCTTATAGTGTTAATATCCGCTTTGCTGTAGGATTAAAATAGATTTATTTTTTTTATTATTTGGGCATTCCGGCACCCTCCAACCCACCAGCCAACCCTGCTGCCGTCGGGCTTGTTCCGGGGTTCGCTTCGCTCCCGTACTCGCTACGCTCGTACCGGCTTCGCCGCCCTCCACATCCCTAATGCGTACAAAACCTGCGGTTTTGTCTTGGGTTTTGGGTATTGGGTTTTAGGTTTTAGTTCTTGTGATAATTTTTTTAACCACAAAGATCACAATGTTTTAACAAAGGAACACAGAGGATTTGTGTCTTGTGGCATAGAAGAGGTTGCAGAAATAATGAATATTCAAGCTAAAAGCTTTACAAACTTGTATTAGGTTATGCTCAGAATTGAAAAATAATCACAATTTTAAATATTAAAACGTCAAAAACAACAATTATAATTAATTTATTGCAATATATTTGCAAATATCAAATTATATTTGTATTTTTGCCAGTGATAAATTAAAAACAAATTCAAAATGTTAATAGAATTTAGTGTAGAAAATTTTCTCTCTTTTAAAAATATGACAACCATTTCTATGGTTGCAGCAAAACCTTTCAAGGAACATAAAGAGAGCCATCTTATTGAGACAAATTGCCATTTCAATTTACTCAAAACTGCAATTATCTACGGTAATAACGCAAGCGGAAAAAGTAACTTGTTAGAGGCTATGGGCTTTATGAAACAAATAGTCTTAAACTCCTTTAGAGATGCGTTATTAGATAATAATGAGCGGAAATTTCCTTTAGAAAAATTTGCTTTAAATACACAATCTGAAAAAGAAACTTCCTATTTTGAAATTTCTTTTATTCATAATGAAACTAAATATCGATATGGTTTCGAAATTGATTACGACAAAATTGTATCAGAATGGCTTTTTCATACAACTAGTAAAGAGGTTTATCTATTTAAAAGAGATTATCAAAAGATTGAAATAAATAAATACGCTTTTAAGGAAGGTGTCGGTAAAGAAGAAGATGTCAAAGAAAATGTTTTATTTCTATCGCTTCTTGCAACATTAGGTAAAGAAATATCTTCAAATATAGTAGATTGGTTTAAAAAATTTAATTTTGTAAATGGAATCCATGACCGTGGCCATAAAAGATACACAATAGATAAGTTAAAATCTGACAAACATTTTTTTAACTGGGTATTACATTTTGTAAAATATCTTGAGATAGCCAATCTTTCAACTACAGAAGAAGACGTGAGCGAAATTGATTTAGAAATTCTGAGAGAAAAAGAAAAAGATGAAGAAATAATTAATCTATTCACAAGCATCCAAAAAATACAGTCCAAACAACCAAAAAGAGATCAAATAATTACTTATCATAGGAAATATGATGAAAACAATATATTAATTGATACAATTCCTTTCAACTTTGACAAACAAGAATCAGAAGGAACAAAAAAAATTCTTTATTTACTTGGTCCTTGGTTTGACACATTGCAAAATGGTAAAGTTTTAATTGTTGATGAGCTTGATTCAAGATTACACAGCCATTTGACAATAAGATTGATAGACTTTTTCCATCAATTTAATAAAAGTAATGCCCAACTTGTATGTGCCGTTCATGATATTTCATTGCTTAATAAGGAAATATTTAGAAGAGATCAGATTTGGTTTGTTGAAAAAAATCAGTTTGGGGCATCTGAACTAGTTTCATTAAGTGATTTTAAAACGGATAAAGTGAGAAATAAATCAGCATTTGACAAGAACTACTTAGATGGAAAATATGGTGCTATTCCCTATTTTGAAATTGATGAAAAACTAAAAGAACTACTATATGAAAAAAGAGAAGCAGAATAAATTTACTCAAAGGGGAATTGCTTCATACAAAAGGGATGTTAAAAATATTGATTTAAAACAATGCAAAAAAGAACCTCTAATTGTATTTAGTTTTAAAGATTTCGATAGAAATCAAGGTCAAAATTTTGAAGAATGGGAACATGAACAATTATTGGCAATGGCAATTAATAAATTAAGAGAAGCCTGCCAAATGACTGTTGGTCAAGCAATAGCACAACAAATTATAAAACCATATACTAAAGTTGGATTTCCACCTGAATCAGGGTTTTATCATCCCAAGCATATATTACCTGACATAATTTGGTGTTCCATGCATATACAAGGGAAAGAATGTGTTATTGGATATTTTGAAGAGAATATTTTTCATATTGTTTTCCTAGATAAAGACCATGAGTTTTGGATTACTAAGAAAAAAAATACATAAACCCCTTCAATTCCCTTTGTATATTGATTTGACCCCAGTCAATATCGAGGAATTAAACAAATCCAACCTTTCAAATTGTGCCGCCAATGGTGGCAGAAATCAAATTTAAATTTTTAGTAAGCCCTTTTAAACATACACAGTTTCAATATCTCTGCAGCGCAGCATTATATTTATAGCAAATGAAGTGCCAGAAAAGTTTTTCACTACGTAGTAGTGATTCATATAAAATCAACCTCGAAGAGGTTTCAGATTAGTAACCGTAGGTCAGCGAAGCGCCACCTGCGGATGAACGAAGCCCCACGATAATCAACTACCTCGAAGAGGTTGCAGAAAAAATGAAAAATGAAGAATAAAAAATGAAAAATCTAAACAAATTGCTTAATCCCAGAGGGATTAGATGTCTATAGAAATGAATAAGATGTGTGAGAAAGTACGACCCCAGCCGGGGTCGAAGAAGCAGAGATTTGAAGGGGATCCCTTTGAAAACATACACAGTTTCAATTTCGCTGCAGAGGAGCGTTATATCTGTAGCAAACAAACTCCGGCAAACCATCCCGCTCCGGAGGAGCGTTATATTTGTTTCATTTTTCATTCTTTTGTCATAAACTGTCAAACGATCAAATTATCTTTGCCCCGTTAACACAATTAAACACTTTAAAATAAAAAGTTATGAAAAAAATGATGTTTTTATTGATCTTAGGTTCAGTAATTTTAATGAACTCTTGTAAAAAGCCCGCAGCTGTAGTAGTACAAAATGACACAACACCACTAGATTATGATTATGGTCTCAATTCAACGTTATATGATGCCAAATTGATGTTGTATAATGGTTCCGATTTTGTAGGTGAGATTGCATTGGGTGATATTTCTCCCGGAGGTGGAAGATCTCAATACGTTGAACTCGAAGATTATATCGAAAAAGTAAAGGTACGGTTTAGATTTCTCCCTTCTTCTCAAACTCAATTTGACAATCCAATCAGATACACCTCACAATTCTTTTTTAATCAATGCCAATGAAGAGAATGAAATTAAGCTCAATGATGAAACTCTGGTCTCAAACTCGCCAGATAAAAAAGGGGAAGGTAAAGTTGGGGATATTTTAAAGAAATGATAGTACTTTTGCTTTTGAAAAATATTCGAATACAGTAATTTTAAATTTAAAAAACTCTCTATGAAAAAGTTCATTCAAGTTATCTCAATTTTGTTTATCATCCAATTATCCTTTGCTCAAAATACACCATTAACACCAGATTTAGTTGTAAAAGGAGGATATCTAAACTTTAATATTAATTCTCAGCCAGAGAAAATAAAAGGGATAAATCATTTCAAAATCCCAAAAGAGAATGTTCTCAACAATATTAAAACATTTATTTTTCAAAATAAATGTGAAAGTTCCGAAAGTGGAAACAGAATTATGTTTTCTGTTAAAAATATTCCTGTTGGTTCGGAATATGTAACAACTCCTGTAGGAAATTTTCAACGATCCAAAAGTGAAATCTCATTTTTAATCATTATAGACATCAATGATAGTTCATATTCCTATCAAGTTAAAGAAATTGAAACCAATAGAAGTTTAGAAAGAATTGAAGTCGAAAATCTCTTACTAGCTCCAGAAAAGGATCTTGATACTTTAAAAAATGTTGGTTTTAACATCGAAAATATTACCATTATTGGAATAGATATACCAACAAAAGGAGAATATTATACTGTACATAAAAAGAGAGTTGCAGCTATGATAGCAAATAGAAATGGTTATGTTAACAAATGTATAAATGAAGCTAAAACGGCCTATCGTTTAAAATCTAGATGGATTGACAACATTAATGCATATGATCAAACAATAAAATCAGAGATTCAACTACTTGAGGAAGAATACAGTGCAGTTTGGAATTTCATGAACTCCATGAATGTTAAAATTTTAGAAGAATAGATAAAAAATGAACTCCAATTATAAAGAAATTATCAATTTAAAAAATCTAAAAACATTTAATAAAATCTCATGAAATATGTATTTACAATTTTAGGACTGATTATAATGATATCCGTTTTTTTTCAAATGTGTGAAGGATGCTCCAACGATGAAGTGGAATTTGTTGAGCCATATAATTCGAAATACGTAAATGAATGTGATTCATTACAACAACAGCAAGTGGTATCATTATCACTTTTAAATTTCAGATTAGGGGATTCTATCTCAAAAAGTGACCTAAAATCAAGCCCAGAAAGATTCATTAAAAATTTAAAAATGACAAGCGTTGAACAAAAAACAATCTATTATTTTAATTCAAAAATGGAAATCAATGAGAAAAAGTATGATATAAAATGTACTTTAATCACCTTTATGGATAAAATTGCATGGATTGATGTTTATTTTGATCAAAATATTTATCAAAATATAATTCTTTTATTTAATGAAAAATACGGGAAGTGTGTAGTTAATCGATGGACTTATAAGAACCAATCTATTGATATTGATTTTGGCTTTAATGAGAATGCTTCAGAGTTCGAGAGGGAAAATATGAATGCATATTATAATTCTAAAAACAAATATGTAAGGATCAAATACTTCGATCATAAACTGAACCAAGAAGTTGAGAAAATTGAAAAATTCCAAGATAGAATACAAATACATTCCGATAGTATTTTGAATGCTCAAAAAATGGAAATTCAAAAACAGATAGAACTCCAAAAAAAAACTGAAAAAGAAAAAAGAATTTCAAAAGAGCTCAAACAGATTTAAAAAACTTTTATAAAAAATAATACTTATGGATAATAATGAAATTTTTAAAAAATTTCCAGGAAAACCACTAAAAGGTGAGAAAAGGTTTGAGAAACTATACCATTACACTTCTTTTGATACTTTTGTCAAAATTTGGTGTACAAAAAAATTAAAATTTGGTATAACGAATGATGTAAATGATATTTTAGAAGCAAGAAAAAGTGTTGATGCTGACTTAATTCAACTCCCATTAATGTTTGCCTACGAAGATATCAAAAATTCCTATAAACAGATTAGTTTTACTATGGACTATGACACCTATATAAAAGGATGTATGTCACCATTAATGTGGGGTATTTATGGTGATAAAAGAAAAGGTGTTTGCATTGAGTTTGATTTTTCAAAATTAAATTTTCCAGAAAATTGTTTAATGGATGTTGTCGATTATTTGCCAAATTATTATAGTCGAGTATGTTTACCAAGTCATTTAAAATCGATTAATGAGATAGAAAATTTTGTAAAACAAAATGCAAAAGAAATATTCTTTACAAAGCATGATAGTTGGGAAAATGAAAACGAATTTCGTCTTTTAAGTAACAATTTGGATTTTCTGGATATTAATAATGCAATAACTGCCATTTATCTAACTTCTCATAATAGCACTGAATGCATTTGTGTGGAAAACTTAGTGCAAAATGAATGTATAGTTAAAAGTTTAAAATATATTCAAAGTGGATCAAAAAATGAATCAATACCTTTTACTTATGATTCAAAAATTGAAAGAGAAATTGAAGAAAATGCACAAAAATCAGAAACAAATATGTTACCAAAATTCCAGAATCAAGCATTTGAGCATTATAATGATTTAAAGCATGATAAAAATGCTTCGTTAATAAAAACGGAATTTAAATTAAGTTAACGAAATAAGAATGAGTTGTTTATAATTATTATTAAGTGTAGTATTTAATATAGAAAATTTCTTATTATATTTGCATGTTGAACTCAGCCGAAGAGAATAGTCCATTTAATTAATTATTTTAGTTACTAGATACATTTATGAACATTGCCCAAATAGAGAAAAACTTACATCAACTCGTTGAATCTTTTAATCATAAGTCATTTATATACGAACTGCTTCTTGCTTATGGTCAGCCAAAAGCAACGATTAAAAGATTGAAAGATGGAGGGCTAAATCTTTCTAAAACTGAGGGTGAAATAATTTGGAAAAAGAAATTGTTGTTTAAAGAAGTTTCTGATGGAGATCTTAAAGAGTGTGAAACAGAATTAATTAAGGATCCTAAGAAAATGAATCATGATCCCCGATTTATTGTTGTTACAGACTACAAACATCTTCTCGCATTGGATACTAAAACAAAAGAGAGATTGGATATTTCCATATTTGAATTAGCGAAACATCCTGACTTTTTCCAACCTTGGACTGGACAAGATAAATATACTGAACATCAGGAAAATCCTGCTGATGTAAAAGCTGCAGAAAAAATGGCTAAACTTTATGATGAGATTCATAAGGATAATCCAACACATACCCCAGAAGATGTTCACAACTTGAATGTTTTTCTTTCCCGTTTGTTGTTCTGTTTTTTTGCAGAAGATACCGAAATCTTTGAGAAATCCCAATTTACACATGCCATTAGCAGTCATACGCAACAGGATGGTAGCGATTTAAACGCATACTTGGATCAACTTTTTGAGGTGATGAATACGCCCACTAACCAAAGGGGAAATCTGGCACATTATCAACAAACTTTCCCTTTTGTGAATGGGGGTTTGTTTCGGAAAAAGCATACTGCTCCCTTTTTTACTCGCAAAAGCCGTCAAATGGTGATTGATATGGGTGAATTGGATTGGGCTGCAATCAATCCCGATATTTTTGGATCTATGATTCAGGCAGTAATAACTCCTGAAGATAGAGGTGGATTAGGGATGCATTATACAAGTGTACCTAACATTATGAAAGTGATTGAACCGCTCTTTTTAAATGATCTTTATGAAGAATTTAATGCAGCTCTTTCAATAAGCAACATCGCTGAAAGAAATAAAAAACTTCAAAAACTTTTATATCGGATTTCGAACATAAAACTATTTGACCCGGCTTGTGGTAGTGGTAATTTTCTCATTATTGCCTATAAAGAGTTGAGAAAATTAGAAATGAAAATATTTAAAGTATTGGAAAGTTTAGCATTGTCTGATATTAGTGTAGAAAACTTCTATGGAATTGAATTAGATGACTTTGCTCATGAAGTTGCAATCCTCTCTTTATGGTTGGCTGAACACCAGATGAACCAAATCTTTTTTAAAGAATTTGGTAGAACCAAACCTGCTTTACCTCTCAAAGAAACCGGAAATATTGTCCATGGCAATGCCTGCCGGATCGATTGGGAAACCGTTTGCCCAAAAAAATCTGGAGACGAAATCTACATCATGGGAAATCCACCTTACCTTGGAGCTAGACTTCAAAACTTTGACCAAAAAAGTGATATGGATATTGTTTTTAATGAAATTAAGGGATATAATAATTTAGATTATATTGCAGCTTGGTTTTATTTAGGAAAAAAATTTATTGAAAATAAAAATGCAAAATTTGCTTTCGTTTCTACAAATTCAATTTGCCAAGGAACTCAAGTTTCACTTTTATGGCCTTTTTTGATAGATTCAAAAACAGAAATTTATTTTGTCCATCAATCTTTTAAATGGAAAAATAATGCAAAATCTAATGCAGCAGTTTCAGTTATGATTATTGGATTAGGTAATAGTACTATAAATCAAAAAATTATTTTTAATGGAAAATCTAAGAAAATAGTAACTAACATTAATCCATATGGTATAGAAGGTGAAAATATATATATAAGTGACAGGAAAACCAGTCTTTCACATCTCCCTTTTATGACTTATGGAAGTATGCCCAATGATAATGGTGAACTATTACTAAGTGAATATGAAAAAAATGAATTAATTAAAAACTATCCAAAATCATCAAAATTTATTAAAAAATTTTTGGGTGCTAATGAATTAATGAATGGTATTAATAGTTATTGCATCTGGATTGAACCTTTTGATTATGAAAAAGCTACAGAAATTGAGCCAATTTTGAATAAAATTGAAAATGTTAAACAGTATAGAATTCAAAGCAATAGAATTGCTACAAATAAATTATCAAATTTCTCATTTAGATTTGGCGAAATAAGACATAAAAATTCTAATTCAATTGTTATACCTCAAACTGGGTCTGAAAGAAGAGAATATTTACCAATTGATTTTAGAGATGAAGATACAATAGTTTCAAATGCAGCAAGAGTAGTTTATGATGCAAAACCTTATTTATTTGCAATCTTATCATCAAAAATGCATATTATTTGGGTAAGAGCAGTCGCTGGGAGATTAAAAATGGATATGCAATATTCAAATACACTTTGTTACAACACTTTCCCTTTTCCAAACATTTCAGAAACTCAAAAACAAGAATTAGAACAACATGTGTATCATGTTTTAGCTGAAAGAGAAAAACATTCTGAAAAAACATTAGCTCAATTGTACGATCCGGACAAAATGCCTGATGGCCTTAGGGAAGCTCATCATCAATTAGACTTAGCAGTTGAAAGATGTTACCGAACTAAACCATTTGAAAGTGATGAAGAGCGCTTGGAGTATCTGTTTAAACTATATGAAAAAATGATTGAAGAGGAGAAAAGTAAAGGTACGCTATTTGAAAATGAGAAAAAGTCAAAAAAGAAAAAATAAAATAATCTACTCTTTTAGTCTAATTTTAAACAATTAAATTAAAAAATATGCCCGATATAGTTACTATTAAATATCAACAAACCGGAGAGAGTGTGAAAAACACTTCGACTGGAATGCGTCCCATGGCAGCTCGTGCTTTTGAGGAACGAAATAGCCAATATTTATTAATCAAAGCACCACCAGCATCCGGAAAGTCCAGAGCTTTGATGTTTATTGCTCTTGATAAAATTTTCAACCAAGGATTAAAAAAAGTGATTGTTTCTGTGCCTGAAAGATCAATTGCTGGATCATTTGCAAAAGCCAATTTAATTGAAGACAATAACTTTTTCATGAATTGGGAACCCAATGATGAATACAATTTGTGTACCCCAGGAATGGATGGTAGTAAAAGCAAAGTGAATGCTTTTAAAAACTTTATAGAGAATGATGAAAAGATTTTAATCTGTACCCATGCAACCCTTCGGTTTGCCTTTGAAGAATTGGACGATACCAAATTTGATCATGTATTGTTAGCTATTGATGAATTTCATCATGTGTCTGCCGATTGTGATAGTCGGTTAGGTGAACTATTAC
>JBLJBB010000055.1:0-5888 GCA_047638115.1 Bacteroidales bacterium | reverse complement strand
ATAACTTAAAAGATATTTTGCAATTTTTTTCAATTTAGTCGGTTGATAGTGAAAAAATATAATAAAAAGTTATATTCTATTTATCAGAATATAATAAAAATTTATATTTTTGCATTACATTTTGATGAAATAAGTTATCTCAAATATACAAATTTTTTGACGTTTAACCTCATCAAAATATAACTCTGTATGTGCACTCCTTTTTCATAAGAGGAGTGCTTTTCATTTTGGACAATTTTCCCTTACTTTTTTAGCATCTATAAGCCACAAATTCACGAATTAAAAACGAATATTTTTTTCATTTGCTAATTTCACTCTTAACTATTAACTCTTAACTAAATTATGTCACCAGTGTGCTATCAGGCCTAAGGAGTAAAGTGTTTAAGTATTTGATTTTTTATATATTTTTGTAAAAAAAATCGATGGCTTTACAATTTGGAAAAACCTGGTGGGGAGAACAGTGGCTACGCTCCCTTGAGAATGTGGATTATGACAACCGCTTGCCTAGAGGTGCCTCTTATGCTCGAAATGGCTATGTTAAAGAATTGAAAATTAAAGGAAATCAAATTAATGCCAAAGTTGCAGGAAGCAGACCAAAACCATATAACGTAACGATTATTGTTCCCCCATTCTTTGAAGATCAAATAAATTCTTTAATGGATGCCATCATTTTACGACCAGCTCTCATTTCCAAATTGCTTAATCGAGAACTAGATCCTGAAATTTTAACCATTGCCGAAGAAAAAAAACTCAAAGTGTTCCCAAAACAATGGACCGATTTTAAAATGCAATGCTCCTGTCCAGATTGGGCAGTCCCTTGTAAACATCTTGCTGCCGTGATCTATATGATTTGTCGCGAAATTGATAACAATCCCTTTCTTGTTTTTGAAATTCACAATGTAAATCTTTTCGAAGAACTAGGAAAACGAGGAATTACAATTCCTGATCTTCAAAAAACAGAAATCCAAACGGCTGCTTCGGTTCTTAAAGTTCGTTCACAGAAGATGGAACCTTACAATGAAGAATTTGCGTATGAAAGGATAGATTTTTCCAAACTGAGAAACATTTCTGAATCTCTTATGATGCTCCTCCCCGAAGCTCCCCCTTTTTATGGTTCTGGAGACTTTAGAAATGTTTTTGCTAATCAATTTATTAAGATTGCTAAAGAAGCTCATCGGTTACTTACCAAAAAAATCTCTTTCGATAACTTTTTTCCACCTTCTAAAAAATCGCTTGATATCAATCATCACACCACTTTAAGTATAACTATTGATAATCTATTTAAGACTTCCATTTCAGGAACCAATCACTCTTTTGTATTCAAAGAGGATTTGTATCCTCTAATATTTGCTTTAAATCCTGATCGTTTACAAGACTTTCAACCCTCTGTTGCCGCATTTTACAAAATACTTTTAGCCACTTTGCATTTGATGGCTAATGGAAATATTATTCCTCAAATTATTCAAACAGAAGATAAAAACTTTATCATTCGTTGGATACCCGCTTTTTTGGATCCTGAAGTGAGAGTTTTGGTTACTAAATTGACGGAAATTATTCCCCCAGATCTATTATTACTCTGTAAAAAAGTGGGGAAAGCAGAAAAACTACTTCCAATCGAGCATCAAGTTCAAGAGTTACTCTCCGTTTTTATCTCCCATTTGGTATCTAGATTAGCCAAACCCATTTACAGTGATCTTTTTGAATCTTTATTCTTCAACAACTATTCCTATCCATTTTCTAAAGTGGGAGAAAGCGCTTTAAGTGGGGGTGTCAAAGTGTGGTTGGATCGCTTTTATGTTACCAAAGGCGATTTTCAACCTATAATCACGGTAACTGAGCTTGAAACAGATCAATTTGAAGTAAATGTAAGTGTTGTTGATTCCAGATCCGAGGATCAGGTTCCCCTTTTACTCTCACAAATACTTCATGATAAACAGTTTGATTCCCAACGGTTCACCATCCTTCAAACTGTCTCCCTTCTCTCTCCTTTCATTAGAAATTTGAATGCTTACATGAACTCTGCTGGCAAAATCCCTATTATTTTCAAATTGGAAGAGTTTTCTCCTTTTCTTATCGAAATTTTACCAGCCATTCGACTCTTAGATATCAAAGTGTTGTTACCAAAATCTTTACAAAACATTCTTAAACCTAAAGTCTCTTTAAAACTAAAGAGAAAATCAGAATCGAATAGTTTTATTCGTTTAGATGATCTACTCGCTTTTGATTGGCAAGTGGCGCTTGGAAATGCGATGATCTCTCCTGATGAATTTAGAAAGTTGTTAAAAAACGCGAATCAACTTTTTAAGTTCAAAGAAAACTATATTTATGTAAGTGATACTGAGGTGGAAAAAATATTTAAACACCTTAGCAACAATAAACCCCTAAGTTCTTTTGAACTTCTTCAAGCTGCCTTATCTGAAGAGTTTGAAGGGGCACCAGTGCTTCTTACTGATGAGGTTAAAAATCTCATTGTGGAGTTAACTTCCAACGAAGAGATTCCGCTCCCTATCGGATTAAATGCAGAGATGCGCCCGTATCAACATCGAGGATTCTCTTGGATGTATCGGAACAGCAGAATCGGTTTTGGTAGTATCATTGCCGATGATATGGGATTAGGTAAAACAGTTCAGGTGATCTCAATACTCTTGAAAATGAAAGAAGAAAAAGCGCTTAACAAAAAACAAAAAGCTTTAGTGGTGGCACCCACAGGTTTGCTAACTAATTGGCAATCAGAAATAAATAAATTTGCCCCCACACTAACTTCTCATATTTTTCATGGAGCATCTCGTAAATTGAACCAGTTCGATGCGGATATTATGCTTACCAGTTATGGCATTTTACGAAGTGATGCAGATCTTATGAAAAAACAAAAATGGCAAATCTTGGTGATTGATGAAGCGCAAAATATCAAAAACCACGATACGGCTCAAGCTAAAGCGATTAAAGCGATTCCTGCAGCAGTTAGAATTGCTATGAGTGGAACACCTGTTGAAAACAGACTCTCTGAGTTTTGGTCTATTATGGACTTTGTTAACAAAGGGTATCTAGGTAACAGTAAGATGTTTAAAGCCAACTTTGGAGATCCCATTCAAGTGTATAACGATGAAAATGCCGTTACTAAATTTAGAAAAATTACAGCGCCGTTTATGATGCGTCGTATGAAAACGGACAAATCGATCATTTCTGATCTGCCTGACAAAGTGGAACAAAACCAATATGCCCTTCTTACAAAACAACAAGCCGCATTATATGAGAAAACAATGCACGTTGCTTTGGAGGAGATTGAGGGGATATCCTCTTCAGATCATGAATCCCTTTTTAAAAGGCAAGGACTTGTCCTTCAGATGATTTTAGCTTTAAAGCAAATCTGTAATCACCCCACTAATTTTTTGAAAAACGGAAACTTTGATCCCACCCTTTCAGGCAAAATGGATCTCCTCTTTGAATTACTCAATAGCATTAGCGAAGCTGGTGAAAAAGTGCTCATTTTCACTCAATTTAAAGAGATGGGAGTCTTACTTAATCAGTTTATTGAGGAACAAACAGGAGAATCCCCAATGTTTTATCATGGGGGTTGTTCTATAAAAGAGCGCGAAAACATGGTGCACCGTTTTCAAAACAACAGAGCAGATAAAATTTTCATTTTATCCCTAAAAGCTGCTGGAACGGGTCTCAATCTCACTGCCGCAAACCATGTAATTCATTACGATTTATGGTGGAATCCTGCCGTTGAAAACCAAGCCACAGACCGAGCTTTTCGTATTGGTCAGAAAAAAAACGTTATGGTACACCGGTTCATCACCAAAGATACTTTTGAAGAAAAAATTGATGCTATGATTCAAAAAAAGAAACGGCTAGCCGACATGAGTGTAGCCACTGGAGAAAACTGGATAGGCAAGCTTAGTAACAAAGAGTTACGGGAAATCTTTGGATAAACTCAAGGGCTATCAGCTTTCAGCCCTCAGCTTTCAGTTTCCTATTTTGCTAACATCCAGCAATTTCACTTGTCTGTAGACTGTAGTCCGTGGTCTGTTGTCTGTGGTCCGTAGTCCGTAGTCCGTAGTCCGTAGTCCGCAGTCCGCAGTCCGCAGTCTAGATCACCTTTACCACCCCTACAACACTAAATATTTTGTCGAGTTGTTTAATCTTACATGGAAAAGTGGGATACGTAGATTGGTTATCAGAATGGAGAAGATATTGGTCGAGATTTGCCTCATCAAAATAGATTCGACAAATATAGGTTCGATTTAAAATAGAGAGTAAATAAACTTTTCCCCAACAAATAGGTTCCTCTTTTTCAACCTTACGACAGGCCAATAAATCCCCGGAATTTAAAGTTGGAGACATAGAATCCCCAAACATTTTGACAAAAAAATGGGCTCCTAAATCTGCTATATCGGGGATATAATAAAACTGTTCTGACGTTGAAAAATCTTCATCTAAGATATTTGGATATTTTGAGGCCACATCAACACCGATGAGAGGCAATCCAACCCTTTTTAAAACCATCTCTTTTAAGAAAGGATTAGGTAAATCGGAAATGTTTTCGGATAGTAATGCTTCATTTCTCAGCATGGATCCTTTTCCAGAAATCCAAAGTTTATTTATATTATTATCAAGCGAACATAACTTATCTACAAATTTTTTAGAAATGGGAACCTTCCCTTTCAAGATCTGCGAAAATGATGATTGTTTATATCCTAATGCAGTGGCAATCTCAGCATCATTTTTGCCAATCTCTTGGAAGATATACCAATTAACGAGCTTTCTTATACGCTGTAAATCATACATTTGAACAATAGAGTTAAAAAAATATAATAAAAAGTTATATTGTTATAATCAAGATATAATAAAAATTTATATTTTTGCATTACATTTTGATGAAATAAGTTAATTCAAATATACAATTTTTTTGACTTAAAACCTCATCAATTTTAACTCTGTATGTGCACTCCTTTTTCAAAAGAGGAGTGCTTTTCATTTTTAACAATTTTCCATTACTTTTTTAGCATCTATACGCCACAAATTCACGATTAAAAAACGAATTAAAAATTCAATTAGCTTATTAGCTTATTATCACATTAGCTCATTATTTTGTATTTTTGCAATGAAATTTATTTTTTAAACTCTAAAACTACAATCCACTATGGAAACTCCCTTACAAAACTACGTAGAACAAAAGATATTTTCAATCAGAGGAATTCAAGTAATGTTAGATAGTGATCTGGCACAATTATTTGAGGTTGAAACTAAAGTGTTTAATCAAGCTGTTAAGAGAAATAGCAATAGATTCCCTTCAAATTTTCGATTTCAATTGACCAAAGAGGAATATATTCTTTTAAGGTCACAATTTGTGACCTTAAAACAAGCTCAAGGACAACATCGAAAATATCTTCCTTTTGCTTTTACAGAACAAGGTGTTGCCATGCTTACTGGTATCATAAAAAGTGATATAGCGGTTCGCCTTCTCCAGAATGGACTCACTTGCAGCTGATCTTTTGAAAAAGTTGGAAAGCTAAGGACTATCAGCTATCAGCCCTCAGCTTTCAGTATCGTATTTTGCTAACAATCAGCAATTTCACCTGACAGTAGTCCGTGGTCAGTTGACTGCACTCCATTTCGCTCCGAAGGAGTGTTATCTTTGTAGCCAATGAAAATCCCCACCCCTCTCCCTACCAAATCACCCCGAAAGGGGTGAAACTCTTAGAAAACCGTATGCAAGCGAAGCGCAGCTTACGGTCAAAGATCACACAATCCACTCAAAACTCCGCAGGGGTGACACAAATACTTCGTGTAACTTTGAGAAAACTTTGAGCAACTTTGTGAACCCAAAAAAGCCGCGAATGCGCGAATAAAAAACGAATTAATTTTTCATTTACTAATTTCAT
>JBLJBB010000054.1:0-50342 GCA_047638115.1 Bacteroidales bacterium | reverse complement strand
AATCGATAATTCAACAACATGAAAATAAGCGATTTAAAAATTGAATCACCATACAAAAGCTAGAATTATGAGCGAAAAGCTAAAAACTGATAGCTGATAGCTGAAAGCTGATAGCTCCATGCGTGAAACCGGAGACCGACGGCAGCAGAAAAGGATAGTGGAAGGCGCTGCCGGCACGCCAAATAATAAAAAATTAAGATGTTTTTTGGTTTTCAATAAAATTTATTCAAAATTTATTTATATTTTTGCGCAATCAATTGAGTAATTTTACTCATTGTATTGAGTAATTTAATTATTATGTATAAAAGAGCTTATTATCAAACAATTATAAACAGACTTGAGGAACCTCGTCGTTTTATTCAAGTGGTTATGGGCCCTCGTCAGGTGGGAAAAACCACAACTGTTAAACAAACTTTACAAGAAATTAAAAAACCCTATTTGTTTTTTTCCGCTGATATGGTCCCTGCAACACAAAATAGTTGGATCAGTGATTGTTGGGCAAATGCACGTTCAAAAATAAAATTTGATGAACTAAACGAAATAATTTTAGTAATTGATGAAATTCAAAAAATTAAAAATTGGAGTGAAGCAGTTAAGAAAGAGTGGGATGATGATACCTTTAATGATATTAATATCAAAGTAGTTTTGTTGGGGTCATCAAGAGTTATGATCGAAAAAGGACTTTCTGAAAGTTTAGCTGGCAGATTCGAAAGTATAAAAATGACTCATTGGAATTATCGTGAAATGCAAGAAGCTTTTGATCTAAATTTGGAACAATATATCTATTTTGGGGGATACCCGGGAGCGGCAGAACTTATACATGACGAACTACGTTGGAAAGAGTATATTATTAGTTCAATTATCGATGCCACAATTAATAAAGATATTTTAATAAATACCATAATCAATAAACCTGCATTATTAAGACAAACTTTTGAACTTGGAAGTGCATACTCTGGTGAAATTCTTTCTTTAACAAAACTGATTGGTTCACTTCAAGATGCTGGAAATACGACAACTTTGTCAGGTTATTTAAATTTACTTTCTGAAAGTGGATTACTTTGTGCATTATCAAAATATAGTGTTGATAAATCTCGGAGAAGAGCTAGTATTCCTAAGTTTCAAGTTTACAATAATGCTTTAAAGACAGTATTTGAAGAGTTTTCATTTAAAGATGCAGTAAGAAATCCGAAAGTTTGGGGAAGAATTTTCGAATCTGCAATTGGCGCCCATATTGCATGTAATACATTTACAAGTGGATATGAAACATATTACTGGAGAGAAAACAATTATGAAGTTGATTATGTTATAAAAATGGGGAGTCGTATGGCAGCCATTGAAGTAAAAAGTAATAATGATTCCAATAATTCAGGACTTAGTGTTTTTCGTGAAAAATATAACCCACTATCATCAATCGTGGTTGGTAATGGTGGAATCCCTGCTGCTGAATTTCTTAGCATTAACCCTCTGAAAATTCTATGATTAATAAAACGGGAAATATTCAGCGCTGCCGGCACGCCCAAAAATAAAAAAAACCACTTAAAAATAAGCGGTTTTTTAACATTTTAATGGTCGGGGTGAGAAGACTCGAACTTCCGACCACTAGCACCCCATGCTAGTACGCTAGCCAACTGCGCCACACCCCGATTTGAGTCTGCAAAAATACAAAAAAAATTACTACATTTTTTATCTTTTACCATTTTTTAAAAAGCTTTAATTAGCCAATATTTACATCAAAAAAAGCATTATATTTGCAGTCCATTTTTATAAAGTGAATAATATATATAAGATGTTTTATAATAAACAAATAATCCAGAAATATGAAAAAATTTTTACCCTTAATTATGATCACTTTTGCATTGTTAAATAGTTCGTTTGCAAATATTAAACCTACTGCAGTTAGTGAGCAAACCATTTCAAATACACTTTCAAAAATCTTTAAAAAATCAGAAATATCTGACAAAATGGTGGAAAGAGGTGTGAAACAAGTTGCACAACTTTGGAGATCAACAGATGGTTCTAACGAAGAGTTTTTAGTATTCTGTGAAACCTATTTCTGTAAAACAAAAGAGGAAAAAGTGAAACTCTTTAACAGATTAGCTTCCCATTTTGAAACCATAATAGGTATGAATAACCAGATGACCACTCAACTCTTGAGACCCGTTCATGTTACTGGTTATGAAACACTTAATATTGATGATATCTTTAGTGCATATAATCCGATGGCAAATTTTAATGATGATATGTTCAAAAACAAAATTGCATTTATCGTGATTTTAAATTTCCCATACTTCACATTACAAGAAAAAATTCTAAATGGTCACAAGTGGACTGATGAAGAGTGGGGATTTGTTCGTTTAGGTGACTTTTTTACTTCACGTGTTGAAGCATCTGTAAATCAAGAAATTAATACAGCCACTGCAAACGCTGACAATTATATCTCAAACTATAATATCCCAATGGGAAAAGTTTTAGGTGGTAATTTTGTCCAACACTGGCCTTCAGATATGAAATTGATAACACATTGGGGACTACGTGATGAACTTAAATCAAACTATTCAAATAGTGCTGTTGGTTTTGAAAAACAAACATTGATTTATAATATCATGAAAAGAATTATCAATCAAAATACTCCGATTGAGATTTTTGAAAACAATACTTACAGATGGTATCCCCCATCAAATGGCATCTATTTGAAAGATATAGAGGTTATTGGAACTCCTGAGAAAAATCTTCGTTACCAACATTTGTTAAATATCTTCAAAGCAATGCAAGCTTCTGATGCTTACTATCCAAACTTTAAAAACTATATCGACAGAAAATTTAGTACAGAATATGAGATTCCTGTTGAAGAGGTTGAGCAATTATTCACTACCCTACTCTCCTCTCCTCAAGTAATGGAAGTTTCTAAAATCATTTCAAAAAGATTAGGTAGAAAATTGCAACCATTTGATATCTGGTATGATGGATTTAAAAATCGCAGTTCTCTTGATCCCAATCTATTAGATAGTTTAACCAAAGCAAAATACCCTACTAAAGAAGCATTCGAAAAAGATTTACCAAACATACTTGTACAATTAGGATTTACTCCACAAAGAGCAAAAGAGATTTGTTCTCATATTGCAGTTGATCCTTCTGTTGGAGCTGGACACGCTTTGGGTGCACTGATGCGAACCGATAAAGCGTTATTGAGAACAAGAATCTCTCCAAGTGGCATGGATTATAAAGGATACAATATTGGAATTCACGAGTTTGGACACAATGTGGAACAAACGATCTCTTTGCATAATGTTTCAAACTACTTCCTAAATGGAGTTCCAAATACCGCTTTTACTGAAGCAGTTGCTTTCACTTTTCAAGGTAAAGATCTTGAATTGTTAGGAATTAAAAACGAAGATCCATTAGCAGAAGACCTTAAGACTCTAGACCTTTTTTGGGGTTGTTATGAAATTATGGGAGTCTCTTTAGTGGATATCAAAGTATGGAAATGGATGTATAACAATCCAAATTGCTCTGCTGATCAACTCAAAGATGCGGTTATTGCTATTGCAAAAGAGGTATGGAATCAATATTATGCTCCTGTTTTTGGAGTTGTTGATGAACCCATTTTAGCCATATACTCACATATGATTGATGCTCCTTTATATTTATCTGCCTATCCTATTGGCCATATTATTGATTTTCAATTAGGTCAGTATTTTAAAGGTAAAAATATTGGTTCCGAAATTGAAAGAATGTACGCCATTGGTAGAGTTACTCCAAATTTGTGGATGCAAAGAACGGTTGGAGCAACAGTATCTGTAGATCCTCTTTTGAATGCTACAAATAATGCCATCACTAACGTTAAAACTGCTGAAAAAAGTAGTAAAAAAGGGGTAAAAAAACTCCCTAAATAATTGATTAATAATCCATATCATGAATAATAAACTAGAAATTGCTGCTAATTGGCTTCCCAGATATACAGGAACCAAAGTGGATGAATTTGGAAGATATATCATCCTTACAAATTTCAGAAACTATGTTTCCAACTTTGCTCAATTGATGGATGTTGAAGTGAAAGGGCTAAATGCTCCGATGCAAACTGCTACAAAAGACAACATTACGATTATCAACTTTTCAATGGGTAGTCCTATGGCTGCAACTGTAATGGATCTCCTTACTGCTGTAGATCCTAAAGCAGTCCTCTTTCTAGGTAAAACAGGTGGTTTAAAACCATACATCGGACTAGGTGAACTTTTGCTTCCCATTGCAGCTATTAGAGGAGAGGGAACTTCAAATGATTATTTTCCACCTGAAGTTCCAGCATTACCTGCATTTAACTTGCAAAAAGCAATTTCAACGACTATTCGTGAAGCGGGTCGCGATTATTGGACTGGGACAGTTTATACTACCAACCGCCGTTTGTGGGAACATGATGAAAACTTTAAAGAGTATCTCAGAAAAATTCGTGCTACTGCCATCGATATGGAAACTGCAACTCTATTTTCTGTAGGGTTTTCCAACCGAATCCCTACAGGTGCATTACTCCTAGTTTCTGACCAGCCCATGACTTTGGATGGCATCAAAACAGAAAAAAGTGACAAAATTGTAACAGAAAATTACGCTTTAGAACATCTAAAAATTGGAATTGACTCCTTAAAACTACTTATCAATAAAGGACTTACTGTAAAACACTTAAAATTTGACTACTACGATTTTTAATCTATATGGCAACTTACGATCAAATCATACAACAAATTGATAAAAAAACATTTGCTCCTGTTTATCTTTTACATGGAACAGAACCTTTTTATATTGATCAACTTTCAAATTATTTTGAAGAAAATAGTATTGATAAAGATCAACAAGATTTTAATCAAGTAACATTTTATGGGAAAGATTCTGATGCTGAGGAGATTGCAACCAATGCCAAAGAGTTCCCTTTTGGAAGTGATAAAAGAGTTGTCATCGTTAAAGAAGCTAAAGATCTTAAAAACTTTGATAAATTGATTTCTTACGTTGAAAAACCCTCAACAACTACGATTTTAGTTCTTTGCTATAAATATCAGGATGCTAAAGCTGCCATTTGTAAAGCAGTTGAAAAAAATGGGGTCGTTTTTAAATCTTCAAAAATACAAGATTATAAAATTGCAGAATGGGTACTGAATAGAGCCAAAAACTACAACTTCAAAATAAACTCTGAAAGTGCCAATATTTTATCTGAACATATTGGAAATGACCTTTCTAGAATTGATAATGAATTCAAAAAACTGCAAATATTTTTGCCACCAGAGAGTGAAATCACCCCTTCTTTGATTGAAAAACATATTGGAATCAGTAAGGAGTACAATATTTTTGAATTACAAAAAGCGCTTGCAGAAAGAAATAAACAAAAAGTTTATAAAATTACTTTAAACTTCTGCAATTTTCTAAAAGATAATCCTAATGTAAAAACCATAAATAATCTCTTTACATTTTATTCAAAAATGCTCTCCTACCAGCTCTCCGATAAAACAGCAGCAACTGCTAGTAAAATTTTTGGAATCAGCAACGAATGGGCATTAAAAATAAATATCAATCAAGCAAATGCACACTCCATTTTAGAATTGAAAAAAAACATTGCCATCTTAAGAGAGTACGATGCAAAATCAAAGGGTGTTGAAACTGCGGCCAGTGAAGAGGAATTATTAAAAGAGATGATCTATAAAATTTGTGGATAAACCACTACTAGGACTTACCAATGAACAACTTAAGAGATAAATTAAAACATCCCATATATGCTGTCGTAGAAAAAGTGGCAGATCAAATGAATCTCACTTGCTATGCAGTAGGTGGAATTGTTCGAGATATTTTTTTACACCGCAATTCAAAAGATGTGGATATTCTTGTGGTTGGAAGTGGTATTGAATTAGCCAACCAAGTAGCTAAAGAGATCTCTTCTAAATGTGAAGTGACTGTTTTTAAAAACTTTGGAACCGCTCAACTCAATTTTAATGGTGAATTAATTGAGTTTGTGGGTGCTCGTAAAGAATCTTACAACCTAGATTCCCGGAAGCCCACTATAGAAGATGGCACTTTACTTGATGATATTAGTCGAAGAGATTTTACCGTAAATGCAATGGCAATTGCCATCAATGGACCTAACCGCGGTGAATTGGTGGATTACTTTAATGGATCTGAGGACCTTAAAAGCAAAATTCTAAAAACTCCCCTTGATCCAGATATCACCTTTTCTGACGATCCTCTTAGAATGATGAGGGCTATCCGTTTTGCTTCTCAATTAGGGTTTTCCATAGATCCAATCACTTTCGAGTCTATTCAACGAAATGCTCATAGACTAGAGATTATATCCAAAGAGCGAATTATAGATGAATTTAATAAGATTCTTCTCTCTACTAAACCCTCATTGGGAATACAACTTTGTGAAGAATCACAATTATTAAAGCAATTTTTACCTGAACTAATTGATTTAAAAGGTGTTGATTCAAATAATGGGAAAAAACATAAGGACAACTATCTCCATACTCTTGAAGTTGTAGATAAAATAGTAATGGGAACAAACAATCTTTGGCTAATTTGGGCTGCTTTACTTCATGATATTGCAAAACCAAAAACCAAAAGATTTGACCCTGTTTTGGGTTGGACATTCCATGGGCACGAAATGTTAGGAGCAAAAATGATCAAAAAAATCTTTACAGAACTCAAAATGCCTACTAACGAAAAAATGAAGTATGTCCAAAAGTTAGTGCAACTTCATTTGAGGCCTATCGCTCTAGTAGAAGATGTAATCACTGATTCTGCGGTACGAAGACTTCTTTTCGACGCGGGTGATGACATAGACGATTTGATGTTGCTTTGCGAAGCTGATGTTACCTCTAAAAACCTTGAGAAAGTTAGAAAATATTTAAATAATTTTGTAAAAGTGCGCCAAAAACTGAAAGAGATTGAAGAGAAAGATCGCTTACGGAATTGGCAACCTCCTATTGATGGTGATCTGATTATGAGCTCTTTCAATCTAAAACCTTGTAGAGAGGTTGGTCTTATTAAAACCGCTATTCGTGAAGCAATTCTGGATGGTGTAATCCCTAATGAATTTGAGCCGGCATATCAATTAATGATTCAGGAAGCTCTAAAGTTAGGTTTTCAATTAAAAAAATAAAAAAATAAATACAATGGCAGAACAAATTACACTGATCAGTTTTTTAGTTTTCATTATTTTTATGTTATTCCTCGATTTGGGAGTATTTCATAAAAAAGATTCTGAAATCAAATTTAAAGAAGCATTAGTCTGGACCTTAGTATGGATCGGATTAGCGCTTATTTTCTATGTTCTAATCATTTTCAAAGGGGAACTCTTACACGGGATCTCAAATATGGAAGATCTGGCAAGAATTAATGAAAAACATCGTCACAACCTCAAATTAAATGGAATGTCGTATGCTGAAGCTCTCAATCTTTACAGACATACACTATCTTTGGAGTATCTTTCAGGATATTTGATTGAAAAAGCACTATCCATGGATAATATTTTTGTTTTTATCATGATCTTTTCCGCATTTAAAGTGAACAGAGCATACTTACACAGAATATTGTTCTATGGAATTCTAGGTGCTTTAGTATTCAGATTTATTTTCATTTTTGCAGCTTCTGCTTTAATCACAAAATTTGGATGGATATTACCCATCTTTGGAGCTTTCTTGATTTTTACAGCCATCAAAATGTTCATTGAACGGAATGAAAAAGCCACTATTGATACTGAAAAACATAAATTAGTTAAATTCTTCGCGAAACACGGCTGGTCAACCACAAAAATGCATGGCCACGATTTCTTTATTAAAGAGAATGGAAGATGGCTTGCAACTCCGTTATTTATCGTTTTATTGATCGTAGAGCTCTCCGACATCGTTTTCGCTGTGGATTCCATCCCAGCTATATTTGCAGTCACCAATGACCCTTATATTGTCTTTATGTCTAATGTTTTTGCCATCCTTGGTTTACGTGCCTTATTCTTCATGTTAGAAAGCATCATGGAGAAATTCCGCTACTTAAAAGTGGGATTATCTGTTTTATTGGCCTATATCGGTGTTAAAATGATTTTGGTTTTTGTATTTGATTTACACATCAGTACCACATTCTCTTTACTCATGATCGCACTCATTTTAGCTACAAGCATATTGGGATCTTTGGTAAGTGATGCAATTAGAGTGAAGAGTGAAGAGTGAAGAGTGAAGAGTTTTTATTTTGAAATTTTTGATTTTAAGGTATTTATGGAAGAAACAAGCATACTTATGATCTCTTCTAGAATAGTTGAATATTCATTGTAAGTTTGTATTTCAATAAAATCAGTATCTTTAAGTAATGAAATCCAAAACTTGGTTTCATTTGCTTCTTTTAATGCTATTGAAAATTTGTTAACAAAATCTGCATTGCTCTGAGCATATTGTCCTTCTGCAATAAGAGCTCCAATAGATGTTCCACTTTTCAGGATTTGTTTTGAAAGGATATATTCTTTTTTTGTATTTTGAATTTGATAAACTAATTTAACAATTTGAATTGCAAATGAATAGCTTTTTTCAATTAATGGACTTTTCTTCATAATAGTATTTTTTAGATGGTTCTAGTTTTAATTTAAAAAGAGTGAATGAATATACTATATATATTACATCCACTCTTCACTCTTCACTCTTCACTCTTCACTCTTCACTATTCACTCTTCACTCTTCACTCTTCACTCTTCACTATTAAAAGATTCCCACCGTTACCTCTACCTCAGCATTAAAAGTGACTTTAATGGTAAAAGTAGCCGCTGTTTCACTGATATTTCCGTTTAAATTTACAGCAATAGGTTGTTGTGCTAAAAATACATTTTGGGCATTCGTTAATTGATTATTTGAATTATCCAATGTAATAATCGTTCCCAAATTTAACATCTGATTGGTAAATGTCCATGTTGCTGCTGGCAATGTTGGAACACTGGCATTTAAATAAGCGTCTGTCAATGTTATTGGCGCAGGATTTAAAGCAATAACCTCAAATGTTACAGATTGAATATCAATGCCAGTGATTTGATCTGTATAGTCAATCAAATCAGGATGTGCAAGTATGTCAATGGTATCAACAACTGAAAAACTTGATTTGCCTGGCGTTACAACAACTGGTAAATTCACATCAAATGAAGTGTCAAATTTTAGTTTCGATTTACCAAAATCATCACAAGAACTGAAAAGAAGGGTCGCTAATGCAACGATAACTAGATTTTTTAATACTGTTTTCATAATGTTAATGTTTAAATTAAAGTGCAAAGATAAAACAATATTTGCACGAAAATCATTATTTTGAAATTTTTTTGACAAATTCAATCTAAATATATCAAAAAGAGTTTATTTTTGCACTTTAAAATTTAAAAAATAAAAAACATGACAACTCCCGTTATTATTATCCTCGCAATTATTGGATTCTTAGCTTTGGTAATCATTGGTATCTACAACTCCCTCATTCGTAAGCGTAATGAAGTGGAAAACGCTTTTGGTGGTATGGATGTACAACTCAAGAAAAGGTACGATCTAATCCCAAACCTAGTAGCAACCGTAAAACAATATGCTACCCATGAAAAAGATCTTTTTGAAAAAATTACTGAAATGCGTGGAAAAGCGTTGGGTGGAAATCTCAATGCTAACGAAAAAGTGGCTTTAGACAACGAAATCTCTGCCAGCATGAGATCCATTATGGTGGCCGTTGAAAACTATCCAGACTTGAAAGCCAATGAAAGCTTTATGAATCTGCAAAGAAATCTTACTGAAGTGGAATCCCAAATCTCTGCAGCTCGCCGTACTTATAATGCTGTAATTACAGATTTTAATAACGCCATCCAAACTTTTCCCAACTCTATAATCGCTGGAATTATGAAACTAACTAAAAAAGAGGTGTTTGTGATTCCTGAAGCCGAAAGAGAAAATGTGGATGTGAAATCCCTTTTTAACTAGTTATTCATCACATGATTACCTTAGACGAACTCCAAAATCTTTATGAAACTCAACTCAAAGAGCGCTTATCTGAACTCGAAAGTATAAGAAAGTCTATTGTTGCAAACATAGTTTATGCCGCATTAGAATTTGTCCCAGCAAGTACTATTTTAGTGATCCTCTATGCTCAAAAGATCATTACTGATGTTTACATCATTGTCGGATTGATTGGTGTACTCATAGGTGGATTGGTGTTTGTAATAAATGCCGTTACCCGGTACAATAAATACAGATCCAGATATAAACATGAAGTAGTTACAGAGATTGTACGTGCTATTGATCCTGAGTGGAGATACGAATATAACCAGTCCATAAAGCTTGAAGAGTACTACCAAAGCAATCTATTTTCACAAAATGTGGATCGTTTTAAAGGGGATGATCTCATTTTTGGACAAATGGAGAAGACCGATTTTAGGTGTTCTGAGTTTCACACAGAGTATAAAACGGTTACATATACTAAAAATGGAGGGCGTCAGGAGCACTGGCACACCATTTTTAAGGGGTTATTTTTTCATGCCGATTTCAACAAGCATATTCAGGGAGAAACCTATATCAAACCAGATTATGCTGAAAAACTACTAGGTAAATGGGGACAAAAACTCCAATTTAGTTTCAAGGGTGATTTGGTGAAACTCGAAAATCCAGAATTTGAAAAGAAGTTTGTGGTACATGCCACGGATCAGATCGAAGCAAGATATATCCTCACTCCCACGATCATGGAAGCATTGGTCAATATTCACAATCAGTATAAACGTCCGATGCACCTTTCTTTTGTAGGGTCACGCATCTTTTGTGCAGTAAGTTTCAATGAGAATCTTTTCGAGCCCAACATCTTCCGTTCTGGTGTCAACTTCAAAGATATTGAACTGATTTACAAACTATTCATGCTCAATGCAACGATCATTAAAGAGCTCAATCTGAATACACGAATATGGACGAAAAACTAGTGAATAGTGAATAGTGAATAGTGAATAGTGAAGAGTGAATAGTGAATAGTGAAGAGTGAAGAGTGAAGAGTGAATAGTGAATAGTGAATAGTGGCACTTTATTTGTTTATTTTGGACTTTAAAGTATTTATTGATGCTGTTAGCATTTTAATAATTTCTTCTAAATCTTTATTAAATATATCAAATATTTGAATGTCAATAAATTCTGTTTCTAAGAGCAACTTTAACCAAAAACTTGTTTCATTAGCCTCTTTTAATGCTATTGAAAATTTGCTAATAAAATCTGCCGGACTTTGAGCATACTGTCCTTCAGATATTTGAGCTACAATCGAAGTACCACTCTTAAGGATTTGTTTTGTTAAAATGTATTCTTTTTTATTATATTGAATTTGATAAGATAATTTTACAATTTCAACAGCAAAATTGAAGCTTTTTTCTACCAATGGACTTTTCTTCATAATAGTAATTTTTAGTTAGTTATAGTATTTATTGTTTTATAAATTGAACAAACAAATATACAAAAATACTATTCACTATTCACTCTTCACTATTCACTATTCACTATTCACTATTCACTATTCACTATTCACTATTTTGGCTTGTATTATTCAAATATTTTATGTATTTTTGCCTTGTATTTTTTAATATTATTAGTGTTTTTTGGGTTGTAATTTTCATCTTATGTATTTTAACAGACAAATAGACAGACATTTAGAAGAATGGTCAAAGTCAATAAAACGAAAACCACTACTTGTGCGTGGTGCAAGACAAGTTGGAAAATCAAGTACAATTAGACATTTTGCTCAAAATTTTGATAATTTTGTAGAAATAAATTTTGAAAAACATAAGGCTGCACATTCAGCTTTTGAGGGCGATTTGAATCCTATAGATATTTGTAACAAACTCTCAATAATTTATAGGCAACAGATTATTCCTAATAAAACTTTGTTGTTTTTAGACGAGATTCAAGCTTGTCCGAATGCCATATCCTCATTACGTTTTTTTTATGAAGAGTATCCTCAACAGCATGTAATTGCTGCTGGCTCACTTCTGGAATTTGCACTATCCAAAATTAATAGTTTTGGTGTAGGCAGGGTATCAAGTCTTTATATGTATCCTTTTAATTTTTCTGAATTTTTATCTGCATGTGGTTACGAAACATTGGAAAACGAAATAAAACAACATGTTTTGTTAACTCCTATTGCAAATATGTACCATACAAAAGCTATTGAACTATTTAAAACATTTTTACTTGTTGGTGGAATGCCGGAGGCCGTAGCGAAATATGTTGAAACTGGGAATATTTTAGATGCTCAAAATGTATTATCTGATTTAATAACTACTTTAAAAGACGATTTTCAAAAATATCGTAATCGTATACCATCATTAAGATTAAACAGTGTATTTAATGGAATAACAAATCAAATAGGGCAAAAAGTAATTTATTCCAATTTAAGTAAAGAATACAACATTTCACAAATAAAAGAGTGTATTGATTTGCTAAGAATGGCCGGACTAATTTTTCCTATTTTTCATACATCTGGCAATGGGATCCCACTTGGAGCTGAAATCAATTTAAAAAAACAAAAATTAATGTTTTTTGATACCGGTATTTTCTTAAAACTTTCGGGACTGGACTACACCAATATTATTATAGGATCAAATTTAGAAATAGTAAATAAAGGGAAAGTTGCTGAAATGTTTGCTGCATTAGAATTACAAAAGGGATCTCCGATAAATGCAGAATCACAACTATTTTTTTGGCAAAGAGAAAGCAAAAGCAGTAGTGCTGAAGTTGATTTTTTAATTCAAAAAGGGAATAAAATTACTCCAATAGAAATTAAATCAGGAACATCAGGAAAAATGCAAAGTTTGCATTTGTTTCTCAAAGAAAAAAAATTAGATTATGGCATTCGTTGTTCACTTGAGAATTTTGGAATTATTCAGAATGAAATTGGAAAAACAATTCAAATTTATCCCCTTTACGCTATAGCAAATATAATGACTCCTTAATCTTCACTATCAGTATTAGGGTTTAGGTATTGACACTCTTATCTCTTATCTCTTATCTTTTTTGGGCATTCCCCCTCGCTTCGCTCGGGGTCGGGCTACGGCTTCAAGTCCGCAGCGCCCATCCGTGTGACTGCATGGTCGTAAAAGGAGCTCCCAAGGTCGCTCTTTTACTCCCTGCATCACATCGGTTTGTCGCTTTGCGGGCTTTCTCGCCTCCGCCCTAACGCTGGCAGCCCTCAGCTCTCAGCTCTCAGCTATCAGCTATCAGGTATCAGTTTTCAGTTTTGATATTCTGTTGATATATTTGCATATACTACATAAAAAAGTAGTGTTTTTGTCCACTATATAATTAATTTCATTTACTTTATTTTAATATATCGAATTACATTTCGATATATTAATACATTTAACGAATTACATTTCGATAAAATTTGTATTTTTGCAAAAGAGTATTAAGAAATCATCAATTGCCACGTACTTTAGTGCGTGGCAATTGGGGAAAAGGTTCACACTTGCTCATTTAAGACTAACATTTGTTTATCGAAGACTGACACTTGTTAATTGAAGAGTAACATTTGTTTATCGAAGACTGACACTTGTTAATTTAAGACTGACACTTGTTAATTGAAGAGTAACACTTGTTAATTGAAGACTAACACTTGTGTATTGATGAGTAACACTTGTGTATTGATGAGTAACACTTGTTTATTGAAGACTGGGTCTATTCAATAAACTGTGTCAGAAAGGATTGGTCTATTCAATAAACTGTGTAAAAAAAGGTGAAATCATTATATTTACCTTTTAAAAACAAGTTAACATAAACAAAACAGAAAGATTTGATTACAAAGAATTTGAAATTGCTAACATTAATCTTTCATAATAACGCTCGGTTGAATAAAAATCTTCCGCGCGTTGTTTCCCATTTTTAATAAATTCGATATACTTAAAATCATCTGAAAATATTAAATCAATATGTTTTTTTATCGATTCTAAGTCACCAACATTTACAACATAACCATTGAAATTATGTTGTATGACCTCTGGCATAACCCCTAAATTGGTCACTATTAGTGGTGTATAATTTTGCATTGATTCCAAAATTACCATCGGAAAACCTTCATACCAGTGACTTAAAAACAAGATAACTCTACTTTTTTTGTAAAATTCACTCAATTTTTCAGCATTTAATAATCCTTCAAAGGAAAGATTAGAAGGTTTTTCAAAAGTTTCTTTTAGATGTGAATGATCACCAGCTACACAAAAATTATACTGTGGAGCCAATTTTGCTAATGCTATAAAATCATAAAAACCTTTTTCAGTTGTGAGTCTACCAACAAAACCAATATTTGTTTTTTCTTCTAATTTTAAAGAATTATAATCCACTTTGATATTTGGAGTGAAGGCATTAGGAATAATTACAATCTTATCTTCTTTAAAGCCATTGTTAACAAAAAGATTTTTCTGAAATTGTGAAAGAACAATATATTGATCAACATTTTTATAATAATTAAGAATTCTCACAAAATATGATCTAATAGAATATGATAAACTTTGAAGTAATGAACCATTACATCTATTCAATGTACAATTAAACTCTCTTCCTAGACCTAAACATTTATGACATATTTGATCTTTAGTATAGAGAATCCCAATTGGACAAAACATTCTATAATTGTGAACCACATGACAAACTTTCACTCCTTTCTTAGACAAATAGGGTATTATTGAAGGAGAAATAATGGGAAATAGATTGTGTAAAATAGCTACATTTGGTTTAAAATCATAGATTATTTTTTTAAGATCTTTTCTTGATTTTCGATTAAAAATTGAAGTAAATGTCCCCCAACTTTTCCCTAATAACCAACTATTCATTTCATTATAATGTCTGGTGTAAAGAAAAACATGATGTCCTTTACTTTCAAGGAGTTGTTTTTGAAACTCAACAACACTCTCCTCCCCGCCACGTGTACTATAATAGTTATGAATGATTAGGATATTCATTAAAATAAGTATTTAGTTAGTTTTTCGAGCTAAAACAACAATCCCAAAATATAAAGTATGATTTTTCAAAATAAATGGACTCAAAATAAGCGAAAAAAAAGTAATAGGAAAGATAAATATACAATTGATAATCAAATTAATATATTTATTTTTAGTAAAAAGCAATCCATGTAAATACATGATAATTAATTGATTGATAACTTTAAAAAAAGATCCATATTTTTGAACTTTTATCACTTCAAAACCAGTTTCATTTAAAACTTGTTTTAATCCATTTACTGTTAATCTACGAAAGTCATAAGGCATTTCGTGTTCAGGGAAGACAAAGGGAGTAGTAAGCAAAATCTTTCCATTAGACTTTAAAACTCTATTCAATTCAGTAAGTGAATTATGAATATTTGGAACATGTTCTAAAACTTCTGTGGAAAAAACATTATCGAAAGATTTATCATCAAAAGGGAGTTTAGTTCCATCATAATAAACATCAACTTCTTCATTAGCATGATCGTGAGCTTCATTTTCTAAATCAACACCAATATAATTTGAAGATTCAGTAAAAAGCTCCTTATACGGTTTTGCTCCACATCCAAAATCTAAAATAGAACCCGTCAATTCTGGAGCTAATAACTTAATTTCTTTCAATAATGCTTTTCTAATAAGGAAAAATGGATTAATGAAGAGACTCAAAAAATTGGGAAAAAACCTTTGTTTTAAATAATATGTATGAAATTGTTTTAGCATCATTATATTTTTTTTTGTTTTCATTGAAATAATTCGTTTCTAATTATTTATAGTAATTTAAATTGAATTTATGATGAGTAATGCATTTAATTAGACTGTATTTTAATAATCAACTTCGTTGAATTTAAGGTCTCTTTATTTAATAAATACTTTTCTATAAAACTATTTTTCGAGAAAATTTAAGAATAAAATATAAAAAACACTCTTCTTCTATTTTGGAAGTTATTATTTTGTCAATACCAAAAGTGAAAATCCACCTAAAGTTCTAACAGCAAAATCTTTATTAAATTTATATAGTATTTTTCGTATTAAAACAGCAAACTTAGATTTTTCTGTTAATCTTCGCAACTCTAAGGAGCTAGCTGTGTAAAAAAAATCTTCGATTTCATATCCAGAATCAATCAATGTAGCAATAGCTGTTTCCTTAGTAAAATAATGAAGATGTCCAACAGAATTGCGTCCAGCGATTAAATAATTTCTCAAAATTCCAAATACATTGATTTCTAGTGGGATATGAAATATTGTATTTTGTGCTTTACCCTTACATAATCTTAAAAATCCTAAATAATCATCAACATGCTCAAATACATCTATCATTAGAAGTAAGTCAAATTTATCTTGCGTTTTTAAAAAATCCTCATATTTAAATGTTAGTCTGTCTTTTTCTCTTTTTTTTGCTATATTTATAGCATCTATTGAAATGTCATACCCAAAAAAAGTCACATCATTATTCATTTTAAAATGCAATTGATTAAGTATCTCTCCAGCACCACAGCCAATTTCGGCAATTGTTTTTGGATTCAAATTATTACGCCCAATTATCTTTAGAATTTGTTTTGCTTTCCATGGTGAATCTTCAACATGCCATGTTGGATTATTATTTAAATAATCTCCATTTTCTTTCAAGTATATATCTTCTGTCATTTTGTTATCTATTATTCAAACTGATATTCAATCTAAGTTCTAACTGCAAATATAATATATTTTTTTTAAAGAGAATTAAATTTTATCAAATAATAAAATATGATCATCAATTAAATAAAAAAAATAAGTATTTTATATAAAACTCCCATAATATAATCAAATAATCTATATTGCGATCGTAAATAAAAATAAGTAATTTTTAATGAAGGTGTACTAATTTTTCTCAATTCTTTAAAGTATTTTCTTGCTATATATTTTCTTTTTTTTTCATAAGCTCTTTTAATTATAATTGCATGAAATGTATAAAATAGTTTTTTCTTTGAGATTGGGAAATTTAATTTCTCAGAATAAAATAATCTACAATCTACTGACAATTTGTAAAATTCTATTTCTTTTTCTATATCCTCATCATGAGATGCAGAATTCAATAAAACCCTATATTTTGCTGTAATCTCAGGAAGATACTTGATTTTCGAAACAGAAGCAAATTCAATCCAAAGAGGTAGATCTCCGAAAGGATAGTTTTTTTCTATAAAATAATGGGGCAAAGTATCATATATATCTTTCCTATATAATGCAGTTAAAGTACCTATATAAGAAGTAGCTTCTAATAAATCTTTTAAACAATCATCACGCTCAACACTTCTATTCTTACCGAATCTTTTGCCAAAAACATATAAATATCCTGTATGACATACTCCATACTCTGGATTATCTTCCATAAAATTTACTTGTTTTTGTAATTTGAGAGGATCTATCCAATAATCATCTCCTTCGCACAAGGCTACATATTTTCCAATTTCCCAACTAGTGAATTCTGCTCGTCTTTTGAGTTGTTCTTCACAGGGTAGATTATATATATTATCATGCTGAAAAAACACCTTTATTAGGTTTGGGTATTTACTTTGATATTCTTTTAAAACATCTGCTGTTTTATCTGTTGAAGCATCTTCATGAATAAGAATTTGAACTGGAAAAGTAGTTTTTTGCATTAAAATTCCTTCAAGACATTCTTTTATATATGGCTCATGATTATATGTTAAAGTATTGGTACAAACTAACGGGATAGTTCCTTCTGGCCAAACCTGCTCTGAAATAGCTATTGGTTCAATTAGTGGCAAATAATTATATTCATTTCCCATTTTAAAATTATCTTTATTTAATTGGTGAAAAAGTTTTTTATATTTACGGTAGTTTTATCTGCATCATCGAGTTAGAGAATTAATACATTGTTTAAAAGGATTGATTCTATTATAGACAGTTATTACTATTGGAGCAAAAGAATTTTTCATAGTTTTTTAACATTAGTGTTTGGAATTATTATTTAGTAATAATAAAAAATTATTTAAAATTTGGTTTTCTTTTTTCAATAAAGGCAGTCATTCCTTCATTTTGATCAGATTCATTAAAACAATCAGAAAATAATTCAGTTTCTATTTCTTTACCTATTGTTAATTTTTCAGATTCTCCTTTATTAATTGAACGTTTTGCATTTGAAATTGCAAATTGAGATTTTAATTTAATCTTATTCGCAAAACTAATACACTCAACAATTAATTCATTATGTTTTACAACCTTATTTACTAAACCGATCCTTAATGCTTCTTCAGCATCTATTCTTTCTCCAGTAAAAATTAATTCTTTTGCTTTTGAAATCCCTACAATTTTAGGTAAACGTTGAGTTCCTGCAAATCCTGGAATAATTCCTAGACTTAATTCAGGTTGAGAAAAAACAGCATTTTCTGATGCAATTCTGATGTCACATGCTAAGGATAATTCACATCCACCTCCAATTGCATATCCGTTTATTGCAGCAATAACAACTTTATTTAGGTTCTCAATCAAATCAAAAACTTTCCATCCTAATTGTGAAAAATTATAAGCTTGAATAGAATTAAATGTTGACATTTCTTTAATATCTGCACCAGCAATAAATGATTTTCCTACTCCTGTTATAATTAATACTTTAATTTCTTTATTTGATTCAATTTCTAATAAAAAAGAATACAATTCATTCAATAAATTAATATTCAATGAATTTAAAGTTTCAATCTTATTTATTGAAAGAATAGCAACACCTTGGTCAATTATAAGTTTAAAAAATTTTCTCATACTATTTTTCTAATTTATATAGAGGATTACCTATATAAACGCCTGATTCACTTATGTTTTTAATTACTACACCACCCATACCAATGGTAACATTATCACATATTGTAACACCTTGGCGAGCTGCTGAATTTGTTCCAAAATAAATACATTCATTAAAAGTACAATTACCACTAATATTTACTGATGGTGCTGTTGTGAAAAAATCACCAATTACACAATCATGTCCAATAGTAGTAAATAGGTTTAATTGAACATGATTGCCAATTTTGATATCGTTTGTAATAATTGTATAAGGACAGATTACAATACCTGTTCCAAATTCAACATTTTTGCCGATATATGCTGTTTCGTGAATTAAAGATATAAAATTCCCTTTTTTATTCAAAATTAGATTCACGTATTTCTTTCTATAAAAACTGTCACCAAGAGCAACAATAAAAACATCATCAATTTCTGGAATATAATCTTCTACATTTCCTAAAATTGGAGGATAGTCACACTTATCATCTAATATCTGAGAGTTATCATCTAAAAACCCTTTAATAGTAAAGTCAATATTATATCCTATACTTTTTTGGGCATGACTATAAAGTTCTCTACCAAATCCTCTTGCTCCAATAATAATAAGTTTTTTCATAAATATTTTATTTTGATATTACATTTATTACATTTTTAACATCCTCTAACTGTAAATCATCATAAATAGGCAAACATATTACTCGGTCAGATACCTGTTGTGCAATTGGAAGATTTGATGGATTAGATGAGTCTAATTCTCTATAAGTCGAAAAATCAGATATTAAAGGATAAAAATACCTTCTTCCAAAAATATTTTTTTCTTTAAGTTTATTGTAAAGTTCATCCCTTGTCATTCCATATTCATGATCATTCACAAAAATTGGGAAATACGAATAATTATGTTTAACTCCTTGAAAATCATTTAAAAAGTATATCCCTTTAATAGATTTTAATCCTATTCTATATGTTTGAGCTATTATCTTTCTATTATCAATTGATTTATTGACATTTTTAAGGTTTAAAAGTCCATAAGCAGCACGAACTTCATCCATTTTTGCATTTATTCCTGGTGCAACAACTTCAATCTCTCCCAAAAATCCAAAATTCTTCAAATAATCGATTCTTTGCTTTGTTTTAAGATCATGACAAATAAGAGCTCCTCCTTCAATTGTATTAAAAACTTTTGTAGCATGAAAACTTAGAGTTGACATATCCCCAAAATTTAAAATTGACTCTCCATGAACTTTTACTCCAAATGCATGAGCTGCATCATAGATCACTTTAAGCCCATATTTATCTGCAATAGATTGAATTTCATGAGTATTACAAGGATTCCCATATACATGAACTGGTAAAATAGCAGTAGTTTTTGGAGTTATTGCACTTTCAATTTTTTTTGGATCAAGATTTAAAGTTTTTGGATCAATATCAACAAAAACTGGTTTAATACCATTCCACCAAAGAGCATGCGTAGTTGCAACAAAGCTATAAGGTGTTGTAATTACTTCTCCAGTAATTCTAAGTGCTTGTAAAGCAGTAATAATAGGTAATGTTCCGTTTGTAAATAATGATAAATATTTAACTCCTAAATAATCACATAATGCTTCTTCCAACTGTTGATGAAAAGTTCCATTATTTGTAATCCATTTGCTTTCCCAAATTTTCTCCAAATATGGAATAAAATCTTTAAGTTCAGGTAGTAAAGGTGTAGTAACAAATATGTTTTTGTTTTCCATAATCAAAAAAACTAAATAATTTTAAAATTAAAAAATAAACTTTAATTATACTACAAAGATATATAAAAAGATCATCTTTTTAAACAAAATATAAAAATATTTAAAAATTTACCTAATCAATGAAACACTCCCCTGTTTTTGTTTTAACTCTCCAGTATCTGCTTTTTTATATCTTACAAAATAGTGATAAACTCCAGAAGGAACCAGCTTACCATTTGAGAAACCATCCCAAGATGGGAAAGGTTCATAAGATTGGTAGATTAATTCACCCCATCTATTATAAATTGTAAAAGAGATCATCTCAATATTTTCTCCTATAGGTGCAAAAAGATCATTTAATCCATCATTATTGGGCGTGAAACTATTGGGAAAATAAATATAACATTCCGTTAAAGGTATTTTAACAATAATTGAAATTTCAACATAGGTTTTACATCCATCTGCAATCCCTTCTACTCCCATAATCATCGATTGTTCAGGTGAAATTTCAATAGAACTTATAACCTCACCATTTGTCCATTGAAAACTTGTTTCAGGCAAATCAGACGAAACAGTTAAAGTGACAATCTCACCAATAGACATTACAACTGGATTTGGTGATACTGTCAAATGGGGGTTGGGCTTTACAATCACTTCTGTCATTGCAGTATCTTTGCAATTATGAATATCTGTTCCTATTACACTATACATTGTGTTAGTATTGGGTGATACAGTAATTGAACTCATTTGATTCGAATTATTCCAAATATATGAGCATCCTCCATTTGCTGTGATCTCTACATATTTCCCTTTACATATTTCAGGATTTTGGGGAGAAATAGAAATAGTCGGTTGATTAAAAACATTGATGGAAATTGTATCAGGTTCAATAATACAAATTGTATCAAGAGCATTAAGTATATATAATCCAGAATAATCCGTTTCTATAGGGAATATTTGATGTAATTGATTTTGAGAATTGAATCCATTCGGACCACTCCAATTAAATGTGATATTTTGGGAGAGTATCGCTTCTAAATAAATCGTATCTCCAATACAAAAATTATTATCATTATTTTCTATTTGTAAAGTTGATGGAATATCAATATTAATAAAAATTGTATCTGAAATTATAGGACAACTATTTGAAAAATTACTTAAAAAATAATTACCGTTATTCAAAATAGAAATATTATGGATTGTTAATGTATCATCATTTAGTAAAGTGCCATTTGGTGTTTGCCAGGTGTAGTTGATCCCTTCTTGAATATTCGTGTACATAACTATTGTATCACCTTCACAGAAATAGGTATCATTAGAAGTTAATTCGGGTTGAAAAATAGTATCTACTTGAATATAAATTGAATCCGGCTCAATAGGACAATCCCCAAGAAATCCATTTACTAAATAGTAACCTTCATCATTTCTATTCAAAGGGAAATGTTCAATACTTGTTTCGGTTGAAGTAAACCCATTGGGGCCATTCCATATGAAAGTTGCATCATCTAAATTATTAACTGAAAGCAATAATGTATCTCCTTCACAAAAGATCGTTTCATCTGCAATTATTTCAAATTTATATTTGGCAAAATCAGAAAAATAACCAAACCTACATCCATTGTTCGTATTTCCATGGATAAACCCTAAATGGAATCTATCAGAACTATTACTTATTTTAGTAGTTGTCCCAATGGGTATTTGTGTTTCAGTAAAAGTAATTTGTGCATATTTCCACAAACCACTTGTAGAGGGAACATCTGAAAAGGAGGAACTATTAATAATTCCTGGTAAATTATTTAAAAGAAAACTACCCTCTCCTCCCTGGGGAACAATAAGGGTTATATGCAAAGGATTACTTGTGGATCTGGTAAAAGAAACTTCACTGGATCCGCTACACTCTATTTGTGGAATAATACTGTATCCCACTTCACATCCAAATCCTGATAATTGTAAAACATATACTGGATTTGTAGTTTCTATATACGCTGCATTGGTTGTACTAAAATTATAGGTATAGGTTTGTCCAATATTTAGGGTAGTAACTTGAACTCCATTAATAGATACAGAAGTATTATTTTGAGTTCCTAATATGAAAACACGATCAGTTGTACCTGTTAAAAAACCTTTTACAACAATATAGTTTGTCCCAATATGCTCAATGGGAACAATCTGATCTCCAGCTAAATCAGCGCAAGTGCTATTTTGAATTAAATCATCTTTAATAGTTACTGCAATCGGTTTATTAGAAGTAATCATTGAACCATTTAAATGTTGATTTGCTAGTTGGCTCGTTGCTGTTGCTGAATAGGTTTGTCCTTTGTTTAAGGTAATCGTAAACGGAATATTTGCGTTATGCCCAACAATATTAGAACTTGGTGTTATGGTAACCATAGTATTATCTTGCGTTGCAACAATATCAAATGAACAATATGGTGTAGGTGTATATGAAGTATGATTAGCATTCGATAAAAAGTTTTGCATAGGTATAAAAAAATTCGTTCCCAACCCATTTCTACCTTTCAAGGCAAAAATTTCTGGGTTACAATTACATTGTAAACTAACGACTTCATAATAAGCAGTAATAGGATTTGTTGATTCTATTTTTAAACCATAATTTAAAACTTGATTTGCTGGTTTACACTCAATTTGATCAATCCAATTTGTTAGATTAACAAAATTTGTTGTTAATGGAGGCAAGTTTAAAATAATAGGATTAAATGAAGGGTTTGCAGGTTGAGATATCGTTACTTGAGATGAGGCATTAGAAGATGTAATCCATAAATATATGGGTCTGTCAAAAGTTAAATTTGCTATTGACACTTCTGGAGCTGCGAACCAAAAAACAGTGTCTAATTGACTATATAAAGGAGAAATAAAACCCCAAAAAGAGAAAATACTGAGTATAATATATTTAAAAAACTTTAACTTCATCCTTGAAAAATCTATTTAATAATGGTTAAAGAGCTATGATATTCCTTATTTCTATATTTAAAAACATAATAATAATTTCCAGGAGGAGATCCGTCTCCGTTCCATGAATTATTATAATTTTTCATTTCAAAAACAGTTCTCCCCCATCGATTATAAATAATTAGATAAGTATCCGGGATTTTATCACCATTAATAATTTCAAAAAAATCATTAATTCCGTCATTGTTCGGAGTAAACACATTGGGAAATGTTAAAACAACATCGTACAAAACAACAATTTGGATTGAAGTATCAAAACAATTATATTCATTACCAACAATTAATGTTACAGTATATATACTGTCTATTTTTTGATAAGAGTGATAAACAGGGGGAAATGAATTTGAAAACTTTTGATCACCAAAATCCCAATACCAATAATGAGCAATTGTATTTGAATAAAAGGTTATATCAGGTTCATCAATAATTGTTGAATCAGGGATTGAATAAAACTCTGCCAAAGGAGCAAAATGCACATTAATTGTAACATTCTTTGTACTTTCACAACCATTTTGAATCCCATGAACTGATAATATCGTTGATTGTTCTGGATTAAGAGCTATATTATTTGTTGTATCACCAGTTGACCATAAATAAGTATCAGCACCGAGTACATTTAATTCAATTGAATCTCCAAAACATATATTTGGATCATTTGGAATTATGTTTAATATTGGTTTTTCTTTAACTAATATAAAAATAGAATCTGGAGACATAAAACATACACCATCATTTCCAGTTAGAGAATAGAAACCAGAATGATTCATGTGAAGTGGAAACAATTGAAAATTAAAATCATTTGATATAAAACTGTTAGGTCCAACCCATTGATAATTAAGATTAGGGAAAAAATTTGTAAATAAATTCAACGTATCACCTTCACAAAAAACGGTATCATTTGAAGAGATTAATAGATCTTCAAATGATGAAATTTGAATAAAAATTGAATCAGATACAATAGGGCAAACTGAATTTGAACCATTTATATAGTAAAATCCTGTATCATTAATAGTAAGATTATTAATAACCAGTGAATCATTCCCAATCAAGGTTCCTGTAGGTGTATTCCATAGATAATTTTGATTTATAAATTGATTCACAAATAATATTAAAGAATCACCAACACAGAAAGTTGTATCATTAGAAAAAAGTGAAATTGGTATTATTGAGTCAATTGTTATTTGAATGGTATCTGGTTCAACTATACAAGCTCCATAAGTACCATTAACAATATATGTTCCTGAATGATTGGAAGTAAGGGGTGTTATTTGAAGATTTTGTCCATTCCCAGAAAATCCGTTAGGACCTATCCAATCATAAGTTGCACCTTGAATAGAATTGGCTTGCAGGATTAATGTATCCCCAACACAAAATTGATCCCCATTAGATGTTATTTGGTATTTGTATTTGCCATAATCTGAAAAATAACCGTATCTGCATCCATTATTTGTGTTCCCATGAATGATTCCTAAATGAAAGAGTTGAGAAGTATTACTAATTGTACTAGCACTTCCTTGAGGTATTTGAGATAATGGAAATGAAATTTGTGCAAATTTCCATTGACCACTGGTGCCAGGCACATTACTAAATGAGGAGCTATTTATAATTCCAGAGATCCCATTTAGCAAAAAGTTGCTTTCACCACCTTGTTTTACTAAAAGAGTAATCTGAAGTGGATCATTTGTTGATCTTGTAAAAGTAACTTGGCTTGATCCTGTGCATTCTATTTGTGGGAGTATACTCATACCAACTTCGCATCCAAAACCTGATAGATGCAAAACATATATTGGAAAATTTGATTCAATATACCCTGCATTTGTGGTACCCATGTTATACATATATGTTTGTCCATTGTTTAATGTAGTTACATAAGTTCCATTTATTGAGACAGTTGTATTATTTTGTGTTGCTAATATAAAAGCTTTATCATAGGGTGCATTTAAAAAACCACGAACAACAATATATGCATTCCCTAAAAGATTTACTGGAATCAATTGATCTCCAGCAATATCAGCACATGTACTGTTTTGAATTAAATCATCTTTCATAGTTATTGCTATGGGCTTATCTGCAATAACACTTGATCCTTGTAAGTGGGATGCTGCATATTGACTCGAGGCAGTAGCAGAAAAAGTTTCGCCTTGATTTAAGCTAATTGTAAAGGGTATATTTGCAGAATGTCCAACAATATTTGAAGTTGGTGTAATGGTTACTAAAGTATTGTTTTGAGTTGCAACAATATCAAAAGCAGAATATGGAACTGGCAAATATGATGAATGATTGGAATTACTGAAAAAATTTTGCATAGGTATTCTAAATTCTGTTCCCAATGCATTTTTCCCTTTTAACGCAAATATTTCTGGATTACAATTACATTGGAGACTAACAATTTCATAATAAGCATTTATAGGTTGAGTTGCTGTTATTTTAATACCATAAGGCAAAATTTGATTCGCTGGTTTGTTTTCTATTTGGTCTATCCATGGGGTTAAATCAATTTGAGTGGAGGATAATGATGGTAAACTCACATTAATAGGAGCAAAAGATGGATTTGCTGGTTGAGTTATAGTAACTTGACTTGGATTATTAGATGATGTTACTCTGAGATATATTGGTCTATCAAAATTTAAATTGGCAATTGCTACCTCAGGTGCAGCAAACCAAAAAAGTGTATCAAACTGAGAATATGCAAGTTGAAAATTTATTGCTAATAAAATGAATGATAAAAATATTTTATTTCTTCTAAAAATCATAAAAATATTTTTGTTTTTGGTTCTGCGTTTTTGATTTTAAAAATATTTACAAAGGTAATAATTTTTTTCTTTTTAAAATTAAAAGATTAAAAATTGTAATATACAAACTTTTTTAATATATTTGCACCCAAATTAACATTTCACATGAAAAATAAAACTACATTTTTTTTAACCCTATTTCTTTCCAACATTTTTGCACTTAATGTTATTGCCCAAAACATGTATGTTAGAGAAAATAACAATACACAAACGGCTTATCCTATTGTAGGAATTGAAAAAATTACTTTTAGTACTGGAGATGTTAATATTCACCAAACTGCTGGAAATATGGTGAATTACAAGATGGATAGCGTAAGATATATCGCCTTTCAAGTTTACACCGTTGGCGTTAGCGATTTTACGGAAGAAAATGAGAGAATCCTCCTATATCCAAATCCTGTGGAAACTCAATTAAATCTACGTTTAGAAACAGAAAACCCACAAAATTGTGTTATTGAAATTTATACCTTAGAAGGGAAATTAGTATACTCAGAAAAAAACGAGTTATCTAAAAATATTCACACCATCTATGTGGCTCGTTTTGCTCAAGGCACTTACTTGTGTAAAATTTCAAATGGGAAAAAAAGCACTACCACTAAGTTTGTAAAATTGTAATAGGAAAGTTAGGAATCGGTATTACTGTTTGAAGTGGGGTTTGTGATCACAGCATCTAACTTTTCATAGATGAGATCAATAGAACTATTCGCTTCTGAGAGAATATAGAGAATATCATTCTCTTCAATAATTGTTGAGCCAGTGGGTGTTATAAAATTTTCTCCCCTTTGGATAAAGGAGATTGTGGCTGTTTTGGGAAATCCTAATTGGACAATCTTTTTTCCTATGATCATGCAATTTGAAGGGATTGTGATTTCGGTTAGATTTGACTTTATGGTATCAAAAATTTCATAATCTGTTTTTGTTTTTACTTTTAGTTTCTCAGGTAAAGTTACATGAAGCCATTTGGCAACAAATGGTAAAGAGACACCTTGAATAATTACAGAGGTAATCGATATAAAAAATACAATATTGAAAATCATATTTGCTTTATCTAGCCCTGCTATGAGCGGATAAGTAGCAAAAACAATGGGAACTGCTCCCCTTAAACCAACCCAGGAGATAAAAACTCTTTTCCTATTTTGCATTTTAAAAGGCAATAAACTTATAAACACACTCATTGGGCGTGCTACAATAATTAAAAATAGTGAAACAACGATACCTATTCCAATAATTGGTAGAATCTGTTTAGGATATACGAGTAGTCCTAAGGTCAAAAATAGGATAATTTGCATCAACCATGCAAAATTATCAAAAGATTTAATGATTGATCTTTTGTGAATCAACTCCTGATTTCCAATAAAAACTGCAGAAATATAAATGGCTAGAAACCCGTTTCCTCCTAAAAAATCTGTAATCGAAAAAGTGAAAAGCATTATTGCAATAACCATCACAATATACAAACCTTCAAAATCAAATTTTAGTTTGTTAATCATAATGGTTCCAAGTTTACCCATTCCAAATCCAAAAAGAGCTCCTAAAGCTATTTGTTTGATAAACAATGGAATAATACTCCAAATAGAAGTATCCGGATAAACAACCAATCCAGTAAAAATGATGGTCAAAATATAAGCCATAGGATCATTACTTCCACTTTCTAACTCTAAAGTGGGTCTAAGATTCCCTTTTAGGGCTAAATTTTTTGATCTTAATATTGAAAATACTGCCGCAGAATCTGTAGAGGCAACAATTGAACCTAAGAGCATCCCTTCTATAAAAGTGAAATCTGTAATTAACCAAACAAATAAACCAACTAATAGCGCCGTAAGCATTACTCCTAAGGTTGAGAGTGTAACACCTTGCCACAAAACGGGTTTGACTGATCCCCAACTTGTATCTAAACCTCCTGAAAATAGAATAAAATTTAGAGCAATAACACCTATAAATTGGGCAATTTTGGGATTATCAAAGTGGATTCCTCCAATACCATCGGAACCGGCTAACATTCCGATTGCTAAAAAGAGAAGTAGAACGGGAACTCCGAATCGAGAGGATGTTTTACCAGCAATCAATGATAAAAACAATAAAACCGAACCAATTAGTAAAATATTTTCTGTTGTTAATTGCATATAACTTGATTTATGTTTTTTTCATAGCGGAGCAAAATAGTGAAATCGACTATTTGGCACAAATATACAAAAAAAAAATGAAAAATGAAAAATGAAGAGTGAAGAATGAAAAATGAAAAATGAAAAATGAAAAATGAAGAGTTAAGAGATAAAACACTGTGAAACATTTATTAACACTGTGAAACTCTGTGATCAATAATTTCGATTTTTTTTTAAAAGGAGAAATAATAGACTTTTAAGCGATAACCTCGAAGAAATTATTCTAAATGTTCATTTTTTTTTAACAAATATTGCAGTTTTTTTAGGGCGATTTTAACAAATTTTATTTAAAAAACAATTATATCTATTTGATTATTTGTGTGTTATTTTTTTTTTAAAGTAGGCAGAAAAAATACAAAAAAAAATCCTCATTTTTGTTTTTGAAATTCTGACTTACCTAATAATAAACATACTATTAACCTCAAAAAACAACACTATGAAAAACAGATTTTCAATCCTCATTTTGCTATTCTTGTGTTTCTTAAGCTTTGAAACTATTTATGCACAAACTACATGCATCAAATTAAAAAATGGCACACAACTCTCCTATCCCACTAATTGCATCAGAAAATTGTATTTCTCGGGAAACCAACTGGTTCTTGATCTTATCAATCCTTCACCTATTGTCGTTGTTATTGATAGCATTCAGAAGATCCATTTTAATCAAACACAAATAGTTCATTCGGCAACTAACAGTGATGCTGTAAAAATCGATGCGCCAAAACAATTATTAACACTTTTTACAACAAAAAATGAAAAAAACATCTCTATTATTCGTACTTTACTTGCTACAATTTAGTGTTTATGCTCAAAACGACTCCATTTTTATCATGCGTCATGGGATCATAATCTATCAGAAAGCTCTTAACGAAATAGACAGCATTTTATATTACAGAGATGACTTCAATTTGAATGGCACATTTTATGATAGTAGAGATAGTACCATTTACCCAACGATTATCATAGGAAATCAGATCTGGTTTGCAGCAAACTTACGTTATCTGCCTAGTGTGAGTCCACCAAGTATAGCTTCAGATCAAACTCCACTTTATTATGTTTACAACTACATCGGAAACAATAAATATGAAGCAAAAAGTACAACATACTATCAAACTTATGGAGTATTGTATAATCATCGAGCTGCCTTAACGGCTTGTCCTACGGGTTGGCACCTTCCAACAGTAAGTGAATATCAGATTTTAATCGATTATCTGGGAGGTGCATCAGTAGCTGGAGGAAAGATGAAACTTTCTGGGTTAAGTTTTTGGGAAAGTCCAAACTATGGCGGAACCAATGAAAGTGGATTTAGCGGTCAAGGAGGAGGGTTTTTATTATCAAATCCGCCACAATTTAAAAACATTAAATCAGTAGGATATTTTTGGAGCCAACCCGACAATTATCAGTACGGTGTTGGGAATACAATTTTATTGGTTTCAAATTCCAGAAGTGTTGTAAGTAACATATTTTTATGCTCGTGGGGATTTTCTGTAAGGTGCATACGGGACCCGTTTTAGTGAATAGTGAATAGTGAATAGTGAATAATCAATAGCCCTGTACTTTAGTGCAGGGATATTGATGAAGTGTGCAGGGATATTATAAAAAAAGGGCGGATTAGTATGATAATCTGCCCTTTTGAATATATTGTCGGATTTTGGATTAGTGTATGAAAATCAGTTGCGTGATGATATACACGGGTAAAAGAACGATTACTGTAAATTTGAAAATATAACCAAAGAAGCTTGGCATTGAAATGTTATTCTCTTCTGCAATTGCTTTCACCATAAAGTTTGGACCATTTCCAATATAAGTCATTGCACCAAAGAACACAGCTCCCAGTGAAATGGCGGTTAGAAGAATTTCAGAAATACCTGCTTCATATCCAATAGCATCTATAATAGGTTTTCCACCAGGATTCATTCCAATTGCAAGATTATGGAAAGATACTGCCGTAGGTGCATTATCTAAAAATGAACTTAAAGCTCCAGTTGCGTAGTAGAATTGTGAAGGTGAGTGAATTCCAATAGAAGTTGCATTTTGAGATAAGTATTCAAGAGCTGGAACCATCGTTACAAAAATACCTAAGAAAAGATATGCCACCTCTTTGATTGGCTCCCAAGTAAATTTATTAGCATTTCTATAAGCTTTTTTAGTAAACAATAAAGATAATAGTGCCATTGAAATGATTACAAATTCTCTAATGAATCCAAAATAAGGATTGATATTAATAAAACTCAAATATTGTTGATTTAAAAATGCTACAGACAATACTACACCAATCAAAAATAAAAAGTTTATGTTTCCTTTTAGTTTGATAGGTTCTACTAATGCTTTATCCATTACGATATTTGTTGTGGGTTCTTTTTTGTAATAGTATGAATCAACAAAAAAGTAGATGATGAGTAACAAACCATTCACAAAAGCCCATTCAGGAAGTAAATGGAAGAACCAATCAAATGGTGCACCTCTCAAATATAACAAAAACAATGGAGGATCCCCAAGAGGAGTTAACAAACCACCTGCATTTGCAACAATAGCAATAAAAAACAGAATAGTGTGTACTTTAAATTTACGTTCAGAGTTTGTTTTAATAACCGGTCTAATGAGCAACATGGCAGCACCAGTGGTTCCCATTACTGATGCTAATACAGCACCAATCGCAAGAAACACGAGATTATTAGCCGGTTTTGCTTGGATATCACCGCGTAGGTGAATACCACCAGTTATGGTAAATAAAGCACCTAAAAGAATGATAAAAGGAATATAATCAAACATCACTTGATGTACAAGATTATGTGTCATTCCGTTAACCATTAAATAGATAGCCATTGGGACTCCTAAAACAAGCGAAACAACTAGCTTATTTCTGTTATTTTCCCACCAATGATGAAACATCAATGGTCCAACTGCAATCATGGCCAGCATGAGAATAAATGGGACTAAAGCCCATAAAGGAATCGTTGGGGTTAAGCTAGAAGAACTAGCAGAAAGTAGAAATAACTTCATATAAAATATTTTTGTTAAAAATGATTGCAAAAGTAATATAAATTAATGAAAAATGAAAAATATTTTCATTTTTCATTTTTCATTATTACGTAGTAAACTGCTGTGGTGTAAAAATTCCTAAAAAATGGGATTTTATTGAAAGGAGATATCACTTTTTTTGGTTTTAGTCCAAACTTTACTTCATAATTTGGATTAAAGAGAAAATCTGTTTTAGATAAAATGTTATAATTCTCTTTTCTAAGGATTCTTTCAAAGCGTTCAATCGAAATACCAGTGTCATGAATCTCAAGAAGTTCTGAAATATCATTTTTTTTAAACCCAAAAAGATTTAAAACTCCTAAGTAAATCGGTTTCGGAAGAATATGATAATACGGGATTTTGGAAGCAAAACCTGTCAGCACTTGTTGATGTCCGCCAAAAGGGTTATACCATGGTGGAAATCCAAAAAAAAGAACTCCATTTTTCTTTAAAAACTTTTTGACAAAATTCATAAATTGTTCTTGATTAGGGATATGCTCAATCACATCTCTTAACATAATGAGATCAAACTGATCATTAAGATGTTCCATATTGTAAATATCTTCACTGATCAAATCCAACTTCGTAAGATGAGGGTGTTGCTGATAATAGATTTTAGCATTTTCAATTTGATTTGCATTGAGATCTATGCCAGTACATTTACAACCCAAATCCAAAAATGGTTTAAGATTACCACCCTCACCACATCCAATTTCCAACACTGAAATTTGATCAGAGATCTTCAAAAAAGATTGGATAAATGGGATTACATACTTTTGAGTAGTATACTCTTGTTCTTCAAAATATTTTTTGCGATTCTTATGGCGTTCTTGCATCTTTTTTCAATTGAACGGCAAAGATACAAAAAAGGTTTTTTTCGTATCTTTGCAGACTTATTTTTTTAAAATTAAATAGCGTATGAACACAAAAACCACCTCCCCGTTTTTAACCTTATTTAAAAAGTTTTTACCCCATTTGGTTGCTATTATTGTATTCTATATCATAACAATAGCGTATTTTAGTCCCATTTTTCTGGATGACATGGCGTTACCTCAGGGTGATATGTTGAGTGTTGAGGGGATGACCAAAGAGGTTTCTGATTTTCAAAAAGAGACTGGAGAATATTCAGGTTGGATGAATTCCATGTTTAGTGGTATGCCTACAGAAACTGTATATGGTTATGAAAATTTCAATATTTTCAGCAAAATATTCATATTATTTACTGGGGGTTTAGATTATCATAGTGCTGGTGTTTTATTTGCTTATTTAATTGGATTTTATATATTTATGCTTTGCATTGGAGCATCTCCTTGGTTAGCCATTTTAGGGGCCTTAGCATATAGTTTGGCATCATATAACATCATCATCATAGAAGCGGGTCACGTTACCAAAGGTTATGCTATGGCATATATTGCACCATTGATTGGTGGAATATTATTAACTTTTAGAAAAAAATATCTTCTTGGGGGAATCATAACACTCCTATTTTTAGGGTTAGAGATTGGATCTTCACATATACAAATCACTTACTATGCAATGTTAGCTGTGGCTGTTCTAGGAATCTCCTATTTTTTCCATTACTTACTGAAAGAGAAGGATATGCTCTCATTTGGAAAAGCAGCAGGAGTTTTAATCATTGCTGCTGGCTTAGCAATTTTACCTAATTTAGGAAATCTTTTACCTACCTATGAATATAGTAAAGACACTATGAGAGGGGGCTCAGAATTAACCATTGTGCCTGATTCTAAAGCAAATGAAGATAAAACACCTCATGGGGAAGGATTAGAAATAGATTACGCTTACTCCTGGAGTTATGGAAAAATGGAAACTTTTACACATTTAGTTCCAAATATGTATGGTGGGGGGCATGTTATTCTTGATAAAAGTGATGAAACTTTTCAAAAATTAAAACAGGAAGGTTATGGTTCTACCTATCTTCCAACGTATTGGGGAGATCAGCTATTTACCAGCGGACCAGTTTATGCGGGTGCTATTGTGGTGTTTTTATTCATTTTAGGTCTATTTGTAGTTAAAGGACCAGAAAAATGGTTCGTTGTTGGAGCCATTGTAGTATCGTTTATTCTTGCTTGGGGAAGACATTTTGAAGTGGTTAACGAGTTTTTATTTTATAATTTACCATTTTATAATAAATTCCGAACCCCATCTATGGCTTTGATAATTGCTGGAGTTGCGATGCCCATTTTAGGGATGTTGGCATTAAAAAATATTTTCCAAAATGAGATTTCCAAAGATAAGATTTGGAAATTTACTTGGATCAGTGGTGCAATTACAGTTGGATTATGTGTTGTAGTTATGATTTTTGGATTCACCGCTTCTTTCACAGGAGCTGGTGATGCAGGGTATCAAAATCAACTCGCAGGTGCTGGATTTGATGAAGAAAGAATTGATACAATAATGAATATTTTGAAAGATTATAGAAAGTCTATGCTCATGCAAGACGCTTTTCGTTCAATCGTATTTATTGGCTTAGCTTTAGGAGTTTTATGGTTATTCTTAAAAGAAAAAGTAAAAAATGTTTATTATATCATTGGTGGCTTAGCACTTTTAATTTTAATTGACATGTGGAGTGTTGATAGAAGATATTTGAATACAGACAATTTTCAAACTGTTAGAAAAGTTAAAAATCATCATAAGAAAACTGAAGTTGATGAGTTGATTCTTCAAGATAAAGAGATCAACTACAGAGTACTTAATTTAGCTGGGAACACTTTTAACGAATCTAATACTTCCTATTTTCATAAGTCCATTGGAGGATATAGCCCTGCAAAATTGAGAAGATATCAAGATATCATTGATTTTTACTTATCCCCAGAAGTTTTAATGCCTAAAGTAGGAGCTAAACTTATGGCTGAGCAATCCGGTGACTCACTTCCAGATCCTAAAGAATTGAATATTGTGAATATGCTAAATGCTAAGTACTTTATCATGCAAATTGGTGAGGGTAGAAGTTATCCATTTATTAATAAATCAGCATTTGGAAATGCTTGGTTTGTAGAAAATGTAACATTTGTAGAAAATCCAGATCAAGAGATCTTAGCACTTAAAGACGCCAATTTGCTTCAGACAGCAATCGTAGATCAAAGATTTAAAAATATTGTTACAAAGAGTAACTTTATTAAGGACTCAACAAATGTTATAAAAAACACAAAATGTGTTCCGAACCGTCTAGAGTATGAAGTAAAAGTATCCAATGATCAATTGGTCGTTTTCTCAGAAGTTTTTTATGATAAAGGGGGTTGGCGTGCTTATATTGATGGCATAGAAGTACCTCATTTCCGTGCCAATTATATTTTAAGAGCGATGATTGTTCCTGCTGGTTCTCATAAAATTGAGTTTGTATATATCCCATTTACTAGAATTTTTGCAACAAAAATATCTGCAACTTCATCAATACTTGTATTATTGATCATTGGGGGAGCAATTGGATTCACATACTATAGGAAAAGAAAATCAAAAATAACTCAATAAACGAAACTTGTGAAAATCTCCATTATTACCATAACTTATAATGCTGAAAAGTTTTTAGAAAAAACAATTTTAAGTGTTTTACAACAATCGAACCACGATTTTGAATACTTAATCATTGATGGAAACTCTAAAGACTCCACCGTTGACATTATAAAAAAATATGAACAAAAAATCTCAGATGGTTTATTTCAAGGGGTTGAAAATTCTCAATTTAATTGGATTAGTGAACCAGATCAAGGTTTGTATGATGCCATGAACAAAGGGATACTCAAATCTACTGGGGATTTTGTTTGGTTTGTAAATGCTGGAGATAAGATTTACTCAACGGAAACTTTACAACAAATTCAGGAATTACTAGATATTGAGTCAGAGTGTGATTTTATATATGGACAATCGATTATGATTGATCAAGAGGATCGTGAAATTGGGGAGCGACACAAAATTGCTCCAAGAGTGATCCACAAAAAAACATTTTTGCAAGGACTTGTAGTTTGTCACCAATCAGTATTAGTTCGTAAAAACATTGTTCCTGATTATAATTTAGAATATAAAATTGCATCTGATTTTGATTGGGTCATTAAATCTATTGAAAAGTCTGTTTGTCAGGGCTATATTGATCAATATTTATCTAAGTTCATGATTGCTGGAGTCTCATCACAACAAAGAGTTTCTGCTTGGAAAGAGCGTTTTACAATCATGAGGATGCACTTTGGACTTTTACAAACATTATGGGCCCATTTAAAAATTGCTATTAAGTACCCTTTTACCAGAAAATATTAAGAAAAACCTTTAGAATTAGACATTTATGAATTCAATAATGAAACCTTTTACAGAGAAAGCATTTTCAAAGAAATGGCTGATTTCCTATGGTTTGTTGATAGTGGGTACATTTATTTTAGCGATTGGGTACTCTTTTTTCATGGCACCTTACAAGATAATTCCAGGAGGGATTTATGGAATTTCCATTGTTTTACATCATAAATTTAATTTCCCTGTGGGATTAGCGGCACTTTTTTTCAATTTACCACTAACTTTAATTGGGTTAAAGATTTTGGGTCCCAAATTTGGTGTTAAAACATTTGTTTGCTTCTTATTCACAGCATTTTTCACAGACGGTTTAGCCGCTTTATGGGGACCAGATCCTTTGCAATTGCAAGATGAAGTGTTGTTAGCGAGTATCTTTGGTGGAGTAGTTATGGGTGTAGGAGTAGGATTGATATTTAGGTCGAGAGCTTCGAGCGGGGGATCTGATGTGATTGCTTCCGTTTTGTCTAAATACACGAAAATCCCCCTCGGTACTCAACTCATGATTGTTGATTCTGCGATCGTTCTTATAGGATTTGCAGTGTTTCAAGATTGGAAAATTCCACTTTATTCTTGGTTAACAATTTTCATTATGGGTAAAGTGATTGATGTAGTTCTTCATGGATTTACTGACGATAAAACCATTTTTATCATCTCTTCTAAAAGTGAAGAGATTCGTTTAGCAATAATTCATGATTTAAAAAGAGGTGGCACCATTTTCAATGGCAAAGGGATGTTTACGAAAGAGGAAAAGGAGGTGCTTTACACAGTAGTTAATAGAAGAGAAGTTACTGATTTAGTACATTATATCTTTGAGATTGATCCAGATGCATTTATATCTATTCAAGATGCTCATGAGATCATTGGAAAAGGATTTAAGTCTATAGAAGAGAAAATGGAAAAATAAATTACCAAATTAAAGGATTAGCAAATTAGCAAATAGAAAAAATCACTATTTTTGCAGGTTAAATAAACTAAAACAACTATGAATATTCAAGAGTTTCAAAAAGAGATTTTACAAGGGATCCCAAATGAAATGCCCAAAACTCAACCTTATGATTCTTCAGTGAGTCATGCTCCCAAAAGGAAAGATATTTTAACATCAGAAGAGAAAAAATTAGCATTACGAAATGCGTTGAGATACTTCAAACCTGAATGGCACAACATTTTAGCTCCTGAATTTAACGAAGAACTAAAAAAATATGGTCGAATCTATATGTATAGATTTCGTCCAACATATAGAATGTACGCCAGACCGATCGATGAGTATCCTGCAAAATCTAAACAAGCTGCTGCAATCATGTTAATGATTCAGAATAACTTAGATTATGCCATTGCTCAACATCCACACGAGTTAATCACTTATGGCGGAAATGGGGCTGTTTTTCAAAATTGGGCTCAATACTTAATCACAATGAAGTATTTAGCAGAAATGACTGAGGAACAAACACTTGTAATGTACTCTGGCCACCCAATGGGTTTGTTCCCATCACATAAAGAGGCCCCAAGAGTTGTGATTACAAATGGTATGGTTATCCCAAATTATTCAAAACCAGATGATTGGGAACGTTTCAATGCCCTTGGTGTTTCTCAATATGGCCAAATGACTGCTGGTTCATACATGTACATTGGTCCTCAAGGGATTGTTCATGGAACTACCATCACTGTTTTAAATGCTTCTCGCAAAATGGGTGGAGATATTGCAGGGAAACTATTCATAACCGCTGGATTAGGCGGAATGTCAGGAGCACAACCCAAAGCTGGAAATATTGCTGGAGTAGTATCTATTACAGCAGAAGTTAACCCAGCAGCTACATATAAGCGTCATGAACAGGGCTGGGTAGATGAAGTGTATAGCTCTTTACCTGAGCTATTTACAAAAGTACAAGCTGCTCAAGCTCAAAAAATTGCCCGCTCTTTTGCTTATGATGGTAATATTGTGGATCTTTGGGAATACTGTGTGGCAAATCATATCTCTGTTGATTTAGGTTCTGATCAAACTTCACTTCATAATCCTTGGGCTGGAGGTTATTATCCTGTGGGATACACATACGAACAATCCAATGAAATGATGGCAAATCAACCCGATCGCTTTAAAGAAGCCGTACAAGAGAGTTTAAGAAGACATGTTGCTGCAGTGAATACTTTACATGAAAGAGGAATGTACTTTTTCGACTACGGAAATGCCTTTTTATTAGAATCTAGTCGCGCTGGTGCTGACATTATGACCGAAGAGGGAACATTTAAATATCCTTCTTATGTTCAGGATATTATGGGCCCAATGTGTTTTGATTTTGGATTTGGACCATTCAGATGGGTTTGTACATCAGGAAAACCTGAAGATTTAGATTTAAGTGATCAAATTGCAAAAGATGTACTTACGCAAATGAGCCAAAATTCTCCTCAAGAGATCAGTCAACAAATGAAAGATAATATCGTTTGGATTGAAGGAGCAAAAGCAAATAAGTTAGTCGTTGGTTCACAAGCCCGTATTCTTTACGCAGATGCAGAAGGAAGAATTAAAATTGCAGAGGCATTCAATCAAGCTATTAAAGAGGGAAAATTGGGTCCTATTGTTTTAGGGCGCGATCATCACGATGTATCTGGAACTGACTCCCCATTCAGAGAAACATCCAATATTTATGATGGTTCATCATTTACGTCAGATATGGCTATCCATAATGTGATTGGTGACTCTTTCCGTGGAGCTACTTGGGTTTCAATACATAACGGTGGTGGCGTTGGCTGGGGTGAAGTGATAAATGGTGGTTTTGGAATGCTTTTAGATGGGTCTGATGATGCATCTCGAAGATTGAAAAACATGCTATTCTGGGATGTAAACAATGGTATTAGTAGAAGGTCTTGGGCCAGAAATGAAGGTGCTATTTTTGCCATTAAACGTGCAATGGAACAAAACCCAAATTTAGTTGTGACTCTCCCTAATTTTGCTGATGATTCTCTCATTAACAATCTTTTATAATTACAAAAAATATGAAAAACAAAAATCTCTTTTTCTTTTTATTAACCATTCTTGCCCTGATTGCATTTTCTGGGTGTAAGAAAAAAAGTAAAGAGATTGTGATCATTCCTGATGCGCAAAAAAACCATCTTCAAAGATCCAGATTAAAAGGGGATATTCAATTCATTACAACTACCGCTTATAATACATCAAATAAAGATTCTTTAACTCAGAATAATATTTCTAGTATTATCATTCAACATTATAGTTCTGATGGATATCTACTTAAATTGATCACTTTAGATAAAAATTTAGATACAGTAAACGTTAGAAACATTCATTATAACGACACTGGAAAAGAGTTAAATTGGGTAGAGAACGATTATTTTAATAAAAAAACTCTTACTTGTAAGTATCTCTATGATATAAATGGATATTTAAGTAAAGAAGAGTATTATAGTCAAGATACCAATAAATATTCTATCCTATATAAAACAGATGGTATTGGTGGAGTCATAGAGATGATCAGGAATTATCCTGAATATAGCATTAGGAACACATTTTCTTACAATGAAAAGGGTTTAATTTCAAAAATCAATGAATACGATCCAAACCAGAAATTGTTCAAATATATTACTATTGAATACGACAATTATGGTGATGAAGTAAATCGAAAAGTATACAGAAGTGAGAATAACATTATCGAATATACATACACTCAATACGATCAATACGGAAAACTTCTTAGAGTTATCTTTGAAAACAGAATTCATGCACTCAAAGATATCAAGACTTATTATGAACATGACCCTAAAGGGAATTGGAAATTTGAAGTTTTTACAACCAATAAAGACACGCTATACTTTAGAAAACGAGAAATTACATATTATTAACTTTTAAAACAATTACAATGGATTTAAGCAAAATCTTATCTATCAGTGGAAAAAACGGACTTTACAAACTCATCACACAAGGTAAAAACAACTTCATTGTTGAATCATTAGAAGAGGGAAAAAGGATTCCTGCATTCTCTCATGATGGAATATCAACTTTAGATAACATCTCCATTTTTACAGAGGATGAAGATATTGCATTGGGTAAAGTTTTTCAAGAAATATTCAAAAAGGAGAATGGTGCTCAAACACCTGATATTTTAAATGACAATGCAAAACTTAAAAAATATTTCGAAGAGGTACTTCCCAATTATGATAAAGAGCGTGTTTATGTATCAAATATCAAAAAAGTATTGGTATGGTATAACATTCTTGCAAAACACAATTTAATTGACTTAGATGAAAATACTGATTCAGAGAGTGTTGAGCAAACGGAAATAGAACAATCTGATAAAGAATAAAATTATGGGAAATGAAGACTCATCAGTTCGGAGAAACTGGGCAATAATTAGCACTTTTACAGTCATAATCTGTATAATTATCGGATTATATTTTTATAACAACTATTTCCGACAAACCAATGCTCAATTAATTGAAACAGTTCCTACTGATGCAGTCTATATTTTTCAAATTCATGATAATAGGGCTTTTGTTTCTGATGCAACTCCTCTTCTACCCTATCTTACGGAGATATTTAATATGTCTTCTTTTGCTGGATTTGAGTTTTTTCTGGATCAATTGCAAGGCGATAAAGATGAATTTATAATTTCTGGACATAAAAACGGGGAAACTCTGGCTCTTTTATACTCTTTTAAAGTTTCTGAAAATATTTTCAAAACTCTTTTCACAAAATTAAAAATTGATCCTAGAAACTATTTGGCTTTTAATAGTTCAAAAATTTACACTTTTGGAACCCACTACAAAAGATTTCATTTTACCTTTCGAAATGGTGTTTTTTCAATATCTGAAGATCTTGATTTATTAAAAAAATCGATTGCTCAATTGGAAAGTATGAAAAACTTGTTAGGAAATAAATCATTTCATAAAATTTATGAAATGGTAAACAAAAATCAGAAACAAAATTGGGTAATCATAAATAATTCAAGTTTTTACACCACTTTACATAGATTTTTCAAACCAGAATTTCACGCTTTTTTATCAAATATCTCTACTGATCTATCTTGGTCTGCATACCAAATTCGATTTAATGACAATGAAGTGAGTATGATGGGATATTCAACTATTGATGAAGATTTTTCAAAATTATTAGAAAATCAAAAAAATTGTTTAACCCATTTTTCTCCAATTTTACCTTATAATACTAATTTTTATACTACTTTCAACACTCCTAAACCTGCAGATTTTTTATCCAAATTCAAAGAGAGTATAACCTTTGCAATTTCACTATCAAATTATCAAATTTTATTACCTCAATCCACTACTTATTTCTCGCTAAATCAAGATTCAATCTCTTATTATTATATGGCATTTCAATGTGATACAAATGTAACCCCCATCTCTGCATTGATCTCCAGTGATTCAACAAATAACATTAAACTTCATAATAATATACCCATTTATAGCTCTAAGCTTACTGAAGTTTATCCACATTTAAACAAAAGGTACAGATCTGAGAAATTATCATATTTTATTAAATATCAGAACTATTACATCTTTTCTTCAACTCAAGAAGCTTTACAACACTATTTAAAAATAACTCCAAATAACAATATTGAAAGTAGTCCATTTTATAGATTTGCGAAAACAAATCTCCCTTCAGAAAACTGTTTTGAATTTTTCTTAGCAGCTACTTCATCCAAAAAATGGGAGAAATATCTTCAAAAAGATGCTTTCAACATGAATGTTGCCAAAAATCTTAAATTAATCAGCTACTCCTACTCTCTTCCACAAGATGATCTTATTGGCGTGAACGTATTCATAAAATTCTAGGTCGTGCTTCGCACCGCCTTCGTCGCCCTTCAAATCCCTAACGCATCACATGCTCAAGGGTAAGTGAGATTGGATAAAGAGTATTCATCCTAAATATCATTTTTTTTTGTATAAAATCACATAATCTTCAGGATATTGCTTCTCTATGGTTATCAAATCTTTGTAATAAACAATATTTTCTGAATGTGCCCAATAATTAGCAATAGGTAATGGTTCAGATAAATATAGATAGTAATCGAAATCCAAATTGAGAGCTTTTCTATCATATGGATTTTGAATGATCTGAATATTGGGAAAATGAAACTTTTTGATATAATAGTTGATTGAAGACTCATATGGCCAAGAAAAATCGAGCTTGTAAACGGTTTGATTATTAACTCCTTTCTCATTTATAGATTTTAAAATGGTATAAGTGTAACCTTCAAAAAAATTTATTGCTGTTTTGTGAAAATTGATATTTCTAGCAAAATTGATCAAAAAAGGTATTAAGAGTAAGAATATCAAGTTAGAACTCCAATGCTTAGAAAAGGTATTTATCGAAAAAGCGAGCCCTAGAACAAATAGAGGATAAAAATACAAAGCAGCTCTATCCAAAACATATAAAGTATCAAAAAGATAAAACTGTAATATTACAGCAATTATACATAGAAGAATCAGAGTAAGCGTATAGTTTCTTATAGAAATTATTTTGAATTTTGTAAAAAATGAGATCCCAATAATTATTGTAAAAGTAATTAAAAACGCAATTAAATTATAATGAACCATTGGAGTGAATTTGTGCTGATAAAGAGAATATTGCATAAGCGATGTTAATGTATCTGCATAAAAACCCACTCTTCCCCCATAATATAAACCATTGTTTTCAATCAATTTCATGATTGGCCCAACAATAATTATGGCTAAAACTAATGATGAAGTTACCGAATAGATCAATCCAATTTTAAAGGAGTATTTTTTTCTATCAATGAGCATAGCTAAAAGGAGAATACAAATTTGGGCCAAATAAAAATTTATCATGGTAAAAACGGACAAAACACTCAAAAAGGAGAGTGACAACATTTGAATAATATATTTGTTTTTGGCATTATTGAGATATTTCATTAAAAAATAGATCGATCCCATTTGAAATCCCATCGCTAATCCATACCCTCTGGCTTGAGTAAAATAATCTAATACAAAAGGGTTAAGGAGGAGCAATGCAAAACAGGCCATTCCAATATATTTTGTTATGAAAGTTGTACTAATCTTATATGCAAAATAGATAAAAAGGAGCGAAGCTAATAGGTTTGGAATTCTAGCAACGAAGAGAGTGTCAGGGAAAATATAGAAAAGCGTTTTGATTAATATTGTATTCAATATGTGATTGTTAGCATCACAGGGATTGAAAGTAAATATGTTATAGTAAGATTGAGAAACAAAATCACGTAAAGTCCAAGCTTCGTCAAAAGTAATGTTTAACAATATGGAGCGAATCAACAAATAAGTAAAGAACATTAGCCCAATTATTAAGTAAATATACTCAAAATACGATTCAATAAATTTAAAAATCTTGTTTCTAGTCATACATCCATTTTTTGAAATGTAAAAATATCACTTTTTATCTATAATCCAGTATGAGTTTTTAGGGGGCTAAAACAATGCCTTGAGCCATTTGCCTTGAGTTTTTCACCTGCCTTGCATTCGAGCGGAGCCGAGAAAGCCCGCAAATTTTTACTTTATCAAATAAGTTCCACGTTTTTTACTTCGGGTTACAATATAAACTCCGGCAAATATCAATAGAGTAGCAAAAACTTTATCTACTCCAAAGGTTCCTAATCCCCAGTAAATGGAAACAACTGTCATTATGATGGGCTGTAAATAAACATACATGCTTATAACGGTTGGGCGAATTCTTTTCTGTGCATAAGGCATAAGTATATAACCCACAAATGTTCCTAAAATAACAACATATCCAATATAGAGTAAAAATCTAAATAGCTGATCAGGAGATCCAAAATTTATTATTGTAAATGACTTTATATCAGACACATAAAAAGGGGTTAATATAATCGCTGCAATTAAAAACATCCATTTCATTAAAGTGATTGCACTATACTTTTTAATAATTGACATAAAAAGGGTCAAATAAAGGGCAAATGAAACCCCACTCAATAAAATCATAATATCGCCCCAAATAGAGTGTTGAAATGTTCCAACCTGAGTTTTAAATTCAGAAAAAATTAAAATTGAAGCTCCTATCATACCAACAAATACACCTAATACCTTTTTAAATGAAAGTGGTTCTTTCAAAAAAAGTGTCGCCAAAGTTAAAGTGTAGATGGGACCTAAAGTTTGTAATAATCCACAATGGATAGGAGTTGTTCTAGCTAATCCAGCAAGATACAATCCTTGATTAAAAATTACACCAACAAATGCAGCTATTAGAATCAGAAGTAAATCCTTTTTGGAGATTTGTTCCTTAGGGATAAATAAGGAGGCGATCCAAAACAATAATGCTCCACCTATAATTCTGATTATCAATAGTTGAGAATGTGTAATGAATTCATTAAAAAGGAGTTTAGAAAAGGGTGCACTGAACCCAAAAATGATATTGGCAACGAGTAAGGCGATATGTCCTTTGGCAGATTCTTTGATCATATTTTTTTGAAAGTGCAAAGATAAAGAAAAAGAGCGTCTATTTAGAAATTTAGAGTATCTTTGCAAACGTTTTTATAATAATTTATATATTTGATAACAAGATATTTATGAAAAATTCATTTACAATCTCATTGAAGTGGGGAGCTCTTTTAGGAGTAGCACTTTCAATTTTACAACTCGCTAAAGTGTATTCTAGAGGTTTTGACTTCTATGCGTTTGGTCCTGTATTAAATCTTTTTAACATGCTTATCTTTATTGCCATTTTATATTTGGGAATAAAAGAGATCAAAGAGGAGTGTTTTGATGGGATTATCTCATTTACTAAAGCTTTTCTTCAAGGAACAATCATGGTCTTTGTTGCTTTTTTTGTGGTTTTAATCTATTTAAACTTACAATATGGAGTATTTTTTAAAGACGAATTAGCAAAAGTGAATGAAGTAAATCGGGAAAAATTCAAAGAAAATTTACAAAAAGACTCTCTAACCAGTGTAGAATTTGAAGCTGTAATTATATCTCAGAATCAAATTATTCAAAATGAAAAAGAGATTGTAATCTTTGATGCGAATATAGATTCTATCAATGGGATTTTAATTTCCAATAGACTGGATACAATTTACCAATATTATTCACATTTTGTTAAAAGCAAAAGAGATTCTATTGAACTGTTTACATTGGGTAGTTTTGATGATTTTTCTAAAAGTGCGTTAATGGAAGTTTTAGGAAAATATATCACGACATTGCCAAAAAATGACTCCATTGCTCCATTTTTAAACACAATCATTTCAAAAAGTACACCGAAATTCTCTACCATATCTCCCTTAAATTTAAGATATGAGAAAGAGAAAAGTAGAATTCCACAATATACCAACAGTTTTTCAGCAGCTATGTTTTATTCTTTTTCAGTGATTATTTTTGGAATTTTATTTAACATTTTCGTTGCGATGTATTCTTACGATAAAAAGAAAAAAGTGGAACAAGATGTTCAACCTGATGAAAACAATTCCGAAATAAATCAATAAACTGAATCAGAATAATTAATATGAAAAAAATATGGTTTTTAACGATCCTTTTGATGGGCACAATTACCCTTTTGGGATCAGAACAAATTAAGGACACAATCAAAGAGTTTTCAACAATAACAACTTCAGAATCGGTAAAACCATCACATTCAAATGAGTGGGGAATTAAGTGGAGTGGATTTATCACAATGGATGCTTTTTGGGATACTCGTAAACCAGTAGAAGCCAGAGATGGGGGTATTTTCTTATATCCTTCTAACGTTCAACTCGATGCAAATGGGATTGATCTCAACGACAGAATTAGTTTCAATTATGTAGTGATGAACACTAGATTAAATGCTAAAATCACTGCACCTGATGCACTTGGAGCGAAAATATCAGGAATGATTGAAGGTTGGTTTATGGGTCTTTCTAATGATGATATGAACGGATTTGCTCTGAGACATGCTTTTATCAAAATGGATTGGAAGAAAACTCAATTGCTTATTGGACAAACCTGGCATCCGTTATTTACCGAACGAATGTTTCCTTCAACAGTTACCGGAAATGCTGGGGCCCCTTTTCAACCATTCTCCAGAGCTCCTCAATTTCGATTAACACAAAAACTTTCCAAGTCTCAAAATATAATGTTATACTGCAACACTCAACGTGACATGTTAAGTGATGGATTTGACAAAAGAACCTCACAATATCTCAGAAATAGTGCCATTCCAGAGATGGGAGCACAATATATCTTTGATAGAAAAAATATGGATAATGATGTTTTAAAAAGTGAGTTATATTTTGGATTTGGGTTTGATTTCAAACGGATCATCCCAAGACTAAAAACGGAAGCCAATGTGGCTACCAACCAAGGGCTCAATTCCTCAACTGGGTTAGTTTTTTTCCATTATGCTAAACATTTTACTGCAAAAACTAAAGCTGGCATTAAATTCAAATCAACTTATGCACAAAACACGTTAGAGTTTCTTATGATGGGTGGTTATGCCATTAAAGAGTATGCAGTTGATTCAACTTTAAGTTATCATTTTGATTTTGAATACACCAACCTGAACACTATCTCTAACTGGCTTGATTTGTATGTAAATCACAAAGGATGGGAGTTTGGTGTTTTAACGGGATATGCTCAAAATTTGGGCTCATTTGATCGTATTCAAGAGCCAAATAATTCAAAATCTTACTTTGCAACGCTATCTAACGCAGCATATCTTTATAGAATTAGTCCTAGAATTAAATACACTACCCAAAAACTTCAATTTGCTTTTGAACCAGAGTATACAGCAGTGTTATATGGAACGAAGAAAAATTCCAATGGCTCCGTTGATTTATCTCAACCTACGCATCTTTTGGGCAATATTAGATTCTTGTTTACTACCGTTTTATATTTTTAGGGCTAAGGGCTAAGGGCTAAGGGCGAAGGGCGAAGGGCGAAGGGCGAAAGGCGAAAGGCGAAGGGCGAAGGGCTATCTTCTATTAGTAATCATTAGATAAGGTTTCTTTGTCTTTTTTGTCCATGTTTAGTTTTTGGACAATCATTCCAACAACCCCAACCCAAAATTTGGTTGAGAGCCGAGAGTATAAAACCAATTGATCTAAATTGGTCTGATGAAACTCTCTATCTCAATAATGCTAATGTTGGAGATTTACAATTGTTCCATCAAGTTGAGTATCTTAATTACTGTTTTAGCCCACTGAAAATTCAGACTGGATTATAGATAAAAACTTAAAACATCATTTTCTTAATTTTGGCTTTGGTGATAAAGGCGTCGATCAGATTACAAAGGATTGTTAGAGTGCATAATTTTGCTTGGCTTTAAAGTCACGGAAATAGGTGGAAACAACTTTAAGGAGTGTTTCTTTTTCAAATAGCTCACAATCAGCTACAAAAAAAACTATTCTAATAAAAGTGGGGTAACCAAAAAAATGAAAATGTTATAACATGCAATGTGTTAACTAAGTGTACACTTGAATGAAATCAACAAAAATGCAAAATGCACAAATTGCTAAATATCTTATACTTACAAAATAAAACACCCCGTTTTTATTAGAATAGAAAGTACGTTAGAAATCAAAAAATAAATCACTACTATGTAGTGAGAAAACAAGTCGAGGAATCGTTCACTACAAATATAACGCTGCGCTGCAGCGAAAGTTTTTCATAGATTATTCATTATTTCTGCAACCTCTTCGAGGTAGTAGTTGGTCGCGGGAGTATCATTCATCCGCAGGTAGCTTCGCAACCTACGGTTACTAATCTGCAACCTCTGCGAGGTTGGTTTCGTAGGTTCTTTGTGCACTTTGTGTTTAAAACTTTGTGATCTTTGTGGTTAATTATTAAAAAAAACTGATGGCTGAAACCTGACAGCTGATAGCTTTTTAGCCATTGGCCATTAGCCTTGAGTCCGACTTGCATTAGGGATGTGGAGGGCGGCGAAGGCGGTACGGAATGGAGCGAAGCGGAATGGAGTACGGAAGCGAAGCGAACCCCGGAACAAGCCCGACGGCGAGCGAAGCGAGCCGGAATGCCCAAAAGAATATTAAAGCCCTGCTGGAGTTCCCATGGCAATATTAACTGGGAAATTAGCTGCTGACAGAGTCAAAAAATTAGTAACAAAAACATAAAATTGTAGTAAAAGAATTAGTTTCATAATATTAATGAAATTATATATATATTTGTATTCTTGAAAACTACATAATGTCTTTTAAATACTTTTTTTATAGAATTATGATCTATACTCTGTTTGTAACTATTTGCAATACAGGTTATTCTCAAGTTGTAGTTATTGGAAATGCAAATACTACAACTTCAAATTTCCCTACTAATAGTTCTAAAAATTATTCCATCACACAACAAATATTTACAAGTTCTGAAGTTGGAGCAAGTGGAACAATTTGCGGAATATCACTATTCCATACATCAAATGGCAACTTAACCCGAACTTTTAAAATTTTTATTGGGCATACAACTAAAACATCTTTTAACAGCACAACAGACTGGGAACCCATAACGTCATTAACAGAAGTTTATTCAGGATCAATCATTTTTACAAGTAATAATTGGACGTATATTAATTTTGATATCCCATTTATGTATGATGGGTCTCAAAATATTATTATTGGAATTGATGATAATACACAAATCATAGATTCAGCAGTTGCTAACACTTTTAAATATACAACAAGTTCAAACAAAGCTATTTACTTTAATAGTAATTTGATTAATCCTAACTTTTCCACACCACCATCTGGAACGATCAGTGGAGATCGTAATAACATATAAATACATAAATGTTTACCAATTCCAATGAGTAATACATTGATCAATAGTTGTGATATGATCTATTCAGATGCTAACGGATTAAATCAATATGGTCCAAATCAGAATTACATTCAAACAATTGTATCAGGTTCTATGAATGATCATTTCATGTATCATTTTATGGATTTTTCTTTGGGAATGGGTGATACTTTATGGATTTACAATGGGGGGAGTATATTTGCTCCTTTGATTGGGATCTTTACTGGGAACAATACTCCGTTTGATTTTACTGCCTTTTCTGATTCTTTAACTTTTAGATTTAAATCTGATGCAATGCATGAATCAACGGGCTGGTTAGCATATATTTACTGTCGGCTATGTGATCCAATATCATTTGGTGCAGGATCACCTTGTCAGCCCAACATCAACAATAGTACTGGATATGCTGCAAGTCCTTTTTGTACAGATGTGAACCCTTTTGGAGTTACTTTTCCTTCTGCAACATCAGGAAACGGAAATGTTTATTTAACAACGCCTGTTGGTTGTTTAGCCGAAGTTCCACGACCTGCATGGTATTTTATGAAAATTAACAACCCTGGCAATATGTTAATTAGCATTAATTTAAATTCCTATAATGGACTTAGTACTGATGTTGATTTTGCTTGTTGGGGGCCATTTTATGCTGATAACCAATCAGATTTTATGCAAAAATGGTGTTGTGGAGAATATGAACTTTATCGATCTTCTGGAAGTACACATCAACCTCCAAATGGGAATCATACAAACAATATGGGGGGATATCCGATCAATAACCTTATTGATTGTAGTTTTGCTTTTGGGTCTCCTGAGTGGTGTTATATTCCTAATGCCCAAACGGGTCAATTTTATATTTTACTTTTAACCAATTACAGAGGATATGCAGGAACGATTTCATTCAATACAGTTTCTGAATTTACATCTGCAACTACAGATTGCTCACTATTGGCCTCTGTTTCGAACAATGGTCCACTTTGTGAAGGGGGAACTTTACAATTAACATGTAACAATCCACAACCTGGAGCAAGTTATGCTTGGTCGGGTCCAAATGGGTTTACATCTAATTTACAAAATCCCACGTTAAACAATATTAATACTTCACATTCTGGATCTTATTCATTGACCATCACAACTTCCACTCAAATCTCTACACCTTCTACAACTTTGGTATCCGTTTTTCCACAACCTACAGTGCAATTAACAGCTCCTAATGTGAATATATGTTTGGGAGATTCAATTACACTTAATGCAAGTGGGGCATCCACTTATAGTTGGAGCAGTGGATTAGGTTCTGGAAACACAAAAACAGTAACTCCATTAACAACAACCACATATAGTGTAACTGGGACACAATCTGGGTGTATAGACACTTCAAGTTTTACCATACATGTTAGAGCAAATCCCAATATAGTAATTAACTCATTATCTAATAGTTATTGTCCTAATATTGGAACCGTTGGTTTACAAACCTCCACTTCTGGTGGTACTCCAACCTACAATTACACTTGGTCTGGAAATGGAGTTTCAACGAGTACAAATTCAAATACAACAATTCAGGTTGATTCCTCAATCTGTAATCAGGTTTATCATGCCGTGGTAAGTGTAACAGATCACTACGGTTGTATGGGAAAAGATACCTTTAGTTTGGAAATTAGAGATACGTCTCATCCTGTTTTTGTAACACTCCCCTTCCCTATTCAATATGCTGTAGGTAATTATCCAAACTATACTGTACCCGATTTCACAAGTTTAGTTTTGTCTAATAGTACGGATCAATGTTGGAGCAATAATCAACTAACTGTTACACAAAACATTACATCAGGAAGTATCATAGACACAAACAGCTATATTTTAATTACAGTTTCAGATCCTTGTGGAA
>JBLJBB010000053.1:0-2099 GCA_047638115.1 Bacteroidales bacterium | reverse complement strand
TTAGTAACCGTAGGTTGCTAAGCTACCTGCGGCTGCATGATGCCCCCACGACGATCTACTACCTCGCAGAGGTTGCAGAAAAAGTGAAAAATACCTCTATTCGTCATCCCAAAATCGCTGATCAAAATCAAATTTTGCTTCTTTAACAATTGCTTCTAATTCTTCTTTAAATGAAACTGTTTTATGTTGTTCTCTTTGATTTTTAATATAATTAGATATCATCTCTTTTTCATTTATGCTATATGACAATGAACAATATACACCACCCCATCCTTTGAATTTTTCGAACCCTTTTTCCATTTTCAACATGATACTACTTCTCCGTTTTATATCTCTTACAAAATCTGCAACTGCTATTGTTGGATGGATTGAAACAAGCATATGAATATGATCCTCTATCCCATTTATACGAAATAGAAAACAATCTTTTCGATTTATAATTCCCCATATATATTTGTATAATTCATCTGAGTGAGTCAATGACAATGTTTTTTGGTTTTTCTTTGTCCTAAAAATGATGTGGTAAAATAAATTATTGTAACTCATAGTAGTAAGATTTATTTCTGCAACCTCTTCGAGGTAGTATTGTTAGCGTGTGGTTCATTTGTCCGCAGGTGGCGCTTCGCTGACCTACGGTTACTAATCTGAAACCTCTTCGAGGTTTTGATTTTATAGTGTTCTTTTATCATTTCATTTCACAAATTTATTATAATGAAATGGTTAATATTTAAATTTACAATATTAAATTTTAATTGTATGTTTTTCAATGAATTATTTAAAATAATTAAACATCATTTTGTTAAAATTGATTTCAAAATGATTGTAAATTGTTAAAATTAAATTATAATTTGGAAGTAAAACAATAGATGAATAAAACTTACGATTATTCTTTTAATGGTATTAGGACGTGAAAACTATGTAGAAGTTTGATCAACCTCGAAGAGGTTGCCTGGAGTTTGGATTTAACTAGATAAAAAAAATAATTTTTTTCGATTTTTTATCAATAAATGGTATTTGTATTATTTTTTTTTATATTTTTGCAACTAGTTATATAACTAGATTTAATATTTGTAATTATGGGCTTTCCAACAAAAATTCAGTTAATTAAAAGAGCTGCGAGTGAGCAGTGGTACATTAATTTCCCATCAGCAGTTGCACAGGCAATGGAATTTGAAAAAGGGGAAACTGTCGAGTGGGTAATTGAAGACAAAAAGAAAATGGTTTTACAACGTTCAGAATCAAAAACAGATTCTGAAAAAAAAAACGAACGACAACACCCTGATTGAAGAAGTTGAATTTATGATTAATGAATTACGCCCTGCTTTTAAAACCCAGCAATCATGGGAAAAAACGAGGGAAATGATTTATGGTTTAATAAATTGTCATGGTCGGAGGACCATAACAGGAGCCTTATCAGCATGTGGAAACCAGTTTAATGATTGGAGTTCATTTTATAATGTATTCAGTAAAATGAAAATTGACAATGAAAAGGTCATGCAGATCATTCAAAAGAATATATTAAAGGAAGTTAATAATCAAAAATATATTTATGCCCACATGGATGATACTACAATTAAAAAAACTGGCAAGCATATACCTGGAACTTCATGGATGCGAGATCCACTAGGTCCAAAATTTCATACAAACTTCATTTGGGGACAAAGGTTTATTCAGATGTCCTTAGCATTAACAGAAAAAGGTGAAAAAAGTGAGTCTAGAGCTATTCCTATTGATTTTTTTCATGCTCCATCAGCGATTAAGCCTAAGAAAGGAGCTTCAAAAGAAGAAATTGCTCAATATAAAGAAGATAAGAAAAATGCAAAATTAAGTGTTCAAGGAAGCAAACGAATTGCACATCTTAGAGCAAACTTGGATAAAGATGGCGCATATGATAAAAAATTAATTGTAAGTGTAGATGGAAGTTATACTAATAAAGAAGTAATAAAAAATCTTCCAGAACGTACAATATTAGTGGGAAGAATTAGAAAAGATACTAAACTTTATCTCATTCCTAAATCAGACAGCCCTTTAGGACGGAAACGTTCGTACGGTGAACAATTGCCTACTCCAGAACAGATAAGGCAATCTGAAAACTATCC
>JBLJBB010000052.1:0-14297 GCA_047638115.1 Bacteroidales bacterium | reverse complement strand
GGAATCAGTAACATTGCGATTGCTACAATTTCTCAACCTACCATGCTTTTAAGCAATACCAGTACTGTTTTTCCACTTTGTTATGGTGATACTACAGGTTCTGTTTCTGTAACTGTTACAGGGGGAATTCAACCATACGAATATATTTGGGATAATGGAGGTACAGGAACTCAAATATCACATCTTACAGTAGGTGTATATCAAGTAACGATAACCGATGCAAATGGGTGCACTCAAACCAACAATAATGAAATTATTCAACCTAATCCTATGGCTTGTATTAGTGAAACTACTCCAAAGAGATGTAATATCAATAATGGTACAATAACGTTGCAAGTTTCTGGTGGTGTTGCTCCATATAGTTTTTTGTGGTCTCACAACTCTCAATTAGAATTTGCATACAATTTAAATTCAGGAATTTACACCTGTACAATTACAGACGACCATGGGTGTACCAAAACCATAACAGATACTGTTTTAATAATTTTTCCTTTAGAAATCGTAGAATCAACATCAAATTTTGAAACCTGCAATAAGCATAATGGCTCAATAGAACTCACCATTGAAAATGGAACTCCTCCATATACCTATTATTGGACAAAAGAGAATTTATTTGGTTCATCACTAAACTTTTTAGAATCTGGGTTATATGCAATAAGTGTAACAGATCATTCTGGATGTAGAGATACAACGTCTGTTTATGTGGATCATTTTCAAATTGAGTCTTCTGTTTCACAACAATTACCTTCAATTTGTGAGCGTAATAATGGAAGTTTCTCCTTAGATGTCGAAAGTAATAACAATAATTTTTCAATCAATTGGGGAAATATTACTGACCATAACAATTTGAATGCCTATAACTTACCTCCTGGATTTTACCCCATTTATATTACAGAAGAAGGGTGTATGGACACTTTATCCGTTGAAATTGATGAAATTCATAGACCTATTGCTTGTATAGAAAACGAGATTGATGGTTCTATTTTAATTAATCAACCGTTGCCTTTTCTAAATTGTTCCTCTTTTGCCACTCAATATAGATGGAATTTTGGAGATGGAATCATTGAAACTTATGAAAACCCAACACATTATTATTCAAATGCTGGAATGTATCAAATTCAACTTTTTGCTTATAATGAATATGATTGTGTTGATTCCACAACAATAGCAATTTTAGTTAATGATGTTTCCACAGTCTTTATTCCAAATTCCTTTACGCCCAATAATGATGGATTGAATGATATTTTTCTCCCAATATGTTCTTATATTGGAGATCAAGGTTACTCTTTAAAAATTTACAATAGATGGGGAGCGTTAATTTTTTACAGCAATGATGCTCAAATAGGTTGGGACGGAACGTATAAAGGAGAGGCAGTCCCATCTCAATCATACTCATACATACTCATTTATGAAAATGGATTTGGACAAAAATTCAGAAAAGTTGGATCCATCCATTTGATTCGTTAATAAATCAAAGAAATTAAGAACATTAATACACGCAATGCGTCTAATAATATAACTTGTATAAAATTTAATAAAATAAAATTTAGAGAAAATTATGTGAATTCATGTTCAAAAATCCACTAATATTATTTATTTTGATATGTTATTCAATCTTTGGTAATGCTCAAATTATTACCATTGGAGATAGTAATAGTGTCAGCTATAATATTCCATTTTCTCTGAGCAATAACTATTCCTATTCACAACAGATCTATTTGCAAAACGAAATCAATCAAGCTGGAGTAATTTGTGGAATTTCAATATTTAAAAATGATAATATCAATTTTAACAGAACTGTAAAAATATACTTAGGAGAGAGCAGCAAAACTCAATTTTCGAGCAATCAAGATTGGGTTTTTGCTGATTCCATTCAAGAAGTATTCAGCGGAAATATCAGTTTTGATCAGGAAGGATGGTGTTATATTAACTTCAACCAACCATTTGAATATACAAATCAAGGAAATCTAATCGTATGTTGGGATGATAACACCCAATTAAAGGATTATTCACTTGGAAATCGTTTTGTCTGTTCAAATATGGTTAATAAAAGTCTCGTTTATTATGGAGATACCATTAATCCTATATATTACAATCCTTCTTTAGGTTTTATATTTCAGAAAAGAAACATCTTAAAAATTCATTATTGTGATCCAATGATCATGACAAATGGGAATATTCAAAATTGTGATTTTCTCTATGCTGATCCTGGAGGTATGGAAAATTATGGAAATTCTCTGGATTTAATTCAAACTGTATACTCATCAAGTAATGTTGAGCATGAATTACAGATATATTTTAATAATTATAATTTAGGATTGGGAGATACTTTATGGGTATTTGATGGAAATTCAATAAACGCACCTATTGTAGGAGTTTACACACAGATCAATGCACCCAATTTTTATCAATCTAACAGTGATACATTAACTTTTCATTTCAAATCAGACAATCTATCTTCGGCATCAGGGTGGTTAGCATATATTCATTGTGTTGCATGTTTTCCTGTATCAATCTATACGGGCTCTCCTTGTGAACCCAATAATAACACAATCACTGGATATTCGGCAACTCCATTCTGCACAGATGAAAACCCTTATGGAGTTTCATATTCTTCAGGGACAAATGGATTTGCGACAAATTATTTTGGACAAGTAGATTTTGCTTGTTTTGATATTGCTCCTGCTCCTAAATGGCATTATCTTCAAATAAATGATCCTGGAAACTTATTGATTCATATCAGTCAAACTTCATTAAACGGGGCCCCTTTAGATGCTGATTTTGCATGTTGGGGACCATTCTATGCTGAAAACCAATTTGATTTTATGCATAAAATATGTTGTGATCAAATTGAATTGAATATATCTCCCAATATTTCTCATTGTCCACCAAATGGAGATCATAGTGATTTAGGGTCCTATCCGGATTATACACTGATCGATTGTAGTTATTCTCCTAATGCATCTGAATGGTGTTATATTCCAAATGCTCAATCAGGTCAATTTTACATTTTACTCATAAGCAATTTTTCCAGAACGCCTGGTACCATCAATTTTAATATAGTACCAGAATATACAACTGCAACAACGAATTGTGATCTTATGTCAAATGCTCAAAATAATGGACCATTATGTTTGGGCGATACATTAAGACTTTTTTGTCAAAACCCCAAACCAGAATATACTTATTCATGGAGCGGCCCAAATGGGTTCACTTCAACCGAACCCTCACCCATAATACCAAATTGTAATTTAAATCAATCTGGTCTTTATTCTTTAGTAATAACTTCTGGTTCAATAAGTTCTCAACCATATTTGACATACGTATTGATTGGATCACAACCAACTGTAAATTTAGAAGCATCAGCAACTACCATCTGTTATGGAGATTCCGTTATTTTGAATGCATATGGTGCTTTACATTATGATTGGAGTCATTTTTATGAAGATACAGACTCTATATTACTATTTCCAACTGAGAATATTACTTATTCTGTTATTGGCAGTTATGGTGGTTGTATGGATAGTGCAAACATTAATATTGAAGTTATCCCACAAATGAACTTTTCTGTTATAAAAAACAATCTTACATGTTATGGGATTAACGAGGGGCAAATCAATTTGAGTGTATCAGGGGGTGTTCCACCCTACTATTATGTTTGGAATAATGGAGACACAACTCCTACAATATCTTCACTTTCAATAGGAAATTATAATGCAACAATTACAGATTATTTTGGTTGTATATCTTATTCTCCCAATTATGAAATTAGTTCTCCACCCCCAATACATGTGATGGGATATACAACAGATGATCGTTGTTATCATTCTTTAGGATCTATAACCACTTCGGTATCTGGAGGAGTTGAACCTTATACTTTTGAATGGGAAAATTTAGTTTCTACATCTCCAAATATCACACAATTAGCAGCAGGAATATATACTTGTACAATTACGGATGCGAATGGGTGTATCCAACTTTTTCAGGATACTATATATGACAAAACAATCATAGCTTTCATTGATTCAATATCTCCATCATCATGTGGTAAAAACAATGGATGTATCTCTATTCATTGTGAAAATGGAGTTGAGCCAATAGAATACAATTGGTTTGAAATTACAGATTTTATGGAAAACAGGGCATTTAACATAGCTCCAGGAGTATATACTGTGATTGTATCTGACAATTTATGTTCAGACACTCTACAATTTGTGATTGAAGAGTCTGGATATCCAACAGCATGTTTTGAGACATTCCCTTCTAATTCATTTGAAATAAATTCAACCATTCAATTTTTAAATTGTTCTGATGGAGATGTTAATTGGGTCTGGAATTTTGGAGATTACTCTATTTCATATGTAGAAAATCCATCTCATGAGTACCAATTTGGAGGAACCTATACTATTGAATTAATTGTAAATAATGAGTTTGGTTGTTTGGATTCTATCAGTAAAACGATAGAAATTAAAGAATTTGATATTTTTATTCCAAATTCTTTTACTCCAAACGGTGATAATTTGAATGATATTTTTCTACCGATTTTTAAATCTGAAGATTTAGAGAATTATCATTTTGAGATATTCAACAGATGGGGAGAGTTGATTTTTAATTCTAAAAACATCAAACAAGGATGGGATGGAAAATTTAAAGGTGAATTTGTACCAATTAACACTACATATACTTACATAATACGATATAAAAATAGAGGAGGAAAATCAATTCAGAAAACGGGTTCTATCCATGTAGTACAATAAAAAAAGCTCTGATATCTCAGAGCTTTTTTATTGTAAAGTGAAAAATTATTTTTTCCCTTTATCCTTTTGTCCTGCATGACCTCTAAAAAGACGAGTAGGAGAAAATTCGCCTAATTTATGACCTACCATATTTTCAGTAACATAAACAGGAATAAATTTATTTCCGTTGTGAACTGCAATAGTAAGACCAACAAAATCAGGAGAAATCATTGAAGCACGAGACCAAGTTTTAATGGTTGTTTTTTTACCTGCCTCTTGAGCTTCAGCGGCTCTTTTTTCGAGTTTATAGTGGATATATGGACCTTTTTTTAAAGAACGACTCATATTATTTTATTTTAAATTATCTTTTTCTTTTTTCTATAATATATTTGTCAGAGTGTTTTTTAGGAGCTCTAGTTCTGTATCCTTTTGCTGGAATACCATTTCTAGAACGTGGGTGTCCACCAGTTGCGCGACCTTCACCACCACCCATTGGGTGATCCACAGGATTCATAACCACACCACGAACTCGAGGACGACGACCCATCCAACGATTTCTACCGGCTTTACCAGATACCTCAAGACTATGATCAATGTTAGAAACCATACCGATAGTAGCACGGCAAGTACAAAGAATCATTCTAACTTCACCAGAAGGTAATCTTAGATTTGCATATTTACCATCTCTAGACATAAGTTGCGCATAAGATCCTGCACTACGTGCCATTTTAGCACCTTGTCCTGGTCTTAATTCAACATTATGAACTGTAGATCCGAATGGGATTTCACCAAGTGGTAAGCAATTTCCTAAATCTGGAGAAACTCCAGAACCAGAATTGATTACTTGTCCAACTTTTAATCCGTGAGGAGCAATAATATAACGTTTTTCACCATCTGCATAAAACAATAAAGCAATACGAGCTGATCTGTTTGGGTCATACTCAATAGTTTTTACTGTTGCAGGGATATTATCTTTATCTCTTTTGAAATCGATAAAACGATACATTTGTTTATGACCGCCACCTATGTAGCGCATTGTCATTTTACCACTATTATTTCTTCCGCCTGTCCTTGGTTTAGGACATAATAAACTCTCTTCAGGTTTATTTGTGGTAATCTCGTCAAACGTGCTAATTACTTTAAAACGTTGACCGGGCGTTACTGGGTTAAATTTTTTTAGTGCCATTGTTATATATTGCTATAAAAATCGATTTTATCTTTACTATTTACAAAAATAATTGCTTTTTTAACAGTGTTTTTTTGTCCTGTAATTGCTCCCGCTTTAGTAATTCTTGTTGTTGATTTACCTCTTTGGATAAGCGTGTTTACTTTTTCTACTTTTACACCGTATGTATCCTCAACAGCTTTTCTAATCTGCGTTTTGGAAGCCTTTCTGTCAACAATGAAACCATAGCGGTTAAACTTTTCGGATACCGCTTGCATTTTTTCACTAATAATGGGCTTAATTAATACGTTCATTTTTCTTATCTGATTTAATGTTATCAATAATTGTATCGAATTAATCGTTAATCATAATTTCGAAATCAGGTAAACTGTTTTCAAAAATAACGAGTTGTTTAGCATTTAATACATCATAAGTATTAACATCACAAGCTCTAATAACTTTGGTTCTTTTTAAATTTCTTGCAGAGAGATATACATTTTGATTATTTTCATTCACTAAAAATAATGTTTTAGTATTCTCTAAATTGAATTTCGAAAGAAGTTCAATCATAGTTTTGGTTCTTGGTGTTTCTAAAGAGAAATCTTCTATTACAAGAATTTTTTGTTCTTTAGCTTTGTAAGTTAAAGCAGAAAAACGAGCTAATCGTTTAATTTTTTTGTTTAATTTAAAGCTATAGTCTCTAGGATGAGGACCAAAAGTAGTTGCTCCACCTCTAATTGTAGATGATTTTATACTACCTGCACGTGCTCCACCAGTACCTTTTTGTTTTTTTAATTTACGTGTACTCCCAGAAATAGTTGATTTTTCTAGTGTATCATGAGTACCTTGTCTTTGATTGGCTAAGTAATGTTTAACATCAAGCCAAATTGCGTGATCATTAGGTTCTACATTAAAAATTGAATCATTTAATGAAACCACTTTTGTTGATTCGCTACCGTCTGTTTTATATACTTTTAACTCCATCTCTCAATAATTAAATATGAACCATTAGGTCCTGGTACGGAACCTTTAATTAACAACAAATTTTTCTCTTGAACAATCTTTACAATTTGTAAATTGATCATTTTTACTTTGTCACCACCTGTTCTACCGGCCATTCTCATACCTTTCATTACTCTTGATGGCCATGATGATGCTCCTAAAGAACCAGGGGCTCTTAAACGGTTATGTTGACCATGAGTTGCATCTCCTACTCCACCGAATCCATGACGTTTTACAACACCTTGAAATCCTTTTCCTTTTGATACTCCACTTACATCAACATACTCTCCTTCGACAAAAATAGTTACGTCTAACACATCACCAAAAGCTTTTCTGTGATCTTCTTCAAAACGGGTAAACTCTTTTAAAACTTTTTTTGGAGTTGTTCCTGCTTTTTCAAAGTGACCTTTTAATGATTTTGTTGTCCTTTTTTCTTTCTTTTCATCGAATCCTAATTGGATGGCATCGTAACCGTCGGTTGCAACGGTTTTTACTTGCGTAACTACGCAAGGACCAGCTTCGATTACTGTGCATGGTACTATTTTACCAGAGGCATCGAAAATGCTAGTCATCCCAATTTTTTTTCCTATTAATCCAGACATTTTTTAATTAATTTAATTTATTACTACGCGATTACTCGCAAAAATTTTCAGATAATCTGATTCAGATATTTTATACCTGAATAAAATTCATGATCAAACTTTAATTTCTACATCAACACCACTTGGTAATTCAAGTTTCATCAATGCATCAATGGTTTTTGATGTTGTACCATAAATATCTAACAATCTTTTGTAAGTTGAAAGTTCAAATTGTTCTCTTGACTTTTTGTTTACAAAAGTTGCACGGTTTACAGTAAAGATTTTTTTGTGTGTTGGGAGAGGAATAGGTCCTACTAATACGACTTTGTCTTCTCTAACTGCATTAATCGTTTTTACGATTTTTTCAGCAGATTTATCAACCAATGTATGGTCGAAAGATTTTAATTTGATTCTAATTCTGTGGCTCATTTTATATTGAATTGTGAATTGTTTTAATTTTTTGTATTTTTTATAATAATGCGAATCTTCCTTTTGTAAGAATCGTTTCTTGAATATCATCTGGAACTCGTGCATATTTTAATAACTCCATGCTATAAGATGCTCTACCTGTGGAAATTGACCTTAGACCTGTAACATAGCCAAACATTTCAGCAAGTGGCACGTTGGCTTTTATTACTTGAAAACCAATTTTTGCATCAACTTGTTTTAATTCAGCTCTCCTACGATTTAAATCACTGGTTACATTTCCCATAAACTCATCAGGTGTGTCAATTTCAACTTTCATGATAGGTTCTAAAATTACTGTAGTTGCGTTTCTAATGGCTTCTCTAAAAGCGATCTTAGCACAAATTTCAAATGCCATAGCATCAGAATCTACAGTATGAGCATTAGCTTCCAAGAGAGTAACGTGTAATGACTCTAAAGGAAATCCATATTTGGCATTATTCATAGCAATCATAAACCCCTTTTCAATTCCAGCAATATACTCTTTTGGCAACACAGACCCTTTGATCTGATTTTCAAACGAAAATCCTTTTTTAGTAAGATCTGTAGGAGATATCCTAAATTTAATTGATGCATAAGATCCTCTACCACCTGTTTGCCTTTTGTATGTTTCAGAATGAAAAATTTCAGTTAAAATTGCTTCTTTGTATGCAACTCTTGGTTTTCCATGATTACATGCTACATTGAACTCACGTTTTAATCTATCTAATAAGATTTCTAAGTGAAGTTCTCCCATACCACTGATCAGTAATTGTCCAGACTCTTCATCATGTTTTACAATAAATGTAGGGTCTTCTTCTGATAACTTAGCAAGAGATGAAAGTAATCTTTCTTCATCATCTTTTGTTTTTGGCTCTATAGCGATCTGAATAACTGGCTCAGGGAAGCTTGTTTTTTCCAAACAAATTGGTGCTTTTTCATCACATAAGGTATCTCCAGTTTTAATCTCTTTCATCCCAACAAGTGCAACAATATTTCCAGCAGTTACTGATTCTAGCTGTGATTGTTTATTTGAGTGCATTTGTAAGATTTTTGAGACTCTTTCTCTTTTTCCTGATGTAACATTAAAAACGACCTCACCTGCATTTAATTTACCGGAATAAACTTTAATGAAAGTTAATTTACCAACATAAGGATCTGTAGCAATTTTGAAAGCTACAGAAGAAAATGGACCTTTTTCATCCATTATTCTAACCTCTTCTTGTTCAGTTTTAGGATTAATACCCTTAACAGGTAAAAGATCAATAGGTGAAGGTAAATACATAACAACAGCATCTATCAATCTTTGTACTCCTTTATTTTTGAAAGAGGATCCACATAAGACAGGTTGAATTTTTCTTTCAATAGTACCTTTTCTGATAATCGAAATAAGTTCATCAGAAGTTATACTCCCTGGCTCATCAAAGTACTTAATCATTAAATCTTCATCTAAATCAGCAAGTTTTTCGATAAGTTTGGTTCTATATTCATTTACTTCATCCAACATATCTTCAGGTATTTCAACTTCGTGGTATAAAACACCCTGGTCATCTTCATCCCATTCGTATGCTATCATTTCTACCAAATCCACAACTCCAACAAAGGTATCTTCAATACCAATCGGAATTTGAAGAGCGATAGGATTTGCGTTAAGAGTCTCTTCAATTTGATTTAAAACTGAAAAGAAATCAGCGCCAGACCGATCTAATTTATTAATGTAGCAAATTCGAGCTAGATTATATTTATTAGCTTGTCTCCATACGGTTTCAGATTGTGCTTCTACGCCACCAACGGCGCAGAAAAGTGCAACGGCTCCATCCAATATTCTCAAAGAACGTTCTACTTCGACTGTAAAATCAACATGGCCGGGAGTATCAATAATGTTGATTTTATAATCATTTGATTGGTGTTTCCAATAGACTGTTGTAGCTGCGCTGGTAATAGTTATACCTCTTTCTTGTTCCTGAACCATCCAATCCATGGTTGCAGTGCCTTCATCAACTTCACCTATTTTGTAATTTTTCCCGGTGTAGAAAAGTATTCTTTCTGTAGTGGTGGTTTTGCCAGCATCAATATGCGCCATTACACCTATATTTCTTATATTAAGCAACTCTTCAGACATAAGATTCCTTTCCTACAGATATAATTTTATATTAAAATCTGAAGTGAGAGAAAGCTTTATTCGCTTCTGCCATTCTGTGAATATCTTCTTTACGTTTGAATGAAGCACCTTCTTCTTTGAATGCTGCCATCACTTCAGCTGCTAATTTGCTTGCCATAGTTTTTTCATGACGTTTACGAGCGTACATGATTAAATTTTTCATACCTACTGATTGCTTTCTTTCAGGACGAAGTTCTGTAGGGATTTGGAAAGAAGCACCACCGATTCTTCTACTTTTTACTTCAATAGCAGGGGTGATGTTTGCTAAACCTTTTTTCCATACTTCTAAAGGGTTCTCCTTTAGTTTCTCTTCGATGATATCCATTGCATCATAGAAAATTTCGAAAGCGGTTGATTTTTTTCCTTGTAACATGAGGTTGTTTACAAATTTTGTAACCATCACGTCATTAAATTTTGGATCTGGAAGGATGATCCGTTTTTTTGGTTTTGATTTTCTCATTTTTTTGTAACTTCAATAATTATTATTTACTCTCAGGCAACCCATTTTGGCGCCCCATTTACAAAAGCTTTAATTAAGCTTTTTTCTTTGGACGTTTAGTTCCGTATTTACTTCTACCTTGTAAACGACCAGTAACACCAGCGGAATCTAATGCTCCACGAACGATGTGATATCTTACACCAGGTAAGTCTTTTACACGACCGCCTCTTACGAGTACGATGCTGTGTTCTTGTAGGTTATGACCTTCACCAGGAATATAAGCATTTATTTCCTTACCGTTGGTCATACGTACTCTAGCTACTTTACGCATAGCTGAGTTTGGTTTTTTAGGAGTTGTTGTGTAAACTCTTAAACATACGCCGCGTCTCTGTGGACATGAATCCAGCGCTCTTGACTTGCTTTGTGAAGTCAATTTTTTTCTTCCTTTTCTTACTAACTGTTGTATTGTAGGCATACAATCAAAAATTTAATCTTTTAATTTACAATTATTTTGACCCAATTTTTTTGGGACTGCAAAAATACAAAAAATATTAATGCAAAAAACACCGAATATTATTTTTTTTGTAAGGTGTTTTTTTATTTGTTTGATCTCGGACAAGCTCCTTGTGCTTTTTCTTTAACTCTTGACTTAAAAGACTTTTCAAGATCTAGAAAATACAATAGGTTTCTTGGAGTTAATACCTTTTTTAAATCTAAATATAATTTTTGCTCCAAAAGTGTAGTGGCTTCACGAGTTTGATAGTACATATCTAAGTAAAAAAGGATTTGATCATCTGTAGAGATACTCGGAATAATTTTGCCTTTTTGGCTCTTTATCCCTTTTTTTTCTAATTCTATTTTATACTGATCGTAAATAATAGCTTCCTGTTTTAGATAACCATTATATATCGGCCAAAATTGTTGGCTCTCCTTTTCTGTCAATTTAAGGTTTTTTGAAATAAAATCTTTTTTTATTTTCATAATTGATTGACAGTTATCATCAATAAAAATAGATGAATTTTGATTTTGAATTGTATTCGAATTATTATTAGGAAGTGTATCGTTTGTTTGTGCATAAACATCTACACGATTTATAAAAAGCATACTTATAAATATAAAGTAAAAAAAATGTTGTTTTTTCATCGCCTTATATTTAAAATTCGTAATAACATTCCAAATCCATTAATGCTTCTTGAAATTGATCAGATCTAACATCTTCAGCATAAAATTCAAGAACTGGGTCTTCAATATCAACATTATTATCAGAATAGGTTGAAACTAAAGTGCTTTTTTTTGCAATTTTTGAACTTCCACTTGAAACTTCAATAGTGTTCATTACTTCAGGTTTCTGAATTTTTTCTGAAGACTGTGCGTTACCTGAATTTGATTTTTCAGGTGTTATTTGTTCAACTTGTGGAGTATTTGTAAGGTTATCAACCACTAAATTAGTAGATGGATTTTGATTTAAAAATGAAATTGTAACGACAAACGCTACAACAGCAGCTGCTGCAGAGCCAACCATAGAAAACCTAAAAAACTTTTTATGATTATTTGTTTTATGATGTTCAACTGCAATTCGACTCATCATTTTTTCATACAAATCATCATAATAACCGTCAGGAACGGTAAACCCGGGCTCTTTTCTGTACTCTTCAAGCTTTTTCATGGTGTTTTCATGGTTATTATTCATAGATATTGACATTTTAATATTTTAAAAGTTTAATGCTTAGCTAAAAATTCTTCAATTTTTTTTACAGCAAAATGGTATGATGTTTTTAATGCACCCACCGAAGTGTTTAAAACTTTTGACATCTCTTCATAAGGCATTTCATCGTAGTATCTTAAAGTAAAAACTACTCTTTGTTTTTCGGGTAATAGTTGAATCCCCTTTTGTATGATCTGTAAAATCTGATCACTGGAAAAATGAGTATCATCAGGAATTGAAGTGAGAACTCTTTCGACATAGGTTTCATCGTCAAGTTGTAATAATTTTTTCTTCTTATCTATAAATGTCAAAGATTCATTGACACAAATTCGGGTAATCCAGGTTTTTAAACTAGAATCACCTCTAAAAGATCCTAAATACTTCCAAACTTTAATTAAAACATTTTGAACAATATCATCAGCATCGTCGTGAGAATAGACAATCCTTCGAACTGAGTTATAAATATCTGTATTATACTTTCGCATCAACAATCCAAACGCTTGCTCCTTTGTTTTTTCGGAGGCAAATTGTTCCAATATGAATTCGTCGGATGGATGCACCATAAAGCTTAAAAAAACTTATTTTATCTTGTAATAACTTTTTCTATTGCTTTTTTAATATGCTCAGAATCTAATCCATACGCTTTCATTAATTCTGAAGGAGTTCCAGATTCACCAAATTTATCATCAACAGCTACATATTCAACAGGTGTAGGTAATTTTCTGGCCAAAAGTTGACTAATTGAGTCACCTAGTCCACCATTAAATAAGTGTTCTTCAGCAGTTACCACATGCTTTGTTTTAGATACACTTTTTAAGACAGCTTCTTCGTCTAAAGGTTTAATAGTATGAATATTAATAACCTCTACAGAGATCCCTTTTTCTTTTAATTCGTGGGCAGCTACCAAAGCATGCCAAACTAAATGCCCAGTTGCAAAAACAGTAACATCATTTCCTTCAGTAAGTTGAGTAGCTTTTCCAATTACGAATGGTTGATCTGCAGGTGTAAAATTAGGAACCACTGGTCTTCCAAAACGTAAATAAACTGGACCATCATATTGAGCAGCAGCAATGGTTGCATTTCTCGTTTGGTTATAATCACATGGATTTAAAACCACCATATTAGGAAGCATTTTCATTAAACCAATATCTTCCATAATTTGGTGAGTAGCTCCGTCTTCACCTAGAGTAATTCCTGCATGAGAAGCTGCAATTTTTACATTCATTTTAGAATATGCCACAACCATTCTAATCTGGTCATACACTCTTCCCGTCACAAATCCAGCAAAACTTCCTGCAAATGGAATTTTACCACTTAAAGCAAGACCCGCAGAAATTCCAATCATATTTGCTTCAGCAATACCAGTTTGAACAAATCTATCAGGAAACTCTTTTACAAAAGCATCCATTTTAAGTGAACCTGTTAAGTCGGCACACAACGCATAAATATCTGAATTTTCTCTTCCTAGTTCTAATAATCCTTGTCCAAACCCCGAACGAGTATCTTTAAAATCTTTACAATCAAGTAGTTCCATTTTTATATAATTTTTTGGCAAAGATACAAAAAAAAGGTACAGGGTGCAAGGTGCATGGTGCAGGATTATTTGGTGCAGGGTGCAGGGTGCAGGATTATATGGTTAAGGGTTAAAGGTTAAGGGTTAAAAGATTTCAGCTATCAGGTTTCAACTATCGGGTTTTGTAGAGTGTCAGGAGTTGGCTATAAGGGAGGTTTTGCTAGGTGAGGGTCGCTGGGAAAATGGGGATCGCTGACAATTTGGGGTTCTCAGGCTATTAAGGGAGTCGCTTGCAATTTAAACCAAAGTCTATCATTTGTGTGGTGATTGCAATTTTACACCTCTGTTTTTCATTCTGTTGCCTTTTGATATTTGTTTTTCTTAGAGCCACGTCAATTTTTATCACACACATTTTAGACTTTTATTTTTTTTTTAATATTTTTTCTATTTTCTTTCATTTTTATTTCTTTTCTCGACTTTTTTTGTATATTTGTCTCCACTATTATTAACTCATAAAACTACAATAACTATGCAACCTATCAGTATTTTAA